>JBBFKT010000013.1 GCA_037482015.1 Thermodesulforhabdaceae bacterium
GGACGTAACGAGCACAGGAAGAATAGACATGACGGTTTTCTATGGGGACAGAGTTTACATTATGGAATTCAAGGTTGTTGAGCTTGAAGGTGAGGAAAAGGCAATTAGCCAACTAAAAGAGAAAAGATATTGGGATAAGTATGCAAATGGGTCAAGGATGGTATATCTTCTTGGGATTGAATTCAGTCGTGAGAGCAGAAACATTGTGGGATTTGATGTTGAAGAAGTAAGGTAAGGAATGAGATGAATAAACTTCCTATAGGGATTCAGAGTTTTGAAGAAATAAGATCGGAAGATTATTACTACGTGGATAAAACTCGCTTTATTGAAAAGCTTGTCTGTGAAGGTAAATATTATTTTCTTTCTCGTCCTCGTCGTTTCGGTAAATCTTTGTTTCTGGACACTCTAAGGCAAGCCTTTCTTGGGAAAAGAGAGCTTTTCAAAGGACTTTATCTTTACGATCACTGGGACTGGAGTAAAAGTTATCCCGTAATTTATATAGACTTTGCTGAAGGGGTTATTGATTCCAAGGATGCACTGTCTAAGACAATTGAGTCGATTCTTCGGAGACACGGTAAGTCTTACGGTATAATCTACGAAGAAGAACTCCTTAATCTTAGATTTAGAGAACTTATAGAAAAGGTTTCGGAAAAGTATGAAAGCAAAGTGGTCGTTCTAATAGACGAATACGACAAACCAATCTTGGACAGGATAGAAGATAAGGAAGCTGCTATTGAGATAAGGGAAGTCCTGAAGAATTTCTACGGTGTATTGAAACCCCTGGATGCCTATCTAAAGTTTGTGTTTATTACTGGAGTATCAAAATTCAGCAAGGTATCTTTATTCAGCGGGTTGAATCAACTTCAGGATATCACCTTAAATCCCCGATATGGAAGCATATGCGGTTATACGCAGGGGGAGTTTGAAGAGGTTTTTTCAGAAAGGCTTTCAGGAGTTGATCTTGAAAAGGTCAGATGCTGGTATGATGGATATTCCTGGCTTGGAGAAAAGGTTTACAATCCCTTCGATATTCTTCTGTATCTTGCCGAAGGAGAATTTCGCCCCTACTGGTTTGAGACAGGAACACCGACGTTTTTGATAAAGCTTATGTTTGAAAACCGGTTTTATCTTCCTGAAGTAGAGACACTTGATGCGGGAGAAAAACTGATAGGGAGCTTTGATATAGATGAGATTTATCCAGAGAATTTGATGTTTCAGACGGGATATTTGACCATAGCCGGCAAGGAATGGAGAGATACAGGGGCTCTTTACTTTTTGAAGTTTCCGAACAAGGAAGTTAGGGTAAGCTTTAACGATCATCTTTTGTCGTATTACACGAAGGCTCCCCGGCAGGTTGAGAGGAACAAAGGGTTTCTTAAGGAAGCTGTAGCAAAGAACGATTTTGATTCGGTCAGGAAGATCTTTCATAGCTTTTTCTCAAGTATTCCACACGATTGGTACAGGCGAAACGACATAGGGGGGTATGAGGGATATTATGCAAGTGTAGTGTATGCCTATTTTTGCGCCAGCGGATTTGATGTGGTGGTGGAAGACGCAACAAGCGCAGGAAAGATAGACATGACAGTTTTCTATGGGGATAAGGTTTACATTATGGAATTCAAGGTTGTTGAGCTGGAGGGGGGGAAGGCCCTTAGTCAGCTAAAAGAAAAGAAATACTGGGAAAAATATGCAGACGGTTCAAGAAAGATATATCTTCTTGGGATTGAATTTAGCCGAGAAAGCAGAAACATTGTGGGTTCTGATGTTGAAGAAGTGTAGTTGCTGATTACATTGCTTCCGTTTCACGATTTTTTCACGTGACTTGTCAGTCTAGAGTGATAGAAAGCTTATAATCAATTAGAATTTTGATATGATAAAGCACAGCAAAATATCAGGGAGGATGTCAATGAGGTTAGCAAAAGTCTTACATATAAGTATCCTTTTTTTGCTGTTCTCTCCTATGTTTTTAATTCCTTTTGTTTTGATAGCGGATGATCACATATACATTAATGGCAGGCTTGAGAATATTAATAAAAACATGCTTGTTTTGAAAGTTCTTGATACCAATAAAGAAATCCCCCTGGCTTCTGACGTTAAGTGGTTGAAACACATAGAAAAAAGTGGGCATATTTACCAAGAACCAGCTTTCTTTAGTGATGCTCAAGTGGGAAAATCGGTCACTGTTAAAATTGTAAAAGGACAGGCTGTGGAAGTTATAATAGAGGAGTATAGAAGATGAGAACTAAAAGCTTGGTTTTTTCGCTTTTTTTTCTGGCTACTGTTCTTTTTTCTATCGAAGCTCATGCACAACCTAATATGAATAGTTATTGTTATGTTCCGCCTTTTGTAATCGGAGAAGGTGCCTCTGCTCCGGCTCTAGTAACACTAGTGGCTGGCAGAGATCATAAGTTGTATTACGAAGCTTACAATGATGCTTCCGATTTGGACGAGGATGGTGAAGTAGATGTTGGATATAAGCATTCCATAGACTATTATGGATATTTCGATCCATATAAATGCTACAAATACCAAGGATCGGGGGGTAGTGCGCTATTTGTTCCTGTTAGAGTAACTAACGACAAATATTGCGGAAACTCTGGTGAATGGAGTGGCAATTTCTTGAACTGGCTTACAATGTCCAGGATGGATGTTTTAAGAAAAGTATTATATGGTGGACATAGAGAAACTGACAGTTCGAATGAAACAGTTCTATCCGGTGCCTACATTCCTCAGGATGCTCATAGCTGGGGAAAGGAAATTAGCGAGATAGCGGGTGAGAGAAGTTATGTCCCAAATATTGATAAACTTGTTCCTATTGGAAAACCAGAAAGTGGAAAACGCCACCTTTTTTGTGTTGTCAGTAAATCAGATGGCGCAGTTCCTGTCATTAGAGTCTTAAAAAATAAGGACAAAAGGATATGGGAATGGACATCAAAGGAAAGACCCGTGTGTGACAATAGTCTTGGTACTCCTTACGACTACTCTGTTAAAGTTAAAGTGTGTGACAAAGATATTGGGCTCGAATCGAACTGCAAAGTATATAAGTATACATCAGGTAACCAGGTATATAGAACATATAAGCCGATAGGATTATTACAAAAATATGGAGAACCAAAAGTTAGCGAAAAGGTATGTTCCAAGTCTTTTTATCCCTGTAAGACAGATGATGATTGTAAAAAATATGAGGGATCTTATAAGGACAATGGACTATGTATAGATAAATCTCAAATGTATTTTGGTTTATTCACCGGGTCATATACTAAAAATACAAGTGGCGGCGTTTTGAGAAAAAATATATGGACGGTATTAGATGAAATTAATAGTCAAACCGGAATATTTCAGACTTCTGAGAATGTTCAAGGGAATATAATTCTCACCTTTGATAGAATGAAAGTTATAGGATTTAGGTATTCTGATTATTCTTATCAGGATTCTTCAGGTGGTACCTGTGGTTGGATTACTGATCATTCTTTGAACGAAGGTGAGTGTCGCATGTGGGGAAATCCTATAGCAGAAATGATGTATGAAGCGCTGAGATACTTAGCAGGAAAAAGTTCTCCAACTTCAGGCTTTACTTATGATGGCACTCAAGATAGCACTATTAATCTTCCTAAACCTTCCTGGGGAATAAATCAAGGTAGCACTACCTACAGTGTCCCACAGCTTTTTCCATGGTGTGCAAAATCTTTTATGATAGTATTAAGTGACATTAACCCAAGCTATGATTCCGACAGTCTCCCTGGTTCGTATTTTGGATCTTTTACTGGAGATTTGAGTGATATGAATGTTCAATCCCTCGCTGATGAAATAACTTCCACCGAAACTATTTCCGGGAATTACTTCATTGGTCAGTCAGGAAGTCAGAATGATTTTGTATGTTCTCCCAAAAATGTTTCTTCATTATCCACAATAAGAGGACTATGTCCTGAAGAACCAACAAAGCAGGGAAGTTATTATTCTGCTGCTGTTTCATATTATGGAAGAACCAAATGGAATGCTAATTTGTCAGATCCTGGACGTCCTAATGTAACTACTTACTCTGTTGCTCTAGCTTCCCCGATTCCAGATATTTCTTTGAAAATTGGTGGTAAAGATGTGAAGATTACACCCTTTGCTAAATCGATAAGTGGTTGTTATAATGTGTATGACAATTGCAGTTCAAAATGTACTATATCAGTGAAAAACGGGAATCTTACTATTTCTTCATGTCAAGCGGGTGCCTTTTGTCCGACCAACCAAATTGTGGATTTTTATGTAGATACAATAAACTATGATTCTAATGGCAATGTTACTTATGCAAAGTTTAGAATAAATTTTGAAGACGTTGAACAAGGGGCAGATCACGATATGGATGCCCTCGTGAACTACGAGATAACCCCTGTGGGAAATAATCAGCTAAAAGTAAAATTGACTTCTGATTATGCTGCAGGTTGTATCGATCAAGTTCTTGGTTTTATAATTTCCGGAACAACTGAAGATGGGCAGTATCTTGTCGTGAAAGATAAAGATGCTAGTCAGGATGGCGATACCCCTTTTATTGTAGCTAATATGCCTCTAACTTGGGAAAAAACCTTTACTGTATCTGGAAATGCTGCCGGTCAACTAAAAGACCCTCTGTGGTATGCTGCTAAATGGGGAGGATTTGATGATATCAACGGAAACAATAAACCCGATCTTCCTGAGGAATGGGACAAAGACGGGAATGGTATTCCCGATACATACTTTAGGGTAACAAATCCTCTTAAGATGGAAGAACAATTAGAGAGTGTATTCATTGACATTCTCCGTAAAGTTTCTTCAGGAACTACCGTCGTAGCACTACCTCCTACTTCAACAACGGCATTCTCTATCCTGGCTAGAACCTATTTCTACCCATCTAAGATCTTGAATAACTCTCAAATAAACTGGGTTGGAGAGCTTGCCACTTTGTGGTTCGATTCAAACGGACTTATGAGAGAAAATACCGATGAAAACGAAGAAAATGAAAAAGAGAAGTTTCTGGATATCAGAAAGGATCTTCCTTTGAGTTTCGTATTTGACTATACACATAATGCCTATGTTGGCATGGTTTATTCTAGTCTAGACTCGGAAGGTAATCCTACTTCGTGTGATGATCACCAGGTTAAACCACTTGAAACTATCATGTCTATTTTCAAATCAGGTGAAATGCTGCTTACGGTCAACCCGAATGATCGGAAAATAAAAACCGGCATTGACTCAGATAACGATGGGAAAATAACTTCCAGTGAAGTAGTGGATTTCACAACCAGTCTTAATAGCACACTGAAGGATTACTGGAACTATGGTGACCTAGAACTAGGTCCTTGTGATGACGATTGTGCTGAATCGGTAATAAAATACATAAGAGGTTACGATAAACCCACTCCTTCAGGGGATTCCTTCAGACTCAGACAGGGAAACAGTTCAATGTTGGATAATCCGAACACCTGGAAGCTTGGCGATACAGTATATTCCACACCAAGGATTGCTCCAAACGCTGCTGTTAATGGATATGATCTTAGATATAATGATTCAACTTACTCTGCTTTCATAAAAAATACTATCAAGAACCAAGATCCTCTCATTATTATGGGAGCAAATGATGGCATGGTTCATGCTTTCAGGCTTGGTAAGATGGACGATATACTACCCCCAACATACAATAACGGGGGTAAACAGGTAACGAAGTTGAGCTCGGATCAGCCTGTTGGGCAGGAAGTGTGGAATTATATCCCTTATAATGCGATCCCCTATCTACGCTGGTATTGTCAGGAAAATTACTGCCACATTCCCACGCTTGAAACGACTTTTACAATACTTGATGCTTCAATTGGAGATCCTGGAGGTCCTCAAAATCCGAATGCAGATAAGACAGTAGCTTCATGGCGCCGTCTTCTCATTGCTCAGATGGGGCTTGGCGGTTCTAAGATCACTATTGGCGAGGGTGATAATCAAAAGACTTTCAGCTCTTCTATTATCGTTATAGATATTACAGATCATTTGAATCCGGTATTACTTTGGGAACAACCTCTTCCTGACAATACTCTTACCTTCGCCACTCCAGGTATTGTGAGACTAGGAGACAGAGATAAAAATGGTAGCTGGTATCTTGTAATAGGAAGTGGTCCTACTGGTATAACTACAACAACTCTGTCCTATCCAGTATCTCCTAACATTTATGTTTTCGATTTAAAGACAGGTGAAATGAAGGCTTCTTTCTCACTAAGTAGCGTCGGCGTTTCTAATCAAGCAGTCGGTGACATGCTTTCTACAGATTTAGACCTTCCAGCGGGAGACTATCAGGTAGATGATATCTATTTTGGAACCTATAACGATTCCCAAGGGGATCTCTGGCGATTGAGAATTAGAAATGGAAGTGGATACGAGACAGACCCGACCAAATGGGCAATTAGTAAAGTAATTGATGTAGGAAGACCTGTTTTTGCGGCTCCTGCAGTGGCTCACGATAGGCGAGATGTAAGATGGCTTTACTTTGGGACAGGCATATACTTGACGACTTCTCATGCAAACCCCACGAACGAAAAGTTTTTTGGCGTCATAGAACCTGATGAATGCTGGAAAGGGACTGGGACTTGTAGCACAGTGATTGAATCGAATCTTCTTGATACCACCAGTGCAACGTTTGGGCAAGGCAAAGCGGTAAGCTATGTCTGTCAGTGTCCTGGAGGAATTACGGTTAGTAAAGGATCCTGTTACGTGGATAACAATAATCAAATTGTGTGTCCACCATGCCCTAGCGGCACTCAGGTTATAACCGAAATCCGTGATGCGGTTCTTACTACAGAAGCAACAGAAATTAGTGGCTGCAATAACAAAACAAAAGACGAAGCTATAAAATGTATTGAAGATACTATTTATAAATATGATGAAAGCACGGGAAAGATGAATTACTACTTTAGAGGCTGGCAGAGGTTACTTTCTCAGAAAAAGCTGTATTCATCTCCTGTTGTAACTGGAGGTGCGGTTATCGCAACTCCTTTCAAGCCTGTAGATGATATATGTGCTTCTGGCGGTAGCACATATTTTCTTGCCGTTTATTACACAACAGGAACTCCCTATTATCAGCCTATCATAAAAGCTGAGGGTGGGACGACCGGTGAGATAGATAATGTGGCCGTAGTGGTGGAAGTTGAATTGGCTAAAGGAGCTCCTCCAACTAAGTCTAGTGTTGTTTTGAGACAGCAGGGTGATAAAGTTACCGCCGTAACCCAGGTAAGTGGTGCACCTATTTCCACAGAAGTCACGCAACCAAACCCAATTAAGGATAAGTTTATCCACTGGTTTGCCAAGTAGAGGAACTGACGAAATGAAGGTGAATAAAAATAGAATTTCTCTGCAGGACGAAATTGCTTTTTCCCTTGTTGAACTTTTGGTTGTTATTGCCATAGTGGCGATTGTGGCAAGTTTATCGACTTATGCTATGAGCGTTTACCGGAATTCATTAACATCCAAGCTGAGAGACGATATGTTGAACGCCTTGGAAAGAGCAAGATTCCTTTCTATGGCTTCTGTGCCCCACGGGGTAGAATGCACATCTAGCGAATTTAGAATAGTTGGGCTTAAAGATGGGCGGTGCAGTAATAACAATGACCCTTGTTATTCAGATAGTGATTGTGGTGGTAATTTATGCCAACCTGGAGATTACATTAAAACTTCTGATGAAAATGACGAATCTTATCGAATTACTTTTGAGCATAGAAAAATACCCTCCGGATATTCCCTGTGCTGCACCTCTTCTTGCCCCAGTAGCTATATAATATGGTTTGACAGAAGGGGAATTCCTAGAGACTATTCATGGGGACTTGGAATGACAACAGTGACAATAAAATACTCTGGTTCTGATGTCGCAAGTATTATTATAAGTCCTGCAGGAAGGATCCAATATGAAAGAAGGTAGAGAAATTAGCGGTTTTACCCTTTTGGAAGTTTTGGTTGCAATGTTATTTTTTATGCTTTGTTCCGTAGGGCTTCTTGCCTTTACGATGACAAGCATCGGTGAGAGGAAGTCTATTGAGAGAAGAAGTTTTGCGTATAATATGATAGATGATGTTATTGAGCGCCTTAGGGGCCTTCCAGTAGAACAGGGTGCCCAGTTAAGCCAGCTTGTTAGACCTAGTTCAGCTCATGAAGATGAATACTTTAAATATGACGAAGGTAAAATAAAAACTTGTAGTGGTGGTAACATAGTAGATACCTGGACGTTGATAAATCCCCTCGGTAACGGCAATTTGTATCTATACGATTCCAACCATAATGGACAGATTGATAGCGGTGAAATTAATTCTACAGCTAATTCTCAAATTGATCATCCATCATCTGGCAACGATTACTCAGCTATTATTCCGATTAGGAAGGATGCTAGTGGAACTACTTACTATTCTGTATGGACTGTGCGATACTTCCCCTGCGGTTTTCAATCTCAGGTTAAAATATTTGCTGCAGTTTACTGGATTGAACCTGAACCGACCGAATCAGAGTCTTCCGCAGTGGTGAGCAAAATAAATAGCGGCGTTTATAAATTAAAACGTGTTACTACTGTTACAGACAGAGTCTATGGAGTATCGCGATGAGAAACAAAAAATTTGGTCTAAATGGCTTTTCTCTGGTTGAGCTACTTGCAGCTATAGCTTTAGTTTCGATTGTTCTTGCTATTGTGTTTCCCCAGTTTGCTTCCATTTTGAAACATTCAACATCCACAAGAAAAGTGGCGAAAACCCAGTCCGATTTATTTGCCGACCTTGAATATATATTTAAAGAAATATCGTTGGCTGGTTATGGCTTGCCTGTTTCTAGAGATAATTTGTCAAGATCGTGGTGTGTAAGAGAAGGTCATTCGGCTGTTGTTGTTGAAAGCACAGGTAATGCTAGCGAAAGTTTGATTATTTATAGTGCAGGAGTAGGAAATAGAAAGGGTAGAGGACGTTGGGGAATTGTTGATGTTAACAGTGGATCGTTATCATTGTTTGGTGTATCTGGCATGTTACCACCTACAAGTAATAGCTATGTTATGATTATAGATACAGCAGATGCGTCGCTTAGAAAACTTGGAGTTTTCAAAGTATCAAACAACGGTCTTGCTACAATAAAAAAATATGTTTCCGATGAAGTTCTTACTAATAAAATAGCTTACTGGATACCAACTGCGTCGAGTTCAGAAATATACGAATGTTACGAGTCTCAATTTTATATTGAATCGTATTCTTCTGACAAACCTCAAATATGTGCAAATAGCACGTCTGTTCTAGTGAAAGATCAAGATCCGCCTGATGGTGGAGTGGGTAAAGCACCCATTCTTGACTGTGTTAAAGACTTAAGGTTTCGATTAGGTTGTGTTGATTATAATACTGGAAGCGTTAACTGGAGAACTTCATGCAGAGCTTCTGAAGTTCCTAAAATGGTTAGAGTGGGAATGGTTGTTCAAGCCAGCGGTAGAGAAAAAGATATCGTGTTTCCCCATAGTAGCTTAAGTCTTTTTAGTAGTCTCGGATCTAATAGCATTGTTATTAGCCTGACGGAAGATGAGAGGTATTACAGATGGACTACAGTAGAAAAAACAATTTTTATTCCGAACGTGGAATAGCTCTCCTTACTACGCTTATGGTTGCTATCGGTGCCGCTGCTCTTATTGCGGGTATCTATTATATGCTCAAAGGGACTTTAAGAATTTCCGGTTTTAGCAGGCAGTTTAGTTCTGCTCAGGAAGCCGCTTTTGGGGGCGTTGAACATGGTTTAGTTGTTGTTAAAAGGGCGATCGCTGGTGATGATAGTGATGCACTAAGTGATCTGGGAGTTCCTTCTTCAGTATCCGTAGAAGGGCTAAGATTATGTAATATTAATTCTCCCGTGAATTTTCGTGTAGAAACCCCAAAAGACTTTGGTGGAAGTAGTTTTAATATAAACATAACGATCCAATGTGTTGGATATGTTCCTATTCCTGGATCATCTGAAAGTCTTGTTTTTCCACCTCCACCAACCGGAATAGGCGGCGGCGGCGGAAGTAAATCATTTTATGTCGTTTATGTCGTTAGATCTATTGCAAAAGATACTACCACTAACTTGATGGCAGATGTTGAGGGGTTGTATCGTATATCAAGGTAATTTGAGGGTGTTCTAAAACTTCCCTTATGGGGTGGCGGAACATAGAAAAGGCAGGGACGAAACTAAGCTTCGAAGACCTTCCCAGACTCAGGTAGCTAAAAACAACGTCAATATATGATTCACCACACTGTAGGGGCGACGCATGCGTCGCCCCTACAATTCTATTACGGAGTTTTTAGAACACCCTCAGATAATTTTGTTGAGTTTTTACCATATCTCATTTTAGTATCCATTCTGCGAAGTGGGAGTAATGTGGCAGTTGATAGAATTTTTTCTTATCAACCACTTATCCTATGTCTTTCCCTAAATAAAACAAGTAGTGTTGGTTAACTTGGTTACGTTACCTTTTTCACAGCTTCTGGCACATAAGGAGCAAACTTCTCAAAGTTTGCTCTAAACCGCTTTTTAAGCGCCTCCGCCGACGATGCGTAAGCATCTCTATTTTTCCACATTCTGTCTGGGTGAAGAATTTCTTCGGGGATATCTGGACATCGCTCCGGCACAAAAAGTCCAAAGTATGGTTCCGGGTGAAAATTAACCGAAGAAAGTTCCCCATTTAATGCCGCCTTTACCATACGGCGAGTTAACCCGATAGGGATACGTTCTCCTATCCCGTAAGGTCCTTTGATCCAGCCAGTATTTACAAGCCAGCAACGAGGCTTATAGCGATTGATCCGGTTTCCCAATTGTTCAGCATATCTTATGGGCGAAAGAATCATAAAGGGAGCACCAAAACAGGTGCTGAATGTTGCTACTGGCTCCACTATGCCAGCTTCAGTCCCTGCTACCTTGGCAGTGTATCCAGAAAGGAAGTAGTAAATAGCCTGTTCAGGAGTAAGAAGCGCTATCGGTGGAAGGACCCCAAAAGCGTCGCAGGTCAGCATAATTAAATCCAATGGATGATCCGCCACGCCACTGCTCCAGATCTGCTCAATAGATACAAGTGGATAGGACGCTCTGGTGTTTTCAGTGATGCTATCGTCGTCTAAATCAACTACTCTGCTTTTTTTATCGTAAATCACATTTTCCAGAATGGTTCCAAAGCTTTTCGTGCACCGGTAAATGAGAGGTTCAGCCTCTTCAGAAAGTCGAATTACTTTTGCATAGCATCCACCTTCAAAATTGAAGACTCCGTAATGGCTCCAGCCGTGTTCGTCGTCCCCAATAAGAAATCTATCAGGATCCGAAGAAAGACTGGTCTTACCTGTTCCCGAAAGCCCAAAGAAAAGCGCAACCTTTCCATCTTTCCCTACGTTTGCCGCACAGTGCATGGGAAATACTTTGTGTTTTGGCATGAAGTAATTCATCACTGTGAAAACCGCTTTTTTTATTTCGCCCCCGTATCCTGTCCCACCGATCAGGATTATTCTTTTTGCAAGATGGATGATTATAAAAGCCTCCGAAACAGTCCCGTCCAGCTCCGGGCAGGCTTCAAAGTCTGGCACAGAGATGATCAGAAAAGGGTCACTTCCGAGTTCACTATCAATTTCATTCTCCTCGTTTTGTATTCTGAGAAACATGTTGTATGCAAACAGACTCTGCCATGCCTTCTCTGTCACTACCCGTAACCTTAATCTGTATTGGGGATCTGCTCCAACAGCGCAATCTTGAACAAAAAGCTCTTTTCCTTCAAGATAAGCTATAACGCTTCGGAAAAGCCGGTTGAATTTTTCTTCTTCAAAGGGCTGATTTATTTCTCCCCACCAAATATCAGCTTCCGATGATGGCTCTCTAACGATGAACCTGTCTCTGGGCGTCCTTCCCGTGTATTTTCCCGTTCTTACAGCCAGTGCTCCACCATAAGTAATTGTGCCTTCCGATCGTCTTACAGCGTGTTCGTAAAGGGCTGGCGGGGGGAGGTTGAGGTGTATGGCGGCTATGCGTCTAAATCCCAACTTGGTCAAATATTGTTCCTCATCCTTTGCGTTTTCCATGGCGGAATTATCCCCTAACGTAAAAGTTTTTCGATATTTATTACAGCTTCAATGAGATTGCTAGCTAGATGATATTCACCTTTTGGTAGGATCTTGCTAATATCTGGTGAGTCATTTCTACAGAGCATAATGCCCCGGCATCCTGCTCTGCTGGCTGCTTCCATGTCGGATATTCTGTCTCCAATGAAAAAACTCCTATCTGGAGACAGTCCCAGCACGTTAAGTATAAAAAGGATCATTTCTGGAGATGGTTTCCTGCACAGGCAGGAATCTGAAGGATGGTGAGGACAGTAAACCGCCGCTGAGAAATGAATATTGTGATGAGCAAAAGTTTCAGCGATTTTTCTGTGAATATCCCAGAAGTCCTCAAAAGAAATGTAGCCTCGACCTATACCGGACTGGTTGCTTACTATAACAAGCCTTGCGCCAAGACCGCAGGCTCTTCTTAACCCCTCCACGGCGTCAGGATAAATTATAACATCTTCCCATTTTCTCACAAAGTCCGGACTATCCCGGTTAATGACACCATCCCGGTCAAGAAACAAAATAAACTTTTCTTTATTTTTTCTCGCTTCTTGCGAAAACCATGCTATCATTAAAGTTTTGATTAATTGCTAAGGAAAAAGGCCAATGCCTTATTGTAATTTTCTTGCTGAACAAATTCTAAACCTGCTCTTTGATGCCCAGTATGCCGCACAATGCCCAATTGCCTGATGATGGATCTCCTGTGGTCCCTTAATTCGAAATTTACATACACTATGTCTCCAATTTTGAGCATTTTCACAAGTGGTGATCTGAAGCAAAGCCCACCAAAAGAGAGATTTTCCACAACCATTGAATATTCACGATCATCACCTTCGCGCCAGCACTTTCCATAAAGCATAACAGGTTTTCGGTAATGCATCCTCATATCAACGATTACATGAAATTTGTTTCCACAAGGGCATTTCACCAATAAATTTCTATTTTCGGCGCAACCTGGAGGTATTTTCCCGATCTTTCCACAACGATTACAAACAACCAGTGTGCCTTTTTTGGGGTCTATTCTGGCTTTTTTGATCTCGATGGGACTCATTTTGTAACCCCTTTTTGATGTTTTTGATGTCTTTCTATACATTTAACATTCTAACATCCTAAGAACGAAAATCTAGCTAAATTTTTGAGAAATGGCGACGATATCAAAAAGATGTTCGAAAAATTCCCTTATGGTGTAGTAAGGTAGCGTAAACCATAAAAACACAGGTATTAAACTCAACTTGGAAGACCTTTCTGGATTTAGGCAACTAATAAACGACCAAATATATGATCCAGCAGATAAATGTAGGGGCGACGCATGCGTCGCCCCTACGATATGATAACCAGGAATGTTATTACCACGATCTTTTTTGACCACCCTTACATCTTGTTATACAATTATAAAGATTGTATTAAACTCACGGAGTCCTTTATTTGCCCCTTTTGTATCTATGGGGAATGGGGGCGCTTTTTGGACTCTTTTTAGAAGAGTCTTGTGAATATTCAATAGAAGCGAGGTAATTTTGGGTATTGATTATGCTTGAAGAATTTGAGCGTATCATCGGCTATACCTTTAATAACAAAGATTTGCTGAATGAAGCCCTTACTCACCGGTCTTTTGCCTACGAATGCCTGGAAGCAGGGCGGGTAAGAAGAGATAACGAAAGACTGGAATTTCTCGGAGATGCTGTTCTAGATCTAGCCGTCAGCCATTTTTTATGGCATCGCTATCCACATTATTCTGAAGGGGAACTATCTCGCCTTAGATCTGCTATTGTCTGCGAAGATGAACTTGCACGACTTGCTGAAAGACTTCACCTGGGAAACTATCTGATTCTGGGAAAAGGCGAGGAGCAAACAGGAGGAAGACACAAGCCATCAATACTCTCTGGTGCTGTTGAAGCTGTTCTTGGGGCGATCTATCTTGACGGTGGCCTGGATGTGGTAATGCGTTTTGTGGAAACACATTTTTTGCCCTTTCTTGAAGCAATTTCCGATAAAGATCCTCTCAGTAAACTTGATCGAGACTACAAGACAAAACTTCAGGAATGGATGCAGGGAACTTTTAAGCAAACGCCTGTTTACCGTATTGATCGAGAAGAAGGACCTGATCATGCCAAGACCTTTTATGTGAGTGTTCTTATGGGCGAAAAGGTGCTGGCGCGCGGGAGGGGACGTTCCAAAAAAGAAGCCCAGCAGAAAGCGGCTCAGGTGGCTTATATGAAGCTTACCGGAAAGAAAGTTTCTGACGGTAGCCAGGAGTCTCAGGAAATATCTGAAGAGAACAGACAGTTCAAATGAGGATTTATCCTATTTTTTTGCCTTTCTACGGTTGTCCTTCACGGTGTGTGTATTGTGACCAAACTGTAAACACGCTCGAAAAGCCCCCCAGCAGGGAAGAAATACTGCAGGATATAAAAGATCGTCTTGAGGCTCTCAAAGAGGCGGTTTTGAAAAGTAAATCTCCCGGTGAGGTTGCCTTTTATGGCGGCACTTTTACGGCTCTTCCAGTGGAGACGCTTTCTGAAATTGTTGAAATGCTTCAGCCCATGATCCGTGAAGGCATTTTTACAGGGGTGCGCTGTTCCACAAGACCAGATGCGGTAAGTGTAGAAAAGCTCGAGGTACTTAAATCTATCCCTGTCACAATGATAGAACTGGGAGTTCAATCGCTGGATGATCATCTTTTGAGAATCATAAGGCGAGGCTACACATCAAGGGTCGTAGATGAAGCAGTGCAGATTATAAAATCTTTTGGATGGAAAGTGGGGCTTCAGCTTATGGTGGGTCTTCCCGGTGAAAGTCGGGAGCTTTTTCTGGAAACAGTGAGAAAGGCCATATCCCTAGTCCCTGATGGATTGCGATTCTATCCTTTGCTGGTTTTCCCCGACACAGTTCTCGCCAGGTGGTATCGTGAGGGGTTTTTTAAGCCTCTTTCTCTTAAAGAGGCTATTTTGTGGTGTGCAGAAGCTCTCTTGATGTGTGAAGATGCTGGCATTCCTGTGATGCGTATAGGTCTTCAGGCAAATTCGGCTCTGGATGGTGGATCTGTTCTTGCTGGTCCCTATCATCCGGCTTTTGGATTTTTTGTTCGAGTCCACTGGTGGCGGCTTGTAGTGAACAGAGAAATTTCGCGCCTCGGCGTGGGTGAGGGCGCTAGAGTGCTCCTCTCTGTTCCTCGAAGGTTTCTTTACGAATGCTGTGGTCCTCAAAACATTAACCGCCGCTTCTGGATTAAAAGGTGGAATTTAGCCGAATTAGATGTTAAATTCTTTCTCCCTGAAAACAATGTCATAGATAGAGCCTTTTCCATAGACTTGTTCTTATAGGTTCAATTGAGCTTCATGTGAGAATTCATGACAAAATAACTCTTGCTAATTTCCAGAACACACCACCATCTGACATATTTTGTCGGAAAAAGGACGTAAAGTGGCAGTATGGGAATTAAAAACACCTCTATTGACGGGCAGGTCGAAATTGTAAGATTATGATCTTACAGTAATTTTCTAAATTGCGTTTTCTTTCTTCGTATGGCATTAAATTTGCCCTAAGGACAAAGCAAGTTGTTTTATGTAAAGGTTAGATGTAAAAAAATAAAAAGTCTGAAGGAGGTTTAGTTATGAGGAATTCAAAAGGTTTTACGTTGATTGAGCTTTTAGTCGTTGTGGCGATTATTGCCATTCTTGCAGCTATTGCCGTGCCGCAATACATGAAATACACGGCAAACGCAAGACTATCGAACGTCCAGAATCTTACAAAAAGTCTTGCAAACCTTGCTATTGGGTTAGGGGCTACTGCTGTGCAGAATGTCGATCCTAATTGTGCTTACGACAATACATTTGGTATTATTTATAGTGATAGTATGTTGATTGCTCAAGGGGATGCTAATGGCACAACTACTGATTGTGATAGAGTGAGAGCGTTTTCAACCCCTCCTGGATGGCTTAGTGCGATTCAGATTGATGGGCTTACAGTAGAGATTCAGGGTAGTCAAGTTGTAATAAGCAATGGAAGTATTGTAGTGCTGTCTAATTATGTTATTAGTGGCACCGATAAGTTTGGTTGTGCCTATGATGGGGTAAGTCATGTTCTTACAGATCCAACAACTCCTTCAGGTTATTATTGCCGCATTCCATAAAGTATAGTGAGTTGTTAGCTTAGATTTTAATGGTAGCTTCCTAGCGATAGGGGGAGCTACCATTTTTGTATAAAAAAGGAGTTTTTATGAGCCAGCAACGAGGCTTTTCTCTTATAGAACTCCTGGTTGTTATGGCAATCATTGCTATCCTGGCTGCTGTTGGAACTACTCAGTATATGAAATATATTGCCAACTCCCGCTATGCCAGGCTTGAAAGCACTCTGAAGCAAATGATGCTTGTGGCTGAGGATTTTTATAGTGAATTTAACAGATATCCTAATGGTGTCTGCGATGCAACTGCATCAAGTGTTGATAAGGTATGTTGGGTTGATGCTTCCGGTTCTATAGTAACTTCTTCAGGTAGTTACAGTTTTAAGATTCCTCCGCTTGTAAGGATTACTTTTACACCAGCCGGATCGGCTTCAATCCAAATTACGTTGGAAAGTTCTTCTAAGGTTCTGCGAAATTTTGCAAAAAATGGTGGTGCTAAGCTGGTGTTTGATTCCAGAACATCAACCAGTGATATTGCCTGTTATGATGATGAAATCCACGGTAAGGGTGGAGCAACAGGTTGTCCATAATGAAAAAGCATTTGATTTTTGGATGGGTTTCTATCCCTATTCTTGGAATTCTTGCTTATTTATGCACTTTTAAGATTGGTTTTGTCTGGGACGACTACATATACATCCAACAGCAACTTGCGTCCATTAGAGAATTTAGTTTTTTTGAAGGGCTGAAAAAGTATGTATATTTTCGCCCAACGATAACTGTTTTTTCCCTGATTGATTATACTATATGGCACCGTAATGCTCTGGGGTATCATATTACCAATATCACCTTTCATCTGTTAAATTCGCTCCTTGTTGCTCTTTTAGCTCACAGGCTTTTACTAATTCACTACGACAGCAAATCTTCCAGCATTCCCTGGATCGCAGGACTCCTGTTTGCACTTCACCCAATTCACACTGAGTCGGTTAACTGGATTGAAGGAAGAACCGATTTGATATGCACGACCTTCTTCCTGCTCGCCATAATATCTTACATTGAATTCAGGTCTAAGAAGTCCTGGGCTGCCCTGGTTTCTTTTCTGATTTTTACCGTTTTTACAATGGCTGCAAAAGAGCCGGGAGTAATGGTTCCTGTGGTGGTGATGGCTTATGAGTTTGTTTATGCCAGAGAACGACGAATTATCATTGCTGTTGTCGCAGTGTGTTCTCTTCTTTTTGGGGCAGTTGTAGCTGCAAGAAGCCATATCATTAAAAATTTGCTTCTTCCTTTTCTTTCTCATCACAGTCTTACCGAACTTATTCGTCTGGGAATAGTGTCTTACGGATTCTATCTCAGAAAAATATTCTGGCCCCTGCCGTTAAATTTCTTCATTGGTGAACTGCCCGAAGGGGTTCTATTTTTTGTCTTTAGCCTGATATCTCTTATCGGATTGCTAGTTCTAGCAGTGGTGTTAAGAAAAAGATATTCTTTGATCTCCTTTTTCATTCTATGGTGGCTTATAACTATTCTGCCTCATGAGGTTATTCTATTGGGCGGAAGTGCTGTAACTCCTGTAGCTGAAAGATACCTTTATCTTCCTTCCGTGGCTTTTGCCATAGTTGTTGCCGTCTTTATAATGAGCATACCCGCTACGGCTGTGAGATGGGTATTGGTTCTGGTTTTGGTGGTTTTTTACGGCGTGGTTACGTTTCACAGAACGATGATATGGACTGATGGAGAAAAACTCTGGGGTGATACTGTCAGGAAGTCTCCCGATTTTGCTTTGCCTTACCAGTGGTATGGAAACGCTCTATACGAAAAGGGAAAGGTTCAGGAAGCGATGGATGTATGGAAAAGAGCTCTCGATTGTCCCTATATGACCGGTAAAGGCATGGACGTAACTGGAGCAGATTCTAAGTTCAGGAAAAGCCTTTTTCATACTTCGCTGGCTCTCGGGTATATCAATATTGGTGATGATGAAACCGCTCGCTACCATCTATTTCAATCAACCGAGTTGTTTGCAAACTACCATTCTTATTTCCTTTTGGGAATGATTGAAAGAAGAGCGGCAGAAAGAGCGGAAAGTGAGGAATTCAAGAAAGAACATCTTTCAAGGGCTCTAGTGTATTTAGACATTTCGGTTCAGCTTAATCCATCCTTTCAGGAAGCCGTATATTTTCTCGCACTAACAGAGGCTGAAACGGGTCATTATCTTGAAGCTATGGAACACTTCAAGGCGGCTTTAGAGCTTGATCCCAGAACTCCAATTGCAATTCAAGCCGCCCTGGAACTTAACAAGTTAAGATCCAGGGCATATACGCCAGTTCAGTAAGAAACTGAGCTAATCACAGAGACGCAGAGAGAATAGAGGAAGCACAGAGAAAATAGCAAGCCGGTCTTCAAAACCCCTTGACAGTTTCGCCAAAATTTTCTAATAGAGAGACGCAACACGCGGAACTTACCTACCCCCGGCGGGTAGGAAGTGGGCGGGTAGCTCAGCGGGAGAGCATCGGCCTTACAAGCCGGGGGTCACAGGTTCGAGTCCTGTTCCGCCCACCAGGACAGAGATAAATTTAAGTTGTTTAAGTTGCGGGGTCGTAGTTAAGCACGGTTATAACGCCGGCCTGTCACGCCGGAGGCCGCCGGTTCAAGTCCGGTCGACCCCGCCATTTTTTTGTCTTGTGAAAGCCTACAAAAAGTCTTGCTATTGAAGCTATGCTCACTATAATACCAGTTCTTGGTTGGAAGACCTCGTAAGAAACCGAAAGGAAGATAAAAAGGAGGAAGTTTAAGTCATGAAAAAAGGTATTCATCCGCCCTATCACCAGGCAGTTATTAAGTGCGCCTGCGGAAATGAAATCCATGTTGGATCAACTAAGAAGGAACTAAAAGTTGAAGTCTGTTCCAAATGCCATCCTTTCTTTACCGGTAAACAGAAACTTGTGGATACTACGGGAAGAGTTGAACAATTCCTGAAGAAATACAAAGATTACCAGATTCAAGAATAAAAACTCTCGGAAAGAAAGAATTTTTCGGCAGTTAGCCGTTATGAAATCCTGCAGGGTGCATGCTGTGCATCCTGCCTTTTCTTATCAGTCTGTTGGTAAGGCTGTGATACTAGTCAGTATCTAGTAAAAAATCAGGATGGTGGTGTCAGAGGTGTTATGTTAGAGAGGTTGGAAGCTGTAGAAAGTAAGTTTGTGCAAATTGAGCAAGCAATGAGCAGTCCTGAGGTTATTGGTCGTCCTCAGGAGTATCAGAAGCTTGTAAGAGAACATGCGGAAATTGCTCCTATTGTTGATGCATACAGAAAATACAAGGATTTGAATCGCCAAATTGAAGCAAATCTCGAACTTCTTGAAGATGAAAAAGATCCTGAGATGAGGGATCTAATCAAACAGGATATTGCTGAACTCGAGGAAAAAAGAGATGAAGCTCTTCATCAGCTAAAGCTCATGATGCTTCCCAAAGATCCCAATGATGAAAAAAACGTCATTCTGGAAATTCGTGCTGGAACTGGTGGGGAGGAAGCCGCTTTGTTTGCGGCGGATCTTTTCAGGATGTATGCCCGCTATGCAGAAGAAAAGGGATGGAAGATAGAAGTTCTGGATAAACATGTGTCGGACATGGGTGGCTTCAAAGAAATCATTGCAAGCATTCATGGTAAGGGTGCTTATAGTCGTTTGAAATTTGAGCGGGGAGTTCACCGAGTCCAGCGAATTCCTGTTACAGAAAGCCAGGGACGGATTCACACTTCTGCCGTTACGGTGGCAGTGCTTCCGGAAGCAGAAGAGGTGGATATCGAAATTGATCCGTCGGAACTTCGTATTGATGTTTTCAGATCGTCGGGACCAGGAGGACAGAGTGTCAACACTACCGATTCTGCTGTAAGGATTACCCATCTGCCCACAGGGATTGTAGTTACCTGCCAGGATGAAAAGTCCCAGCATAAAAACAAGGCTAAGGCTCTTAAGGTGCTTCGTTCTCGGCTTCTTGATATGAAGCGACGCGAACAGGAAGAAAGGATTGCTCAGGAAAGAAGACAGCAGGTGGGAACGGGGGACCGAAGTGAGCGTATCCGAACATACAATTTCCCTCAAAATAGGGTCACCGATCACCGTATTAACCTTACACTTTACAAACTTGAAGAAGTTCTTAGCGGACTCCTTGATGAAATCATAGATGCCTTGATAACTTACTATCAGACGGAAGAATTGAAGCGGTTGGATGTTTAGTTCTTATGTGGGCGCACAATGCGGAAGCAATGGACTATTTTGACTCTTCTCGAGTGGACCGTTGACTATTTTCGTAAGAAAGGCATTGATGCGCCTCGTTCAGAAGCTGAAGTTCTCCTTGCTCACACCCTGGGAATCCGTAGAATTGATCTTTATCTTCGCTATGATCAGCCTCTGTCCCCTGTCGAACTCGCTTCTTTCAAGGAAGTAGTAAAGCGCCGGGTGGCTCGTGAGCCTTCTCAATACATAACGGGGCGAAAAGAATTCTGGTCGCTGGAATTCGAAGTTAATCCATCGGTTCTAATACCCAGACCGGAGACAGAAATCCTGGTCGAGAAGGCTGTAGATTGTGTTCTAGAGCGGGGCTATAAGCGAGTAGTTGATGTTGGAACCGGATCGGGTGCTATAATCGTTTCGATTGCTCATGAACTTCCAATACTTGATTTTCTCGTGGCAACCGATATTTCTCCCGAAGCTATAGCCGTTGCGCGTCGGAATGCAGAAAAGCATGGAGTCGCTGATCGAATTAACTTTTTAGTTATGGATCTTTTTTCGGCTTTCAAGCCTGGCGTGCTTTTCGATCTTATAGTTTCTAACCCTCCTTACGTTTCCCATGAAGAATATAAAACACTTGCCCCCGAGATACGTAATTATGAACCGTCTCACGCTCTTCTTGGTGGTGGAAAGGATGGCCTAGATACAGTAAAAGCTGTTTTGACCAATGGTTGGAATCATCTTGTCGTGAGAGGTATGATGCTTGTTGAAATAGGACATAAACAGGCGTCAGATGCTGGTGAATTCTTTAGAGATATGATTGAAAAAAGGGGCGGAAGTGAAGAATGCTTTCGTCTGAATGTGATAAAAGACTACAGTGGTTTTGATCGATTGCTTTGCGTTGAGAAGATAAAACCTACGTAGCTTTGAATCTTCCGAAAGAAAGATTAAAAATTTTGGGGTGTAAGAATGGAGGGAAAACTGAGCCGTGGATAAACTCGTTATAGAAGGAGGCAAGTCTCTTGAAGGAACCGTTCCTATAAGTGGAGCAAAGAATGCAGTTCTACCGCTCATGGCTTCCACTATACTTGCTCCTGGTGTTCATCGTTTTGAAAATGTTCCTCGTCTAAGAGATGTTAAAACCATGATGAGTCTTCTAGAATTTATGGGGGCTGAAACGTCCCTGGATGATAGCGGAAACCTTCTCATTGACTCATCTAGGCTTAATAATCTAGAAGCTCCCTATGATTTGGTTAAGACTATGCGTGCTTCTGTGCTGGTGTTGGGTCCTCTTGTTGCCCGTTATGGTAGAGCTAGAGTATCCCTTCCTGGTGGGTGCGCTATTGGAGCTCGCCCTATCGATTTGCACATAAAGGCTCTTGAGTTGATGGGTGCTGACATAAACATAGAACACGGCTATGTAATCGCTGTTGCCGAAAGGCTCCGAGGAACAGTTTTCACCTTTGATCAGGTTACGGTAACAGGCACCGAGAATATACTCATGGCGGCAACACTAGCGGAAGGAACAACCGTTATTGAAAATGCCGCTCGAGAGCCAGAAGTTGTGGCGCTAGCGGAATATCTCAAATCTATGGGAGCAAAGATTCAAGGGGCAGGGTCTCATCAGATCATTGTTGAAGGTGTAGATAAACTCACGCCGTCCACCTGTGGGGTGATTCCTGACAGGATTGAGATTGGGACTTATATGGTGGCTGCCGGTATAACCGGTGGACATCTCATTTTGAGTCCTTGCATTATTGAGCATGTAGAAGCTATCGTTAATAAATTAAAGCTTGCTGGCTTAAAAATCGAAGAGCGAAATAATGGTCTGGAAGTGTGGGGACCGGAATCGATCAAAAGTGTTGATGTCAAGACCTGGCCCTTTCCGGGATTTCCAACCGATATGCAGGCTCAATTCATGGCTTTGATGACCCTTGGATCCGGCGTTAGTGTGATAACAGAGCAGATTTTCGAGAACAGATTTATGCATGTGCCTGAACTTAACCGCATGGGTGCCAAGATAAGGCTTGAGGGACGTAGTGCCATTGTTCAGGGAGTTAAGAAACTTACAGGAGCACCGGTTATGGCGACAGATTTGCGAGCTTCGGCATCCCTTGTTCTTGCAGGGCTTGCCGCTAATGGCAGGACGGAAGTTAGTCGAGTCTATCATCTTGATCGAGGATACGAAAAACTTGATCAAAAGCTTGAAGCTGTGGGAGCGCGTATCAAACGCGTTAAAACGTAGTTTAAGAAATCTTTCCCCTGGTGGTGCTCTAGGGTTTTCTTTTGTTCTAGGTCTCTACCTTACCGACATAATACCCCTTTTTACGATTTTTCTAATTGCCTTATTGTGCCTTGCCTTCTGGGCGATAATCCGCTTTAGACAATATAAATTGGAATTTTTCGTCATATGTCTGATTATATTTAGTTTCATTGCTGGAATAGGGTATCGGTATCTTCAGACTCAGATGGCCGAGAAAGATGTTGAGAATTTTAAAGAGTTCATGCAAGTTCTTGGATTTCCTAATCAAGTTCGGTGGGAAGGCTCTATTGATAGTTTCATTGAAAAATATCCCGATAAAATACGCTTCGTTGCTAGAGTAGAAAAAATCCTGGATGGAAACGAGGCCAGCAAATTCCTTGAAGATGGAATATTCAAACCGAAGCTTTACGTTTTTGTGAAAAATCCGGATAGACGCTGGAAATACGGTGAAAAGTTTATTGCGGTAAGCTCTATACAGGAGTCGAAAAATTTCAGAAATCCAACTCCACCATCTCATCAGGATTTTCAAAAGATAAAGTTCTGGAAGGGCATTTACGGTGTATCTTTCATAGATGGGAAGGAAATTATCACTCTGAATGACGAATATAGGTCACTTTATGTTCGTTTCCTGCAATGGATAGATGAACAAAGGCAGGCTTTTTCTGATTATCTGGATCGGACTATATCATATCCAGAGAGTGCTTTCCTTAAGGCTCTGACGGTTGGTTATAGAAGGTTTATCAGTGATGAATGGAATGAGTTTACAAGTCGTGCTGGAGTCCAGCATCTACTTGCCATTTCGGGGCTACATTTAGCTTCCGTAGCTGTTTTATTGTTTTTTCTGGTGAGATGGGGGCTTAAGAATATCGCTCCAGGGTTATTTCTTTTCATTCCGGAACCCGTGCTTTCTGCTTTAATTTCGCTCCCTGTCGTGGCTTGTTACGCTGTTTTAGCCGGTCTTGCCGCCCCAACTCAAAGATCGCTTATAGCTGTGGGATTCATAAGTTTTGGATTGCTTTTATTTAGAAAAATAGACTTTTTTACAATTTTTTCCCTTGCCGCCATGATGATACTTATTACGGATCTGTCCTTGCTTTATTCTCCGTCTTTTGCGCTTTCCTTTGCAGCAGTGGCTGGTATTACATGGGTGGCCATGGTGTTGAGACCTATGGGAGAAAACGGATATCTTTGGGCAGGAGGCTCAGAACCTGATCAGGGACGTTTGGTAAAGTTGCTAATTGGGACGAGGAGAGTTCTTTTTGATATTTTTTGGGTAAGCCTGTGTGTGCAAGTTGTTCTGTGTCCGCTGGTAATCTACTTTTTCTTCAGGTTTTCCTGGGCTGGATTGATAGCAAACGTTGCGCTTGTTCCTTACGTGAGCCTTTTCGTGGTTCCAGTGGGACTTGCTGTTCTTGTTGGTTTCTTGGTGAGTCAGGTCATAAGCGATATTTTTGTCGGTATCGCAAAGTTTTTGATCAAGGTAATGATTGGGCTAATAAAGTTTTTTGGGAACTGGAATGAGCTTGTTTTTTGGGGAACTCCATGGACGTCATCTCCAGTAGTAGCAAAGTTATGGATCATTTGCTATTGGATCGGACTGGCTTTGGCTGTTGTAACACTTAAAAGAAGAAAATCGCCGATTTTATTGACGATGATTATACTTGCTCTAATTTCAGCATCTTATCAGGGTTTAATTGCTGTCACGGAGCGAAAGGAAGGGGGTACACTTGAAGCAATTGTGCTGGATGTGGGCGATGGAAGTAGCAACTTTATCGCTTTTCCAGATGGCAAGACAATGATTATAGACGGGGGAGGCATTCCCAAAAGCTCGATGGACATTGGATCTCGGATCATTGTTCCTGCTGTTATCGCCTTAGGTTTCAGGCATATAGATGATGTTGTTCTTTCTCATTATCATTACGACCACGCAAAGGGGCTTGAATTTTTGCTTAATTCTTTTCCCGTAAGACGCTTTATAGAACCTTTATGTCCTCCGACACACGATGATGAATTTAGGTTGGTAAGCTTTGCCGCTTCAAGAAAAGTGTTTGTAATTCCATACCATAATGCAAACCAGATTAACAGTGACTTTGAAAAGGTAAATTTTCAGATTTTGTATCCTTCATTCGATGAGTTGAGTTCTACGTCCTTATGCAAGAATCTTAATAGATCTTCTACGGTTTATAAGGTTAGCTACGAAAAAACGGTTCTTGTAATTCCTTCTGATGCCACCCTGGATGTGCTTTATCAAATAAAATCAGACATTTCCAGGAAAGATAATGAAGTGCTTCTGCTAGTTGCGCCTCATCATGGAAGATGTGGATCTTTTGATGAATCTCTTTTTGATGAGATTTCTCCAGATGCTGTCATTATTTCGACAAAAAAATCCAAAAATGTGCCTTGTCCGGCCTTTATTCAGTGGTGTAAGAAAAGAAATGTTCCTTGCTTTACGACTTTTGATAGCGGAGCCATAAGATCTATATCCAATGGAAAGTCCTGGGCTATTTACGGAACCAGTGAGAAAGGCACGCCCTATTTGTTAAGTGTGATTTCTTATCGGCATTAGAAAATTTTTCCGCTTTTTCTTAAATGGATAGAAAGTTTAGGAAAAGGTTGTCTTGGTGTAATAAGCTTAAGGGAGGATGTGAAAATGCGCATTTATGGATTTGGCGATATTCATGGGAATGAGAAGGCTCTGGATGTTATTCTTAGACATATTGATACTGTAAAGCCTGATGAGGTTATATGTCTTGGGGATATCGTAGGATGGCTTCCCTGGGGTAGAAAAACTCTTGAAGTCATTACTAAAATGGGAATTCCTTCTGTCGCTGGGAATCATGATCTTATGGTGGCAGGGGTTTTCCCTGATTATAAGGATCAAATAGATAGAATGCAGGCAACAGCTTACACAGCCGGGACCCTAGCCGAATTTCCACAATTCTTGGAATATCTCGAATCTCTTCCGCTGGTTATAGAAAAAGAAACATGTGTGATCACTCACTTTAGCCCCTTTGATTTACCCGAGGAAGGCACTTCGGTGTCTATTGAAAATTTCACATATCTTAGTGAAGAAAAACTTGGGGAATGTATCCCAAAGTGGAAAGACTTCTTGGTCCAAGTCATTATCACCGGACACGATCATCTACCCGCACTCTACGAATTTACTGAGAACGGACAGGTAAAGAAACATCCTATAAGGGCGAAAGACTCTGTGGCTGAAAGTAGTTCTACTTTTGCTGGTGGAATAATAGAAGAGAAGTTTGTGCTTAATGGTTCTAGTAAATATTGGATAAAAGCAGGGGCTGTAGGGGGACCTTACAGGGACGGCGTGCCTATGGCAAACAGCGTTTTGTATGATGCCAACGAAGGAGTGATAAGCTTTTTTCGTATACCTTACGATGTATGGAACGTTGCCGAATCTTTGAGATTAAATAGACTATTCAGGAACATTGAAACCATTCAGCGTTTTGTCAGGACAGCCTATGCCTGGAATAAAAAATAAATGAGAAACTTCCCCTTCCCGAAGTTTGTGGAAAAGGGGAAGTTTCCTGAGAGAGGTGGGAAGATTATAAATTTAGGCTATTCTCGGTTACTTGGTTGTTGCTTTCTTGGCAGCGGGTTTCTTAGCTTTAGCTTTTTTTGCTTTAGCTTTTTTCACTTTCTTCTTGGCCTTCTTCACTTTCTTTTTGGTAACTTTCTTAGCGGGAGCCTGAGCTGGCACAGGGCTTAGTTGCTCGGATACACCTTGCTGCTGAACAGCCGGTGGTTGTCCTGCCGGTGCTGGAGGAGCCTGCTGCTCCTGAGCAAAAGATGCCCCATTAACCATGATAAAACTTGCTGCGATGAGTGCACTTAAGAACCTTTTCATATTCCTTGTTCTCCTCTCTAAAATTTATTCCGATTCCTCCCCGCCTCTCGGGAAATAAAAGTGCTACTTCCTATTTTAGGAAGCAGCACTTTCGCTTATTTATTACTGAACCACAACGTGGCTTTTAATAGCTTCAAATTTCTTCTTGGTAATGCCCTTTACCTTCATAAGATCTTCAGGTGCACTGAAAGGTCCGTTCTTTGTTCGATATTCAACAATTCTCTTGGCAAGAACTTTACCAATGCCAGGAAGTTTCTCAAGATCTTTCTCTGTAGCAGTGTTAATATTCACAGGTGCTGCAGCCTCTGCCGCCTTGGCCTTCTTGGTAACTTTCTTAGGAGCCGCTTCTTTCTTTTCAGGAGCAGCCGCTTTTTCATCTTTCTTCATTTCTTTAGGAGCAGATGCTGGCGGGGCTGCTGGTTGAGCTGGCTGAGCTGGTGCCTGTTGCTGAACTGCAGGTGCTGGCTGAGCTGCTGGCTGAGCTGGTGCCTGCTGATCAGCCGCAAATGAAATACCAACCGTTCCCATCAAAAAAACTGCTGCTACGACTACTTTCAACCACTTGCTCATTTTGTCCTCCTTTGCTTACTTTGTTAATTGTTGGTCTAAATCCCACCTCTCACTATTAGCGTGAGCTAGCTTAATCATTATTTTAACCAAATATCAAAGCCTTATTATGGCTATTGATGACTTAAAAAAGATGCTTTATTCGATTTGGCATGTATTTTTTGTGAAATATCATCATTTTTAATGCTGATTCTTCTTAAATTAGTTAGTTTCGCAATAAGCTTATGCTTGTTTGGGATGGTTAATCGAATTAAAAACCTTTCTTGCTTTTTAATATGCTGGGCATAATATTAAATTTCTATTGTTTCTCCAAAATAGTTGGAACAGTGGTAACAGACGAAGGAGGTTAAGAAGAGGTGGGCCACTTTAGAGTGAGTATTTTGCTGTTTGCTTTTTTTAGTTTTTTGGGAATTCTCGGTGTTGAACGGGGTTTGGCTGATATTACTCAAGGGGCTTCTCCCGCTATAGTGGTTGCCGTAAGTATTCCCCCTCAGAAATTTTTCGTCGAACAAATTGGTGGAAATCGTGTCCAGGTTGTTACTCTAATCCCCCAAGGAGCTGATCCCCACACTTATGAACCAAAACCAAAGGATATTGATGATCTTCAGAAAGCAAAACTCTATTTTGCTATAGGTTATTTGGATGTGGAGAAAATATGGCTTGATAGGTTAAAGAAACGTTTCCCCCAAATGTCGGTAATCAACATAACTTATGGTGTTGTTATGAAAGAAGGTCATTCTCATAGAGATGGGGGAGAACATCATCTTGATAGCGATGGCGTGGATCCTCATGTATGGCTTTCCCCACCCCTTGTGATGCTTCAGTCTCGCAATATATATCAAGCTTTGGTGTATGCAGACCCGGAAGGAAGAGCTTTTTATAGTGATAACTTTAAAAACTGGATGACAAGGCTTGTAGCTCTTGATGTGGAGCTTGCATCGATGTTTTATTCATTTAAAGGGCGTTCTTTTTTGGTTTACCATCCAGCATGGAGCTACTTTGCCGAGACTTATGGGTTAAACCAACTGGCTGTGGAGAAGGAAGGAAAATCTCCTGGTCCCAGGGATCTCGAAAGATTGAAGGCTGAAGTAAAAGAAAACGGCATTAAGGTTCTTTTCGTCTCGTCCGATGTCCCTTCAGTCGCTGAAAAGAATATTTCTAAAGAGCTTGGGGTTGACCTTGATGTTTTAAATCCTCTTGTTTACGATTGGGAAAGTAACATGAGAAATGTTGCAGCCAAATTGGTATCATCCATGAAGAGGTAAGAAGATTTGAATAAATCCGGTAAAATCGTTGTAGAGTTTGAAAATGTAAGTTTTTCTTACAACGGGCATACAGTGCTTAAAAATGTGAATTTACAAGTTCCGGAAAGGGACTTTTTAGCTTTGTTAGGTCCCAACGGTGGTGGGAAAACTACTTTAATTAAACTTTGTGTTGGGCTTTTGAAGCCGGAAAAAGGGATTGTCCGCATATTTGGAGTTGATCCAGAAAAAGCAAGGCACCGCATTGGCTATGTGCCTCAGGATATAAACCGCAATAAAGAATTTCCTATTAGCGTCTTTGACGTTGTAATGACAGGTCGTCTTGCAAAGAAAAGGGGATTAAGACGTTCAATTTCTTTAGAAGATCGCCGCAAGGTTCAAGAAATACTGGAACGGATGCATCTTTCTTCATATGTTCATCGCAGACTTGGTGAACTCTCAGGGGGACAGAGACAGCGGGTTTTTATTGCTCGAGCTCTGATTGGAGAGCCGGAAATTCTCTTTATGGATGAACCTACAGCGAGTGTTGATCCTATGTTTCAGACTGAGCTTTATGATCTTCTCAAAAAACTAAACGAGAATCTTACAATTGTTGTGGTGAGTCATGACATGAGTGTTTTATCGTCCTATGTTAAATCTATAGCATGCGTAAATGGAGGAGTATTTTATCACGGCGATCCAGAACTTACAGAAGAAGTGATCGGTAAGGTTTATCACTGCCCTGTGGAATTGATAGCTCATGGTGTTCCACATCGGGTGCTTAAGGAACATCGATAAATTGAGGAAATGCAAAACATGGCGGAATTGATATCGTTCTTTCATCTGGATTTTATGAGACAGGCACTTCTAGCTTCTTTTCTTGCAGCTATAGCTTGTGGGATTATTGGTTCTTTGGTTGTGGTAAATAGAATGGTCTTTCTCGCAGGAGGTATCGCGCATGCTGCCTATGGAGGTGTAGGACTTTCACTGTTCTTTAGACTTCCAATGCTTCCTGTTGTAACAAGTTTTTCGGTTTTATGTGCTCTCCTGCTTGGTATCATAACATTTCGAAGGCAACATCATGCCGATGCCCTCGTGAGTGCTCTATGGTCTATTGGGATGGCTCTGGGAGCTTTGCTAGTTAGCCTTACGCCCGGCTATCAATCGGATCTTATGGGTTATCTTTTTGGAAGCATTTTGACCATTTTGCCGTCTGACATTATGGTGATGTTTATACTTGATGGAGTTCTTCTAATCTGGATTTGGTGGTTTTATAGGGAAATTATGGCAGTTTCCTATGACCTTGAGTATGCTCGGGTTTTAGGTATTCCCGCCACATTGATTTATTATTTAATTCTTGTTCTTACGTCTGTAGCTATTATTCTTCTCATGAGATTCGTAGGTCTTGTTCTTGTGCTTGCAATGCTTTCTATTCCGTCATATTTGGCTGAACACTGGAGTGGATCTCTAAAGACCATGATGTTTCTTTCGTCAGTCTTTTCCTTTGTTTTTATGGTGTTGGGACTCTGGATATCCTATGAGCTTAATTTGCCTGCTGGTCCTGTAATGATAATAGTATCCGGCGTAAGTTTTTCAGTGGTAGAAGTAACTCGCTACATGGCTCTAAGAAAAAAATCTTGACACCATATAAAGTTTGTCTTACCTAACAATTGAACAATCCAACTGAGGTAAGAAACCATGAAAGGGTTTAAGGAATTTTGGAAATTTTGGAAGAATGATTGTCCTCCATGCGCGAAGATGCCCCAGTTTGATCCAAAACAGAATAATCTAAAACCTCTGGCTATGGCTGAATCGGGAAAAAGGCTTAAGGTTTGTCGAGTTATTGGTGGGCGAGGGGTTTGTGCAAGGCTTGCTCACATGGGCATCTATCCTGGTGTGGAAATGGAACTTCTTTGCGGGGGGTGTGATTCTCCATGCATAGTAAAAGTTCACAACGTAACGATATCTCTTGGTAGAGGCGTAAGCCAGAAAATCATGGTGGAAGAAATCGGTAGATAGTTATAATTTTTTTTCGGCTAATAGTTAGTTGCGCCTAACTTTTAGGGAGGGGGTTGATGGGAAAGCGGATTATACTGATGAGACATATGGCTGAAGGTCAAAAAGGTATTATTCATTCCATAAAAGCCACAGGAGAATTAGGAAGAAGAGTCAGAGATATGGGACTTACGCCGGGAACCCCGATAGAAATTCAGGGTAGAGCACCTCTTAAAGATCCTGTTGCCATTAAGGTCAGAGACTTTAGACTGACTCTTAGAAATAATGAGGCGGATTACATAGAGGTAGAAGTGGAGGGAAACGATTCATGAGCCAGGAACTTGTTGTTGCGCTTGCTGGAAATCCTAATTGTGGAAAATCCACTCTATTTAACGAACTGACCGGAGGGCGTCAGCATGTTAGCAATTATCCGGGCATTACTGTAGAAAGAAAGGAAGGATTTTTTAATTTCAATGGATTAAGATTAAAAATAGTTGACCTTCCTGGAACTTATTCCCTTACTGCCTACTCCCTGGAAGAACTCGTTGCCAGAGACTTTATCGTTGATGAAAAGCCTCATGTAGTGGTTAATATCGTGGATGCCACAAGTTTGGAGCGACATCTTTATCTGACTGTTCAATTGCTGGAACTAGGTGTTCCTGTCGTGCTGGCTCTTAATATGATGGATATGGTCGAGCAGCGAGGAATGTCTATAGATAAGGAAAAGCTTTCAAAACGCCTTGGAATTCCGATCGTTCCCATGGTGGCGAGATCTGGTAAGGGAAAAGAAGAACTGATTCGAACAATCATTCAAACGGCACAAAATCCCAGAAATAATAATATATTCACTATCTCCTATGGCCCCGATGTGGATCACTTCCTTCATGAAATGGAAAAGCTTATTGATGAGAAAAAGTTCCTGACCGATAAGTATCCATCTCGATGGATTGCTCTTAAATATCTCGAAGAAGATCAACAAATTATGGAAAAAGGTGATGCGGTCAGCAAGGAATTCTCTGACTATCTAAAATCAATGGCAGGCAAAGTGGCGGACCACATCTCAAAAACTCTTGAAACCTACCCTGAAGCAGTTATTGCAGATTATCGCTACGGCTTTATTACGGCTCTCCTAAAGGATGGTATAATCCAGCGACAGTCTGTTCCTGGAGGCAGGGAATTAACCGACGTTCTTGACCGTATTCTTACCAATCGACTTCTGGGTCCCATCATTATGATCCTTATTCTTTACCTGGTTTATACTGTGACATTTACCTATAGCGAACTTCCGGTAGAATGGGTCAATAAACTGTTTGAGTGGCTTGCTAAAGCCGTAAATAAAGTTCTTCCAGAAGGACCTTTGCAATCTCTTATCGTGGATGGAATAATAGGTGGCGTAGGGAATGTCTTCAGTTTTGTGCCGTTAATAATGCTAATGTTTTTCTGTATAGCTGTCCTCGAAGATACTGGATATTTAGCCAGAGTGGCTTACATGCTTGATAGGATTTTCAGGGTTTTTGGACTTCACGGCAATTCAGTAATGGCTTTCATCATTGGAGGAGGAATTGCTGGTGGATGTGCTGTCCCGGGTGTTATGGCTACCAGAACGCTTCGTAGCTCCAAAGAGCGTCTTGCGACAATTCTTACCACGCCTTTTATGAATTGCGGCGCCAAATTACCTGTTTATGCGATGATCATTGCGACTTTTTTTGAAACACAGCGAGCTCAAATCATGGTTGTTTTGACTCTATTTTCATGGCTGATAGCTCTTGTCGTGGCTTGGATACTTAGATCAACAATTTTGAAGGGACCTCCAACTCCATTTCTGCTAGAACTACCGGTGTATCGTCTCCCAACCCTCAAGGGGCTTATTATCCACACCTGGGAGCGCACATGGCAATACATTAAAAAAGCTGGCACGATTATTGTGGCTATTACTGTCCTGTTGTGGGCACTTATGAGTTATCCTAAGCCGCCTGAGGAAATGATAAAAAATGCAGGCCCAGAAGATAAAAATCGAATCGAGCTTGAATATTCCGTTGCTGGTAGAATTGGTAAAGGCCTTACCCTGGTAAGCCATCTCTGTGGCTTCGATTGGAAAATTAATGTGGCTCTTTTTGGAGGTTTTGCCGCTAAAGAGGTGATCCTTTCAACTCTTGGAACAGCTTACGCTCTGGGATCTGAAGATGGTAATGAAGAAGCAGCAAACACGAGCCTTAGTCAAAGGATTAAAGATGATCCACAGTGGACGCCCCTCCTTGCGTGGGTCTTCATGATTTTCATTATGATCTACGCTCCCTGTATAGCAACTCTAGCTGTTATTGCTAAAGAAACAGGGGGTGTTAAATGGAGTCTTTTTGCGTTGGTGTTTAACACTCTGGTTGCTTTTACAATTGCGACAATTATATACCAGGTAGGTAGAATTATTTGATTTTCCTGGACAAAAAGGAGAAGCCGAAGTGATCCAATGGATATTAGTTTGGTTTATTGTAGTTGTGTGTGTCGTGATTGTAGTAAGATTCTTTTTAATAAGAATAGGGGCGGGAGCTTGTAACTGCTCTTCATGCTCTATGACTGGTTGTGCTAGTAGGATTGAACTAAAGGATGATTTAGGATCTAATCGGCAATAAAATGTAACGATTAAGAAGGATTTTTGCAGTGGAAATATCGGTAAATATTAAGAGAGAAGGCGACTATTCCTACAAAATAGAGTGTGAGCAGGGGCTCAGAAAGAAGATAAGGAATAAACTTAAAGAACTTGCTCCTGGGAAGAAGATGTTTTGGATCTGCGATTGGGAAGTCACAAAAAGATGGGCTAAAGATTTTTTTTGGGAAGATGACGAAGTGATTGAATGGGAAGCTCGGGAAGATCTAAAAAATCTAAGCTCGATTGAAGCACTTGCTCGGGAGTTGGTTCGCCGTGGAGCCGACAGAACGTCTCTTTTAGTTGCCGTAGGTGGAGGCGTTACAGGGGATGTGGTAGGGTTTCTTGCGTCAGTTTACATGCGAGGTGTGCCTTTTGTGCAAGTTCCAACAACCCTTGTTGCTCAAGTGGATAGCAGTATTGGTGGTAAAACGGGGGTTGACCTTCCCGAGGGTAAAAACCTTGTCGGAACTTTTTATCAGCCTTTGTGGGTGGCTATAGATCCTGAATTTTTAGTTACATTGCCTGAACGAGTTTTTTCCCAGGGGATGGCTGAAGTTATAAAAACAGCGTGGATTGGGGATCCCGAATTGATTAAGCTTTTGGAGGAAGGGAATGATCAAGCTGTAAAGTCACGTGATTTGGCTGTTCTTGAAAATGTAGTTAGTCGATGTGCCAGGATAAAAGCAAATATTGTTATGGCAGATGAGAGAGAAAGCGGGCTAAGGCGTGTGCTGAATCTTGGACATACCTTTGGGCACGCTATTGAAAAAGTGAGTGGCTATTCGATTCCCCATGGAGATGCTGTTGCGATTGGTTGCGTTTGCGCTGCGCATCTTGGTGTTTTATTGAAGAAAGTTTCTGATGATGTGCCTGTGAGAATGGCTTCGCTTTTTTCTAAGTATGATCTTCCTGTTAAGATTCCAAAGCTATTTCGATTTGAAGATATTATGGAAGCCTTATGGGCTGATAAAAAGAAAACGGGCCAGAAGCTTACTTTTGTTATACCTCTTGAACCAGGGCAGGTCGAGCTTTATACCACAAGAGATTTTTCTTTAGTGGAAAAAACCGTGCTTTTAAATTATTGAAAATCTCTTGACGAACTAAAAACGCTTAACTAACATGAGAAGCGTTTTGAAGCTTTTTTAGGTGTGTGTATGTGCTAACATTTATCAGGAGGAGGATTGTAGATGAAGAAGCTTGTTGGAATCCTTGGGGCTGTGGTTCTTTGTGCATCGCTTTTAGGCGGTTGCGCCAGCACTAAGGAAATCAAGGCGTTGCAGGATCAGACTCAGCAGGCGTTGCAGCAGGCTCAGCAGGCTCAGCAGCAGTGCCAGGCCAGCGCTCAGGCTGCGGAATCCGCTGCCCAGAGAGCTGAGCAGGCCGCTCGCAAAGCCGAGGCAATGGCTGCTAAGTGCGAAAGCATTTTCACGAAGCACATGAAGAAGTAGTTTTATCTTTTAAGAATTGTTCAATTCAAAAAGGGGGAAAATTCGCTGAGAATTTTTCCCCTTTTTAGTTTAATCGAAGTTTATTTACTTGCTCTTTTCTTCAAACTCAGCGTCAACTACGTCTTCATCAGCTTTTCTGGTGTCCTTTTCTGCTTCCGTTTCTTTAGATCTACTTGCCGATTCGCTACTAGCCTGCTGATATGCCTTTTCAGCAACTCTATGAGAAAGGTTTATAAGAACGTTTGTTTCTCTCTCTATCGCTTCTCTATCGTTTTCTTCCATTAGCTTTTTGAGCTTTTCAATTTGCGTTTCAATTTCAGATCTTGTGGCCGAATCTACCTTTTCGCCGAGTTCTCTAAGGCTTTTCTCTACACTGTATATGATACTGTCAGCTCGATTCCGCGCTTCAACAAGTTGTCGTTTTTTGTGATCTTCTTCGGCGTGAAGTTCAGCTTCTTTTATAAGATTCTGTATTTCTTCCTCAGAAAGTCCGCTGGATGGGGTGATCTTTATGGCCTGTTCCTTTCCTGTGGCTAGATCCTTGGCCGATACATGGACAATGCCATTGGCGTCAATGTCAAAGGTTACCTCAATTTTGGGAACTCCTCTAGGAGCAGGTGGGATACCCACTAGATCAAAACGCCCTAGACTCTTGTTGTCAGCCGCCATTTCTCGTTCGCCCTGCAGGACATGGATAGTAACAGCAGTTTGATTATCAGCAGCGGTGGAGAAGATCTGACTTTTTCTTGTGGGTATTGTGGTATTTCGTTCGATAATTTTTGTCATTATGCCGCCTAGAGTTTCTATACCCAGAGAAAGAGGCGTTACGTCCAGAAGTAGCACGTCCTTTACTTCGCCTTTTAACACTGCACCCTGGATTGCTGCACCGATAGCCACAACTTCATCGGGATTAACACCTTTATGAGGCTCTTTGCCAAAGAAGTTCTTTACTAGTTCCTGAACCTTAGGCACTCGAGTCATTCCGCCAACGAGGATGACCTCGTCGATGTCTTTTGCATTAAGACCGGCATCTTTTAAAGCCCGTTCCATTGGGGGAACAAGACGGTCGATTAGGTCTTCGACGAGCGATTCAAACTTGGCTCTGGTGAGCTTTCTTACGAGATGTTTGGGTCCCGTGGCATCCGCAGTTATGAAGGGAAGATTAATTTCAGTTTCCAGAACTGTGGATAGCTCTATTTTGGCTTTTTCTGCTGCGTCTTTGAGGCGCTGTAAAGCCATGCGGTCATTTCTAAGATCTATGCCCGTCTCTTGCTTGAATTCGCTGACAAGCCAGTCGATGATGCGTTGATCAAAGTCTTCCCCTCCAAGGTGAGTATCACCGTTGGTTGCTTTGACTTCAAATACTCCATCGCCTATTTCTAGAATGGAAATATCGTATGTGCCGCCTCCAAGATCAAATACTGCTATTTTCTCGTCCTTTTTCTTATCGAGACCGTAAGCCAGAGATGCGGCAGTAGGTTCGTTAATGATCCTGAGCACGTTGAGACCAGCTATTCGTCCAGCATCTTTGGTTGCCTGACGCTGGCTATCATTGAAGTATGCGGGAACGGTAATTACGGCATCGGTTACCTTTTCGCCAAGATAATCTTCCGCTGTCTGTTTCATCTTCATCAAAATGTAAGCGGAAATTTCGGGAGGGCTGTAAACTCGCCCTCTAATTTCAATATGAGCATCACCATTTGAAGCTGGAACAACCTTGTAAGGCAGAATTTTTACATCACCTTGAACCTCCGGAGAATCGTATTTCCTTCCCATGAGTCTTTTCACAGCAAATACAGTGTTATTAGGATTTGTGATGGCTTGGCGTTTTGCGACCTGACCTACCAGCAATTCCCCTGCCTCTGTAAAAGCGACTATGGATGGTGTGGTGCGTCCTCCTTCCGAATTTACAAGCACTTTTGGTTCCTTACCTTCCATTATGGCTACAACCGAGTTTGTTGTGCCAAGATCTATGCCTATTACTTTGCTCATGAGTCGTCGTTTACCTCCCTTTATACAAGAATTTTGATGATTTCTAGGGAACAGGCTGACTATAAACAAACTATAAAGCAAAGGATGACTTTAACATGATCGGCGATTCTAGCAATCCCTTGCCTTACTATTTCCCGAAAAACTTCTGGATTTTTAATGGCGAGTTGATCCTTTCGCCACCACAACCATTGCAGGGCGAAGGAGGCGGTCTCGGAACATGTAGCCCTTCTGAAATTCTTCAATGACCGTATTTTCAGGATATTCCGATGACTCTCGCTGCATTACAGCTTCGTGATATCTTGGATCAAAGGGCATGCCAACAGATTCGAACGGTTTACAACCAAATTTTTCCAACACGGTAAGGAAGTTTTTCAATGTTAACTCAACACCTTCCCTAAGAGTTTTAAAATCCGCATCACCTCCTGAATGTTGCAAGGCTCGTTCGAGGTTATCCACTACTGGAAGAAGTTCTCGGAGGAGCTGTTCATTGCCGTAACAGATTATGTTTTCACGCTCCCGTTCAAGCCTTTTTCTCATGTTGTCAACGTCTGCAGTCATCCTAAGCATCCGATCACGTAATTGAGCAATTTCTTCCTCCTTCTGCCTCAGAAATTCCATCAGTTCTTCACGAGTAAGCTCTGTAGCTTCGCTTGGCTCCTGAGCGGTTTCTTCATTTGTAGCTTCAATCTGATCGTTCTGTTGAAGTTCTTCCTTTGCTGGTTTGTTTTCAGGATGACCGCTATCCTCAAACTTTATCATACTCTTCGCACCTCCTGGACCTTATCTTATGCCGAATAGGGACGGCATGTTGGTTCGCTTTCCGCTTTTCCAAGCGGATTTTGCATGTATTCGCTAACTACCTGAGCAGTAAATTCAACTATAGGAACTATCCTGGGATAATCCATCCTTAATGGTCCAATAACACCTACAACACCAAGGACAAAATCCCCACGCCGATAGGGAGAGGAGACAACACCTATTTCGCGGAATTCTTGAAGCTGACTTTCAGGTCCCAGAATCACATGGGCTCCTTCTCGTGGTTTAATAGCCATGTCTAGAAGTTTCACAATACGGCTTTTGTCTTCGAAGGTTTTTATAATTTGCCTCAGTCTCTCAACATCCGAGAATTCGGGATTGTTTAGGAGATTTGCCTGCCCTTCAATATGAACATTTGCTTCGAGTTCTTCAGCCTGACGTAACAATTCCCCGAGTAGCTTCATTAGTCTGGCATAAATGTGGTCAAAAACCATTTTATCTTTTTGCATTTCTTCCAGTATCTTGGCTTTGACCTCCCCAAGTGACAGTTCGTGGACGATGTCATTAAGGTATCGGCTATATTTATCCAGTTCTTCTTGCGTCAGATTTTCTTCTGAGAGAATAAGCCTGTGGTGAACTATCCCGGATTCGGCAACAATAATTGTCAGGATATACCTTTCATAAAGCTTTATGAATTCAATACGTTTAACTTTGACATTTTCAAGTCTCGGGAACAAAACTACACCTACCTGAGAACACAGGTCAGAAAGAAGTTGAGATGTTCTTTTCAATACATCTTCTGTGCTTCCTGTCGTATTTTGATATGCTTGTCTTATGAGTTCCTGCTCCTTTTTCTCAAGTTTTTTTGACTCCATGAGGGATTCAAGATAAAGTCTGAGCCCTTTTTCTGTAGGCACCCGCCCAGCTGACGTATGAGGTTGATAAAGATATCCCATCTCTTCGAGGTCGGACATGATATTGCGAATAGTAGCAGGGCCTAGGTGTTTCATGTATTTCCGCGACACAGTTCGCGATCCTACAGGTTCGCCTGTATGGATGTAATCCACAACCACCGCCTTGAGCACTTCCCTATCTCTTGAACTAAGCTCAGACACTTTTTCACCCCCTTTTCCATTGCATCAAAGCTTTTTAACATCATATACCAGGGCTAATTCAGAATGTAGTGCCAATTTAAATGCATGTCAACTAAGCTAGGAGCGTGTTCTAAAAAGACGTCGGTAAGGGTGAAAAAATTTTCACCTCTACCTTGGGCGCCGAGGATGGGGATTGATTCCCTATGAATCGGTCGCCGAGGACGGCGACCATCCCAATATCTTACCGCCGTCATGGGAGGGACGGCGTCCTCACCGTCTGTTCTCTGGTGCGCCCGGCATGGACGTGCTCCTGGAGGTGAAAGTCCTCCCGTGGGTTGATCACAGCGAGCGTAGGGAAGCGCAACTGCACGAGGGTGACCTGGTGTAGGGAGTCTCAGGATGGACGGCGTCCTCGCCGTCCTGCGAGCCGATGGACAGGAGCCAGATAGAAAGTGCTGCGGAGCAGGGCGAGCGGTCTGGAGTCTGCGAAGCTCTCGTGATCAAGGCGAAGTGGCGTAAATTCGGCGGTTGTGCAGTAAGGGCGAAAAATTTTTCGCCCCTACATGCACCCGAAAAGGTGAGGGTGATGAACCGGAGCGGGAAGTCAGCAGAGGCCGTAGTAGCTATCTGCAGAGGCAACCACAAGATGTCGCCCCTACACTTCTCGAGCCACCCGATGTGGATCCCCATGCCAGTTGGTGTGGGAGGGGATCGGTCAAACTAACCGCCCCTATCCCAATTTATAAGGCGGTGCATGCTACCATAGGGTGTGCTGGCAACAAACTTTCACAAAACTATGAACACCTTAGAAGTCTTATTCATTATTATCTTCTACCTGACTTCTTCAACATCAAACCCCACAATGTTTCTGCTCTCTCGGCTGAATTCAATTCCAAGAAGATATATTTTTGTGGATCCATTTGCATACTTTTCCCAATATCTCTTTTCTTTTAGCTGACCAAGTGCCTTTCCTTCCCCATCTAGTTCAACAACCTTGAATTCCATAATGTAAACTCTGTCCCCATAGAAAACCGTCATGTCTATCTTGCCTACGTTCGTAGCATCT
>JBBFKT010000014.1 GCA_037482015.1 Thermodesulforhabdaceae bacterium
ACGGTACGCAATTTTCTGCGTCCATTCCGTGGCGTGCACAAAAAGTACCTGGCCGGTTATGTGGCGATGTGTGAGTTTCGGATCAACTTGAAACGAATCTCCCCTCCTTTTATCTCTCAGTTAGCTAGGTTGCACTACTTTTGAACATGAGCCAAAACTTTTTAGGGAGGTGCGTGAGAGGTTGGACAAAACAGCTGTTGTTTTCCTCGTGGATCGAAATAACCGGTGGAGCCTTGTGGCTCTGGTAGCTGCCTTTCAACGGAGTCAACCATCAGGAAGTAAATTAATCTGGGTTGATCTCTTACCTTCGTATAACAATTTGCTCCAAATTATAAAGTCATTGCTTGGCGAATATAAACAAATTGTCCTGGCTTATTCCTTTATGACCCCCCAATGGGCTGAAATAAAAAAGGAATGGAAAAACATTAAAGATAGCGTCGATTCTGAAAGAGTATTTATTATAGCCGGAGGAGCTCACCCCACCGGCGCAGTAAAGGCAGTCATTGATGCCGGATGCTGGGGCGTTTTGGCTGGCGAAGGTGAAGAAAGTTTCCCACAGGTTATAGATTACATACAGCAAGGTGCTATAGGAAATGCTCCACCGGGACTCTACAGATCTATTGAAGGAAAAATTCAAGGGAAAAAAGCTCTACCAGTCTTAGGCTGGGAAGAAAGCTTTCCCTTTCCTACGAATCCTCCCCTTTTTAGTCCAATAGAAATAACAAGGGGTTGCCCCTTCAAATGCACCTACTGCTCTACTCCGATCATAAAAGGAACAAAGGTCAGACATAGAACCGTCAGTGTAATTGTGGAAGCAGTCAAATTTATGATTAAACAGGGCAAAAAAGACGTGCGATTTATAACCCCTAACGCGCTCTCTTACGGATCCACAAGCGGTAAAGAGCCCAATCTCGAAGCCCTAGATCTGCTCCTTGGATCGATTCGACAAGTGCTTCCGCCGGATGGACGTATATTTTTCGGAAGTTTTCCTTCAGAAGTCCGACCCGAATTCGTCAATGAAGAAACAGCAAGAATTCTAAAAACTTATTGCGCTAACAAACAGATTGTCGTTGGCGCTCAGAGCGGTTCCGATCGCATGCTTCGGCTTATGAGGCGAGGGCATACGGTGGAAGACGTTCTAAAAGCCTGTGAAATTCTGCCTCAGTTTGGGTTTACACCAGCGGTGGACATAATTTTCGGGCTCCCCGGTGAAGACGAAGAAGACATGCGAGCATCTCTCAACGTCATAGATAAACTTTCTCAAATAGGCGCTCGAATACACGCTCATTACTTTATGCCCCTTCCCGGTTCTCGCTGGGCAAATCTTTCCCCCACCCCCCTTCCCCAATCCCTAAGGCGACAAATAGAACGTCTAATTGCTCAAGGGAAGCTTTTCGGGCAATGGATGCATCAAGAGCGATTTGCCATTCAAACAACTATTTCTCTTGCCTTACCAAAGCAAAGTATGGTTTAAAGAGCAAGTTGATAGAGATAAAAAACACAAAGATTAACTGACACGAAACAAGGAGGTGTCATAAGAATGAAAGTTCTTGTGCTTTACTACTCAAAAGGGGGTAATACAAGAAAGCTTGCGGAATATGTGGCTGAAGGCGTTAACCAAGTTAGCGGAGTAACGGCAGTTTTGAAAACGCCATCAGACGTTACAAAGGAAGATTTTGTTGAAGCGGCTGGAGTCATTGCAGGCTCCCCTGTCTATTTCGGTTCGATGGCGGCAGAGCTCAAAAAAGTATTCGATGATTTCGTAGGAGTTCGAAAAAAGATGGAAAATAAGGTTGGTGCTGCCTTTGCAACTTCAGGCGATCCAACGGGTGGTAAAGAAACAACCATGCTTTCAATTATTCAGTGCATGCTTATTTACGGGATGATTATAGTGGGAGATCCCATGAGCGCTACAGGTCATTACGGAGTTGCCTGCGTGGGCGCTCCTGACGAACAAGCTGCTGAAAACGCTAGAAAGCTCGGAAAAAGAGTTGCAGAATTATGCCTTAAGCTACACGGGAAATAACCCTATTATAAAAACCAAAAAGCGAGCCCGGGAAAAACCAAACCTTCCCATGGCTCGCTATCCATAAAATTTCCAAAATGGTTACAAAAACGCCTCTATCAGAACTTTTCGTTTAGGATGCTGAAGCTTTTTCAAAGCTTTCTTTTCAATCTGACGTATTCTTTCCTTAGAAACATTAAAACTTTTACCAATTTTTTCTAAAGTTTCCTCAGAATGTCCACCTATACCAAATCTAAGTCGCAATATCTTTTCTTCTCTGGGTTGGAGTGTGGCAAGAAGTCTCACCAACAATCTCCTGAGTTCCTGGTGACTTAGATCTTTCAGAGGATGATCTGCCATGGAATCTTCAATAAAGTCTCCCAACCGCTGTTCGTCGTCTCCTACAGGAGTTTCAAGAGAAATAGGCTGATTCGCCAAAGCCATCATAGCCTCAATGCGCTCTCGAGCAACTTCAGCACGTTCAGAAATTTCATCCACCGTAGGTTCCCGACCAAGTTCAGCAACCAATTCGTTGTAAATTCTATGAGAAAGGTTCTTCAGTTCAATACAATGAACCGGTAACCTGATAGTTCTCGTTTTGTCGTAAATTCCCCTAATAATGCTCTGTCTCACCCACCAGGTAGCATAGGTGCTGAAACGATTACCTTTCGTATGATCGTAGCGCACAACGGCTTTAAGAAGACCTAAATTGCCTTCCTGAATCAAATCGTCAAAGCTCATGCCCCGACCTCGGTATTTCTTCGCAATACTCAATACAAGCCTGAGATTCGCTTCAACCATCTCTTCCTTGGCTTTATGAATTCTTCCCATAATCTCATCGCACCGTCGTTTCAGATCCTGTATAGCTTCATTGTTTCGGTGCTTTTGAGCAAGATTGGATACCGTCCTGACAATCATTCGAACGGCTTTATCTCTTAGACCAGGAAAGCTCTTCTCCTTTGCCTGAAGCTTACAAATGCGTTCGCTAAGCTTATTCAGAGTTTCGTGAAACTCAACATAAGCATTTATAATAGCTAGCAACTCATCCTGTCCCCGCCGAATAATTTCGGCAAGTTCCATTTCCCGTTCTGGTGTAATAAGAGGATGATGGGCCACCTCACGAAGATAGGCCGAGATATGATCTTCGTATGTGGTTTCTTCATCATCAACCGCCGACATGTAATCTAAAGATTCCGAATCTAATTCGGCAACAAACTCTTCAAGGACTCCATCTGGCTCATCTTCTTTAGGAATTCGAAAAGGTAAAAATCTTAGAGTTTCAAAATCTGTTACATCAGCAGAACAATTCAGAGGGGATAGACCTTGCCTTTCTTCGTTAATTTTTTTAATTTCGGTTTTCATCGCATCCCCCCTTTTTAGCCCACAGGCCAGCAAAAAATACTCTTTTTACTTTTTTAAAATTAAGAACCGCCTTTCTTATCGTCAATTCCAGAACATTCCGTCATTCCGAAAGAAGCATTAATTTTTGGAAGTTACTTAAGAACAACAGAACTTTGAAATTTTTACAGTAAACGGAAATCTTTCAGTCAGAACCAATCATGCATTTATGAACGTTATGTGATAATTAATAAATGTGCTGTCGAAACGATCACAGGAACACTGTCATAAATAAATATCGTCAATCTGGAGGCAAAGGTGAAAAATTTTTTCGTAGCAATAGACTTAGGATCTCACACCGTTAGGGCCTTGACTGCCGAAGTAGATGAAGAAACAGGCACTGTAGAACCCATCAACCACTGTAGAGACTTTACACGCTTCGCTCTCACTGCCAATTCTAAAACATCAGATCACTCCGAATTTTCTCCACAGATCAGTAATACATCTCTAGAACAGGTGCGAAATGTTCTCTTAAATTACTACAACTATTTCAAAAAAATCAGCGCCAAAAAAATTCTCTGCGGCGCTACCGGAATTTTAAGGAAAGCCCAAAACGGACGGGCATTTCTCGCAGATATTGAAAAAGAACTGGGATTTTCGTATTTTATTGCTTCTGAAAAAGAAGAAGCTTTCTGGTCAACAGCGGGGGCTCTGCAAATTTTGGACGCCGTAAGAAGAACGAATAATCTTCCGGATTTACTTTCCAAAAGATTGGTATTTTTCGATCTCGGCGGAAGTTCTACTGAAGTGGTTTGTATTGATCGAGGCAGTATTGTCTGGTGGGAAAGTTACTCTATTGGAGCGGCAAGTCTTACAAAAAATTATATCCCATCTGCCCCTTCAAAGCCCGAATGGATCAAAGATGCCAGGAAATATTCAGAAAAGATTTTTCGTGATCTTCGATCCCGCTTTTATTCTTTCTCGCCAGACATTATTGTGGGAGGTGGGGGAACTGTAGCGACTCTTGGAGCAATCCAAACAGGAATGACAGAATATGTTCCTTATCAAGTCTGCGGGGTTGAACTAAAACACGACTGGGTTGATGAACTTCTGTGGCACCTGGCATCGCTTTCCTTAGAAGAACGCCAATCTATCCCGGGGCTGGAAAAAGGACGCGAGGATGTGATCATAGGTGGTATCATTATTACGATGACTCTTATGGATTTCTCGCTTAAACCTTCTATTATTGTTACCGATGCCGGGTTTCTTGAAGGAGTAATGGCAAAGTCTGTAATAGAAGAAATTATTCCAGGAGAATTTGATCTAATCAAAACCCTTCGTGCCTTGACATGGAAAGTCGAAAAAGTTAAAGGGCATGGCAAGATCTAAAGGAGCACGGCACTATGTGCTCCTTTAACGTCATTCTGAACAATAGGGGTAAAAGAGCATGTCACAACGTGACTTTACCGAAATTGTCTGAATGACAACAAAAAAAACTTAGAGAAAAAGGAGAGAGTATGGCGAGTCTTTACGATGAGCATCCAGGATACAAATCCATCCCGGAGGCTCTAACTTTTGACGACATTCTTCTTGTTCCAGCTTATTCCGAAGTGCTTCCCACGACGGTGAACACAGAAACATGGCTTACGAGAGAAATCAGGCTTAACATTCCGCTGGTAAGTGCCGCCATGGATACAGTTACAGAAGCAGACACAGCAATTAGTATAGCTCGAGAAGGCGGCATAGGCATCATCCATAGAAACATGAGTATTAGAGCTCAAGCGCTAGAAGTAAGCAAAGTAAAAAAATCAGAAAGCGGCATGATCCTTGATCCAATCACTGTGGAGCCTGAAACCAGAATTGCCGATGTGCTGGAGTTGATGCGACATTATCGAATCTCTGGAGTCCCTGTTGTTAAAGATGGAAAGCTTATTGGCATTGTAACCAACCGCGATTTACGCTTCGAAGAAAACCTTGATACTCCCGTATCAGCCGTCATGACCAGAGAAAATCTCATCACAGCTCCGGTTGGCATCACGCTGGAAGAATCAAAACGTTTGCTCCATGAAAAACGAATTGAAAAGCTCCTTGTGGTGGATAATGAAGGAAACCTGAAGGGACTTATAACCATCAAGGACATAATGAAAATCAAAAAATACCCGAATTCCTGTAAAGATCAGTATGGACGTCTAAGAGTTGGAGCAGCCGTGGGGGTGGGTCCGGACATGATGGAACGAACTGAAGCTCTTGTGGAAGCCAATGTCGATGTCATTGCAATAGATAGCGCTCACGGTCATTCAAAAAACATTATAGACGCCATAAAACTCATAAAGTCCAAGTTTCCGGATCTTCAGCTTATAGCTGGAAACATTGCAACAGCGGAGGGAGCTGAAGCTCTTATTAAAGCCGGAGCCGATGCCGTTAAGGTTGGGGTCGGACCTGGGTCTATCTGCACTACTCGCATTGTTGCTGGCGTGGGAGTGCCCCAAGCTACAGCCATAATGGAATGCGCAAAGGTGGCGTCCAAATACGGTATTCCTATTATTGCCGATGGAGGCATTAAATACAGCGGCGACATTACAAAAGCCATCGCCTGTGGAGCTCATTCCGTAATGATCGGAAGTCTTTTTGCTGGAACAGATGAAAGCCCTGGGGAAACGATACTTTACCAGGGGCGAAGCTATAAATCCTATCGCGGCATGGGTTCTTTAGGTGCAATGAGAGATGGTAGTCGAGATAGATATGGTCAGCAGGAACTTCAGGAACTCTCCAAGCTAGTTCCTGAAGGAATCGAAGGCATGGTGCCCTATCGAGGACCATTATCCGCTGTGATACATCAACTTGTGGGTGGGCTCAAATCAGGTATGGGATACGTTGGATGTCGGACTATTGAGGAACTCAGAACCAAAGCTCGTTTTGTAAAAATAACATCTGCTGGATTGAGAGAAAGCCATGTCCACGATGTAATCATCACGAAAGAGGCACCCAATTATCAAGTTGATCTGAAGTAAAGACTCACTATGATTCTATCAGGGCACTCCCTTTGAGTGCCCTAATTACAAAGGCAGAATAGAGGAAAAAAGATGAAACTTCAGCAAATGCCCAAAGATCGCATTCTTATACTTGACTTCGGCTCCCAATACACTCAGCTAATTGCTCGCCGCATAAGAGAAAGTCACGTTTACTGTGAGATTCATCCATTTAACATGGAGCTTTCATACATCCTTGAGTTTGCCCCAAAGGGAATAGTTTTTTCGGGAGGACCGGCAAGTGTTTATGCCTCTGGAGCTCCTTTAGTATCCCCTGAAATTTATCAACTGGGCATCCCCATTTTAGGCATATGCTACGGCTTACAGCTAATGTGTGTTCAACTCGGGGGTAAGGTAGAACCTGCCGAAGAACGGGAGTATGGACATGCGTCCATTACTGTAAAGAATCCTGATGAACTTTTTTACGGTATTGAAGATACTTCCGATCTAAAAGTCTGGATGAGTCACGGGGATAGAGTTAAGGAACTACCACCTGGCTTTGAAGTTCTCGCCTATTCGGGAAACTCCCCCGCTGCAGCCGTAGCCAATCCAGCAAAACGATTCTACGGAGTTCAGTTTCATCCGGAGGTTGCTCACACTCCCTGTGGAAGAATCATCATAGAAAATTTTCTTTTCCGTATCTGCCACTGCAATCCAACATGGACAATGCAGTCCTTCATAGACGAAGTAATAAAATCAGTCCGTGAAGAAGTCGGCGACAGCCATGTGATTTGCGCTTTAAGTGGGGGTGTGGATTCATCTGTAGTTGCTGTTCTTCTTCACAAAGCAATTGGAGATCAACTGCATTGCGTGTTTGTCAATAATGGGCTTTTGCGAGCAGGCGAAGCAGAAAGTGTAAGGCGCCTTTTCGAAACATATTTTGATATTCCACTGATATATGTGGATGCTTCAAAGGAATTTTTGAAGAAGTTGCAGGGTGTAACCGATCCCGAAAAGAAAAGAAAAATCATCGGAAATCTATTTGTAGAAATATTTGAACGAGAAGCAAAAAAACTTCCTCAGGTAACCTATTTAGCTCAGGGAACTCTTTACCCTGACGTTATCGAATCGGTATCTTTCAAGGGTCCTTCGGCAACGATCAAAACTCACCACAACGTGGGGGGATTACCCGAACGGATGAACCTTAAGCTGATTGAGCCACTTCGGGAACTTTTCAAAGACGAAGTGAGGCTGCTCGGGCGAGAACTGGGGCTTCCAGAACGTATTGTAATGCGTCATCCTTTTCCGGGTCCAGGGCTTGCCATAAGAATCATCGGGGAAGTAACGGAGGAAAAGCTTCGAATTGTTAGAGAAGCCGATGCCATCGTGCTTGAAGAAATGGAAGCTTCCGGATGGTATGATCGAGTATGGCAGGCATTTGCGGTGCTTCTTCCGGTGAGGTCTGTGGGGGTTATGGGTGATGAGAGAACCTATGAGCAGGTAATAGCCGTAAGAATTGTAGAAAGTGTTGATGCCATGACGGCTGATTGGGCTCGAGTTCCATATGAAATCCTTGCAAGGATTTCAAACCGAATTATCAACGAAGTAAGAGGAGTAAATCGAGTGGTTTACGATATCTCTTCCAAGCCTCCCAGCACTATCGAGTGGGAATAAAGAACCAAAACTTTTGACTTCCTTGAGCGATGTAAATAGCGAAGCTGGTTAAGGAGTAAGGATAAAGGGCTAGCTTTATAACTAATTAAACGATTGACTTATAGGGATGGTAGAAGCTATGATCTCCTCTCGAGAAACCCCTGTAACAAATAGACGAGAAAGCCATCATGAATTCAGGTCTTGCTAAAATAGCAATAAAGCTCCTCATAAGCGATCGAGCCAAGTTTTTTACTCTTGTTCTGGGTGTTACCTTCGCCGTCTTTCTTATTCTCCAGATGACTTCTCTTTTTATCGGTATCCTTACCAGAAGCACATCTAACGTGCTAAATGTAGGAGCTCAGGTTTGGGTGATGGATCCTACGGTTGAATCCGACAGAACAATTGTGCCCCTGCCTGATTACGTGCTCAGCGCAGTAAGAAGCATGCCCGGAGTGGCTTACGCCTTTCCAATCTATCAGGGAAGTGGACTCGTTAAACTTCCAAATGGAGCTTATCAAAACGTAAACATCGTGGGGCTTGACGATCAAAGCCTTTTTGGACGCCCTTTGCTTATCGAAGGAAATATATACGATATTTACAGTGAAGATGCTTTCATAGTGGTAAAAGACGCTGAATACAGGAAGCTTGGCTATCCAAAAATAGGAGCAACCTTTGAAATTAACGATCATCGGGGAGTAATTGTTGGCATAGCACGCTCCATTATCCCTGGACTCTTTGGAAGCCCTACTCTTTACACTACCTACACCAGAGCAACCCAATATCTTCCAACCACCAGGTTTACTATCTCCTACGTCCTTGTCACTCTTAAAGATCCATCACTTCTTGATTCAATAAAACAAGAAGTTGCTAAAATCGGCTATCGAGCGCTCTCTCAAGCCGAATTCGTCGAAATGATCAAAAAATACTACATGTTCAAAACCGGCATGGGAATAAACATCCTGATGATGACCCTTATAAGTTTCATCGTTGGAACATCCATTGCGGGACAAACCTTCTATGCGTTTGTGCTTGAGAATTTAGAAAAATTTGGGGCACTCAAAGCAATCGGAGCCACCAACGGCGATCTTGTAAAAACCATTATTCTTCAGTCAAGCTTTGTTAGCTTTCTGGGTTTTGGTTTTGGAAATCTCATCTGTTCTTCTTACATAGCCTTCGCCAAACTCAGGATCCCGAATTACGCTGCTATAATCACGCATAAAAATATTTTGATGACGTTTTTGGTGGTCATACTGATCACAGCTTTCTCTAGCTACATTGGAATAAGGCGGGTCATCAAGATAGAACCCTTTGATGTCTTCCGAGGCTGAAAAAGTAGATGAGCTGGATTCTGGAAGCGGAGGGACTGGTTAAGTGGTTCGGCGAGGGCACTGCCAAAACTTTCGCTCTGCGGGGAGTAAATCTAAAGGTGGCCTACGGTGAGATGTTATTCATCGTTGGTCCATCGGGGTCAGGCAAAACAACCCTCCTTAGCGTAATTTCCGGCATTCTCCGACCAAATGAAGGGTGGGTTAAAGTAAAGGACATGGAAATATGGAAACTTAAATCCAGCGATCTCGCAAAATTTAGGCTTCACAATATAGGCTTTGTTTTCCAGGATTATCATCTATTCCCCAAGTTAACCGCTCTGGAAAATGTCAGCGTTCCGCTTATCCTGAAAGCCATTCCATGGGAAACCGCTCAAAGAAGAGCCTTCGAATGTCTTGAAATAGTTGGGCTTAAAGATAAAGTCAACCTGCCACCTTATAAACTCAGTGGAGGAGAACAGCAACGAGTCGCCATTGCCAGAGCCATCGTCTCAGAGCCGGACATTTTGATATTCGATGAACCCACAGCATCCCTTGACGGAGAAACAGGAAAAAACATCATTTCCTTCGTTCGGCACAACATCCTGAATGAAAAGAAAGCAATTATCGTGGTAACTCACGATGCGAGAATTTTCGGATTCGCAGACCGTATCCTTCACATGGAGGATGGACTCATAAAAAACGAGGTCAATCATGCGTCCTAAGATTATGATCGGAATTGCCATTCTGGGAATTTTGGGGAGTATCGTAAGTGCTGTGGTTTACAGCAAAAAGGTTATTCCTCAACCTCCACTTTCAACAGCATCAAATCCTTACGAAAAAGGGGTTTATTCAACAGGTATTGTGGAAAGTTATCAATCACACGGAATAAATATTACCATCATGCCGGAAGTATCTGGAAGAGTTACCCAGATTTTCGTTCAAGAAGGGCAGAAAGTGTCTCAAGGGGATCCGCTCATAGTAATTGACGATTCGGTTCAGCGCCAGACTGTGGAACAACTCAAAGCTCAAGCCGAAGCGGCTCTTCGAACCTTTCAGCGCGCAAAAGCCGCCCCCAGAAAGGAAGAACTTGATGTTGCTCAGGCTCAGGTGGATCAAGCAAAGGCAAACCTGGATGATAAACGAGCTCAATTCGAAAAGATCCAGAAGGCTTATCAGCTAAACCCAAAATCTATAAGCCGAGATGACTTCGATCGAGCAAAAAACGCCTACGAAATCGCTCAAAAAGCCTACGAACTGTCTCTTAAGCAATACAGGCTCGTCAAAGCCGGAACCTGGGAATACGACCTTCGCACTCTTGAAGCTCAATATCTAGCTGCTACCAAAGCTTACGAGGCGGCGGCAAAGCTTCTTGAAAAATATACCCTCCGCGCTCCCTCTGATGGAATCGTAGTGCGTATTCAAGCCTCCATAGGATCTTACGTCTCTCCTCAGGGATCACTGGATCCTTACACCGGTTCTTATGGACCCGTTGTGGTTATGATGGGCAATTCTGACTATCAGTTACAGGTAAGATGTTATGTGGATGAACTCCTGGTTCCCAGGCTTCCAGCTCCGGAACATATCACGGCAACCATGTTTGTTCGTGGTTCAGACATAAAAATCCCCCTGGAATATGTGCGCATTGAACCATACATTATGCCAAAGATACAGCTTTCAAATGGGCGAAGAGAAAGAGTTGATGTGCGAGTGCTTCCGGTAATATTCAAGTTTGACAAACCGAAAGATTTCAATGTCTTTCCAGGGCAACTTGTTGATGTCTATATCGGGGAGAAGAAATGAAACCAGAAAGGCTCCTCGTTTTACTGGTGAGTCTTGGAACGCTAGCATGGTATCTTGCGATTTCAGGCTGTAGTGCCGTTGGACCAGATTATTCTCCCCCCAGAGTCGCTATACCACAGAAATGGGCAACCCCATCTGAGGGCATATTTGATACTCAAAGGGAACCTGTAAATAACTGGTGGCAACTCTTCAACGATCCTGTATTGTCAAAGCTCATTGGAGATACCATCGCAGGAAATCGAGATCTTAGAAAAGCCGTTGCCAGGATAGAAGAAGCTAGAGCTCAATTCAGTTACGCCATGGGTGGGATGTATCCATCAGTGGACGCCACAGGATCAGTTACCAGAGGAAAGCAAAGTGAGTCGATAAACCGTTTATCTAATGCTCGAACGGATTACCAGACAGCATTAGAATCCTCCTGGGAGATCGATCTTTTTGGAAGGATAAGGCGATCTGTTGAAGCGGCTAAAGCAAGCTTTGAAGCAACTCAAGAAGACTATTACTACGTTCTCATAAGCACCTGTGCAGAAACAGCGAAAAACTATTTTCTTCTGAGAGCAACTCAGGCTCAACTGAAGGCAGTCCAGAAAAATATCGAATCCCAGCGAGAAATACTGGAGATCACCAAAGCTCGATTTCAAGCCGGTCTTGCTTCGGAGCTCGATGTGGCTCAAGCAGAAGAAGTCCTCGCCCTTTCTGAAGCTCGCATTCCTCCAATCAGAAATACCATTGATTCATTGATTCACGCCATTGCTCTGCTTACGGGTAACTACCCTGGTGAACTTGACAGCTTGCTCAGGGAAGAACGCATCATAGAATTGCCATCACAAGTCATTCCGGTTGGAATCCCGGCTGATCTCCTGAGGCGGCGTCCTGATATTAAAGCGGCGGAACGCAACCTTGCAGCGGCAACTGCCAGAGTCGGAATTGCTACAGCAGATCTTTACCCTACTTTTTCACTCACTGGCACAATTGGAATTGAAGCTATCGGCACCGGGGATTTTATGAAGGCATCGAGCAGTTTCTACGGGCTTGGTCCTTCTCTTAGATGGAACATCTTCGATGCGGGAAGAATCAGAAGCAATATTAAAGCCGCAGATGCGCGAGTCGAACAGGCTTTACAGGCTTATGAGGGAACAATTCTTACGGCGATTAAAGAAGTTGAGGATGGGCTTGTGGGTTATAGAGAAGCAATGGCTCAGGTTGAGCTTCTCGAACGATCTGTGGAAGCATCAAAAAAGGTGCTTGATCTGGCAGTAAGTCGCTACATTAGCGGGCTTGTAGGCTTTCAAACAGTGCTTGATGCTCAGCGAACTCTTCTTGATCAGGAGACTCAACTCGCTCAGACAAAAGGCAACCTCGCCACAGCCATCGTCAATCTTTATCGAGCCTTAGGGGGCGGTTGGGTAAAATTCGGTTGAAATACCCTTACCAAAATGCTACCTCTCAACGACAATCTTAAAATACTGGAGGATCTAGCAGGCTATGCATTCGCCCAACACGTTCCGGCATAAAGCTCTTGTGTCTAGAGAAGATCGCGCGAAACGATATGGTCATCCTAGTTTCGTTTTGTGGCTTACCGGGCTGTCAGCCTCAGGGAAATCTACCATTGCGCATCTATTAGAAAAACGACTTTTCGATAAGGGCTATCACACCTATACTTTTGATGGTGATAATGTAAGACATGGGCTTTGTGGAGATCTTGGATTTTCGGAAGCTGACCGGGCTGAGAATTTAAGGCGTATCGCCGAAATGATAAAGCTTTTTCTTGACGCAGGCATTATTTGTCTTGCGGCTTTCATATCCCCTTTGAAGGCTCACCGCGAAAGAGTAAGGCAAATCGTGGGTCCAGAAAATTTTATTGAAGTCTATGTGAAATGCCCCCTGGAGGTTTGCGAATCAAGGGATGTCAAAGGACTTTATAAAAAAGCCCGTGCAGGGCTCATTCCCAACTACACGGGCATATCCGCACCTTATGAAGAACCGGAAAACCCCGATATTGTGATAGAAACAGATAAACTCTCTCCAGCAGAATGCGTAGAATTAATCTTTAACCACATCAAAGAAAAACTAAACCAAAACAAACTAAAGTAAAAATTTGAACTCTACTCATTTCCTTGATTAAGTCTAAAGTGGGCGCATAACTACGCGCCCACGGAATTTCTCTAAAATTATCAAAACTGTTTTTGAGTAATAGGCTATTTTACTGACTATTCGATTTAATCCCTTTCAGACGGAATCACGAGAATTGGGCAAGGAGCGTGATTCAACACATACTGGGCTACACTTCCAAGAAGGAAACTTCCCAGAGCTGACCGTCCCTGATGACCTATAACAATAAGATCGGGTTTAATTTCTTTGACAGTTTCCATAATCTCACTTCCTGGTTTGCCTTCTTTGAGAATAAACTCAATTTCCAGCCCATCTGCCATAGAAGAAGCTACAAGACTACGCATATCCTTTTCCCTGTCCTGTCTCACGCTCTTCATAATTTCAACAAAATCTCCCTTGTAACCTTTGACGCTCAGTTCGTGAATAGCATCCACAATGCGCTGACTTATAACATGCATCATATAAACCTTAGCTCCATTAACCTTAGCCATAAACAGTCCATATTCAACGGCTCGTTGAGAGTTTTCTGAAAAATCTACGGGAATTAAAATGTTACGAATCTGAATCATAGGCTTGCTCCTTTCTGTATAATGGTTCGATAAGCCCATTTTTCTAAAGGACACCCTTCGCATGTAGGATTTGAACCACAGTATTCTTTACCAAGACGCACAAAAAGAGCGTGATATTCTTGAAACATATAAACATCGTGGGGAAGTGCGCCCATAAAAAACTGCCTCAGGCTTTCGTAGTGATAACGTTCAGGAACATAACCATGTCTAAACATTATTCTGTGAGTGTATCGGTCAACCACGAATGAAGGCTTTTTGGCGGCGTAAAGTATAATACTATCAGCCGTTTCAGGACCAATACCGTTTAGTTCGAGAAGCTGAGATCTAAGCAGATCCACAGGCTGATTCAGGAAAGCATCCAGTGATCCTCCCCATTCTTCCATGATATAATGCACAAAATGCTTAATTCGCCTGGCTTTCTGTCGGAAGAATCCACTTGGCTTAATAAGCTCTGCAAGATTTTCTTCATCGCACTGATAAATGCCGTCTATGGAAAGAACCTGTGCCTTCTTGAGAGCATCAATGGCTCGTTCTACATTGCTCCACGCCGTATTCTGAGTAAGAATCGCCCCAATTACCACTTCAAATTCCGTTTCGGCTGGCCACCATCCCTGCGGACCAAAACGATCAAGAAGGCGGAAAAAGATCAATTCAAGTTCGCTTCTAAAATCATCTCTCACCGGCATTGCTTCTTGCTGCGATTTGTCAATCGACTTTACTAACATTTCCACACACCGGCTATTGGTCTTCCACAGTTGCCGCAATGGCCGTTGTCAATCCGCACTAATCTACTCATAAAACCAAACCTTTCTATAACAACAGTCTGACAGGAAGGACAGTAAGTGTTTTCCCACTTTTCTCCTGGAACATTTCCCGTATAGACAAACTCAAGTCCTTCCTCCAATCCGATCTCTCTAGCTCTGACAAGCGTAGAAATAGGCGTTATAGAAGCGTTTAACAATCGATATGCTGGATGAAAGCGCGTAACATGCCAGGGAGTTTCCTTCCCCAGAGAAGCGACAAAGCGGGCTATATCTCTAAGTTCTGCCGGATCATCATTATGCCCCGGTATAATCAGAGTTGTAACTTCAATCCACACGCCGGCTTTTTTAAGCCTGGTAAGGGTATCGAGAACAGGAGAAAGCCTTGCACCGCACATTTTTTTGTAAAACTCATCTCTGAAGGATTTCAGGTCAATATTAGCTGCGTCCAGCACAGGCGCAAGTTCCTTGCACGTTTCCGGGCTCATAAATCCATTGGATACGAAAACATTTGCTATTCTGTGGGGTCGAGCAAGCTTCATAATGTCCAGAGCAAACTCAAGAAATATGGTTGGCTCAGTATAAGTATAGGAGATAGAAGCGCACTGGTTGTTAATGGTTGCCTTCAAAATGTCATCTGGAGTTCGATCTCTCCCGTAAATAATTCCAGTTTCGTGAGGCATTTGAGAAATATCGGCATTCTGACAGAAAAGGCATCTGAAGTTACAGCCTACCGTAGCAATAGAATAACTTCTGGATCCCGGTAGAAAGTGAAAAAGTGGCTTTTTTTCTATTGGATCTATATGCTCCGCCACCACTTTTCCGTAGTTCAGAGCGTAAAGCCTGCCGTTACGGTTTTCTCTGACACCACAAATCCCACGCTTCCCAACTCCTATGACACAATTGTGAGCACAGGTTTTGCATCTTGTTTTTTCGTCATCCAGCCTTTCGTAAAGGAGCACTTCTTTCATGGCTCTGCTCCTCTTTCTGAAATGTTTGTATTTTGAATTGAAACCTGCCCATAAGACGAAGGAGACGGGACAAATCTACCCGAAGGGCTGATATGAGCGGGAGAAATGCCATAAATTTGCTGAGCGAAGTCAAAGCGGCTAACAATAATGGGTGAAAGGATAAGTGCCCCTATCCCGATGTTCTTCCATTTAGCTGGTTCCTGCGAAATACGCAGGGGAACACCTGCCGCAAGTTCGGTCATTGCTACCAGAGTGCCCTGGCGTATAGTCCGGCAACGAGCCATCGGGTTATTCACAACCCACGCTGAAAGCTTAGTAAACCAGTAATATGGGGAATAGGCATTAAAAGACACAACAACGACTGTTCCTCTAGCAACTCTGAAAGCTTCCCGAAGAGCTCTTACAGGATCAACGGCATATTCAAGGCTTAACACAAAAAAAACCGTATCAAAGCTCTTATCTTCAAAGGGCAAAGCTTCGATTGGAGCCTGCCTCAAACCAACCAGATCAGGTAGGCTCTTGCGAGCCTTTTCCAAAAGCTCTTTAGATGGATCAACACCGTAGGGGGTATGATTTTCCTTATAAAGCCAGAGCAAAAAACGCCCGGAACCGCATCCCACTTCGAGAACCTTTTGAGGCATGGGGGGAGACCAGATGCGGCTTATTGCATAAACTACCGCATCCCAGAGTCCACCCGCCCTGAGATAATGCTCCTCAAACCACTTATCCTCTTTAATGCTCAAGCCGATCCTGCCGTAGGGACTCATGAAAAATCCTTGAGAGCATGTTTAAACGTTTCTCAATACGGCGCCTTTACTCCCGGATGTTACCATGGCGGCGTAACGGGCAAGATAACCAGTTTTTATTTTCGGTTCAGGCAGCACCCAGTGAGCTCGACGCTTAGCAAGAGTTTCCTCATCAACCAGTAGTTCCAGCTTCTTAGCCGGAATATCTATAAGGATTTCATCCCCATCTTCAACGAAAGCAATAGGACCTCCTGCTGCAGCTTCAGGCGACACATGACCTATGGCGGCACCTCTTGTGCCTCCGCTAAATCTACCGTCGGTGATGAGAGCGACGTCTTTATCCAGCCCTCGTCCCACAATAGCCGCCGTAGGAGTAAGCATTTCCTGCATACCTGGACCACCCTTTGGGCCTTCGTAGCGGATTACAACGATTTCACCTGGATTGATAAGTCCTTCCAGAATTGCCGAAGCCGCCTCGGGTTCACTGTTGAAGACTCGAGCTCGCCCCACTCGCCTGAGCATTTCTGGAGCAACTGCCGACTGCTTCACAACAGCACCTTCGGGAGCAAGACTCCCGTAAAGGATGGCAATACCGCCTTCGGTATGGTAGGGATTATCAAGTGGTCTGATAACGGAATGATCAACTTCTTTCACAGAAGCGATTATCTCCGAAACTGTCATTCCGCTCACCGTTTTTAGATGCTCGTGTATGAGCCGCCCTTTTGCCAGTTCCTTCATAACTGCAGGAATTCCACCCGCTCGATTAAGATCTTCAAGAAAGTGGGGACCTCCCGGACGTAAAGAACACAGATGAGGTGTGCGCTTGCTGATAGCATTAAAGAGCTCAAGATCAAGTTCTATACCGGCTTCATGAGCAATAGCAGGGACATGAAGAACAGTATTGGTTGAACATCCCAGAGCCATATCAACAGCAATGGCGTTTTCGAAAGCTTCAAGAGTTGCTATGTCTCTTGGGAGAAGATTTTCTCTAACCATTTCGACTATTCTCCTGCCAGCCCATTTAGCCAGTCTGATGCGAGCAGCATGAACTGCAGGGATAGTGCCGTTTCCCGGAAGTCCCAGCCCAAGAGCTTCCGTAAGGCAATTCATGGAATTTGCCGTAAACATACCGGCACAGGAACCACACCCCGGACAGGCTTCATCTTCAAGAAGTTTCAATTCTTCTTCGGTAATCTTGCCAGCCTTAAAACTTCCAACCGCCTCGAAAACGGAAATTAAATCTACAGGAGTATTGTGAACTCGCCCTGCCAGCATTGGTCCTCCACTGACAACAATGGAGGGTATGTTAAGGCGAAGAGCTGCCATTAGCATACCAGGGATAATTTTATCGCAGTTAGGAATAAGAGCTAGCCCGTCGAAGGGATGAGCAGTGGCCATGATTTCAATGGAATCAGCGATCAGTTCACGACTGGCAAGGGAATATTTCATGCCCGTATGATTCATGGCGATGCCGTCACAAACTCCGATTACAGGAAATTCTACAGGTGTTCCTCCAGCCATGCGAATGCCGGCTTTAACTGCTTCTGCTATTATATCAAGATGAATATGCCCCGGGATAATTTCGTTTGCTGCGTTAACTACACCGATAATGGGTCGATTAAGTTCATCGTCAGTGTAACCCATAGCCTTAAAGAGAGAACGATGAGGCGCCTTCTCAACCCCTTTTTTCATAAGATCACTTCTCATGATTCTGGCTCCTTTTCGGTAAGTGAGTTAAGTTCTTAATATCATTAAAGCCTGTTGTAAATTCCGCAAAAAATTCTCTATAAAAAACCCTAAAATCTTGAATTCTCGAAATCTTTATAACAGTTTTTCATCAGAACACAACATCAAGGCTGGAACAACTGTAGAATGTTTGCCTATAAAATCTATTTCGAACATTTTTACTTTTTGTTGACCCTCATCTCATCCATGTATTATTTTGCAAGTTGGTTTCTCTGTTTAACCTGCAGGGGAGTCCTGATAATGTCTCGCCATGCTAAAAACATTTTTTTGATACTTTTGGGTATAATCATAGCATTCCCGCTCTTTTCAATGACCTATTACACAATGGTTCGCACGTCCACCCCTTCCTTTTGCGCTTCATGCCACGAAATTCACTTCGCCTATAACACCTGGAGAACATCCTCCCACGTTAATAACGATTCAGGGGTTGTTGCTGACTGTATGGACTGCCATCTTTCTGCTCCACAAGATACAATTAATTTCTTCTATTCAAAAACTCTCCATGGTGCAAAAGACATCTTCGTCCATGTAGTTCAGGGATCGGAACGCTACGACCATAAAAAAGCTAGACAGAAAGCTTATAAATCAATCAAAAATGAGCAGTGTTTGAAATGTCATCGTAACATTCTATATCTTCCTGATAAAAGAGGAGCCATGCTTGCTCATAGAACGACTCTGTTTCCCCTAAAAGGTTATGAAAAGAAATGCACCGACTGTCATAACAATCTGGTTCATAATGAAAAGAGCATTTACTCCTATCGGCGGTAGATCGTAATTTGAAGCTATAAATAAAACGGTAGTTCTTACCAAGCACATCATTGTTAGTCTTTGAGGGACAAAGGTTTATTTAGGGGGGAATTATGAAAAAAGTTGGTATAGGAATCGTGATTCTATTTGCTATAGCTCTTTCCATAAAGATGGGCATGAGCCAGGAAAAGGAGTCCAATCCACCGTCAGAAATTAAAAACTATCCCAAAGTTAAGGAATTTCGCATTGAACGAAGCATGCCAAAGGAAGCCATCGCCTGTATTGAATGCCATAAACAGGAAAGCCCCGGTATTTTTGCTGATTGGGCTCAGAGTCGGCATGCAAGCGCCAACATCACCTGCTTCGATTGTCACAAAGCCGAAGAAACCGATCCCGATGTTAGCGTGGATCACTTTAAGCAGTATGAGAGGAGCGACAGGCAGTATGGATCAAAAGAATATAAAGTGCCTGTCTCGGCTGTGGTAACTCCTAAGGACTGTTCACGATGTCATCCCGACGAAGTTACTCAATACAATCGAAGCAAACATGCAAACACCATAGAAATCATGTGGAAGGTCGATCCGTGGCTGAAATTCGGTATGAACAGCGAAACGGAGAGAGAATCAGGCTGTTACCACTGCCATGGAACCGTTTTGCGCATAAAGGACGGAAAACTGGACCCCAAAACATGGCCTAATGTGGGTGTAGGACGCATAAATCTCGATGGAAGTAAAGGAAGCTGCACCAGTTGCCATACAAGACATAGATTCTCCCTGATGGAAGCCAGAAAGCCGGAAGCCTGCGGGCAGTGTCACCTTGGTCCCGATCATCCCCAGATTGAGATCTACATGGAATCCAAACATGGAAGCCTTTATACCGCCTTCAAAAACGAATACAACTGGAATGCTGCCCCTGGCACATGGACTCCTGGGATTGATTACCGTTCTCCCACCTGCGCATCATGCCATATGTCGGGAGCTGCCACTGTGCTCACGACTCATGATGTGACCGAACGCCTATCCTGGGAAACTCAGGCAGCCCTCACCGTAAGACCTTCTGATTTTGAACCCTTCCCGGCGAAGACAAACTGGGAAGTAGAACGAGTCAAAATGAAGACAATATGCATGCAGTGCCATGGAAAAACCTGGGTTGATGACCATTATTCCAAGCTAGATCGAGTTATCGCTGAATACAATGATGTTTATTACCTTCCCGCAAAGAAAACTCTGGACGAACTTTACTCCCAGGGCATCTTAGACAAAACTCGGTTCTTTGATGAACAGCTGGAGGTAGAATTCTACGAACTCTGGCATCATGAAGGGCGGAGAGCAAGAATGGGAGCCGCCATGATGGCACCCGATTATGCATGGTGGCATGGTTTTTACGAATGCAAAAAGCGATACAATAACTTCATGGAAGAAGCTCGCCATCTGCTGGAAGCAGGGCAAAAGGCTTACAAAGCCAAAGACTTTCCAAATGCTACTGGAAGCACTCAGCCACCTCCAGAAGTTTCGTCTCCCTCAACCAGTGTTCCAAAATAGTTACAAAGAAGCATAGAGACTTGTAGGGGTGACGCATGCGTCGCCCCTACATTTATCTTACCTCTGGAAAGGTCTTCCAGGTTGAGTTCCATACTTACGTTTTCTGGGATCTATTTTATTTTGCCATCCCGTAAGGGATGTTTTCAAACACCTTCGACAAAAAATTCTCTTAATTCGCCCACTTTCTGACGAATCTCTTCAAGGCTTTTCCGCAGTCTGATGCGCCAGCAGGGATATTGTATTGTTGTGCCAGGAAGATTTGGTTGATCTTCTTGCCCAATAAGATCATCAAGCTGGAAGGCAACAAACTGAGCATTAGAACGCAAAAGGTAGCGATGCACGGCGATCACCAATTCTCTGGATGGCGGCTTAACACTGGAATGAAATTCTTCTTGATGTTCCGGACATTCAAGCCCTTCGGCGAAAAGAGCATCCAGAATCCTGTGGCGATCATTCATCCGTTCTTCCCGGAGTTTATTTTCAAAAGTTTGATCAATCATCCCCAGATTTGCTCTGGCATCAATATCTCGCTCGGTCCAGTAACCGACGAATGTGGGTAGATCATGAGTTGTAACCACTGCGATGGCTTTTTCTGGATATTCTTCCGGGCTTTTGAAAGATCCATCATGGCGCCTTTCAAAATAAAAAACTCTGTAAGACAAAAAGCCTCGCCGGCGCATTTCTTCTCTAACCTCATCCGGCACAGTGCCAAGATCTTCCCCAATCACAGTGCAATCATTACGGGCACTTTCAAGCGCAACCAATCTTGCAATATCCTCCATAGGGTAACGCACATAAGCTCCTTGAGATGCCAAAAACCCATCCGGAATCCAGAAAAGTCTGAAAAATCCCATAACGTGATCTATTCTCAGAATGTCAGCATAGCGCATAACGCTTCGCAGAGTTTCTATAAGCGGTTTATAGCGAGCTTCCTTAAGCTTATGAGGCACCATCGGGACAACGCCCCATTCCTGCCCTCGGGGATTAAAATCATCGGGAGGCGCACCAATTCTAGCACCAAGAGTATAAACATCGCGATCGAACCATACATCAAATCCCCCGGCATCAACACTTACCGAAAGATCCAAATAAAGTCGCACAGGGGGATAACCGGCGTAAGCTTTATTTCTAATCGAGATTAGCTGTTCATGGGCAATAAACTGAAGGTAGCGAAAGAAATCGGCTCGCTCTTCGACATTAGAAATGATCTCATCAGAAATATGCCACTCCCACCAGGGACTCTGGAATCTCTCTCGAAGAGATTCAAAAATCCCGTATTGCTTTAATGCATCTCCCTGTTCAGCACAAAAAGCTTCAAAAGCCATCGCTCTTGAAGTTTTGCAAGCGAGATGACGGTTCCTGAAAACATCATAAAGTGCCTGAAATGCCCGATATAAAGATGGAACGACAGTATTATAGTCAATTCTTAGAAGTTCACGACAGCGGGATACTTGATCCCATACATCAGCGGGAATAGAAGCGCGTGCTTCTTTAAATTCTTCAACATCCTCCACAGAAACATACCAGGGATTCAGAAACCGCCGGCTAGATGGACTATAAGGGCTTATGTGATGGGAATTTTCGGGAAATAAAAGGTGAAAAGGATTCAAACCGACAAAGCCTGCTCCAAGAGACTGCGCAATATCCACAATCTCTTGAAGGTCTCTAAAATTACCAATGCCCCAGTTTTTACCGGATCGTACGGCATACAACTGCACAGCCAAGCCAGCTCGGGAAAAGGAAGAACCATGAGCATTACACACCGATGCTTGCGAAGGGGCTACAATTACAAGCACTTCTTGTGGGAACTTTTGATTAGACGCCTGAAGAAAGAGTTTGTAATAACCGGGTGAAAGGACAAGGGGAAGGGTGAATGAACACTCTTTAAGTGCATCCCAGCCAAACGAAGAACTATTACCTGCCAAATCCTGCCAAACTTTCAACAATGGATGAACTGAAATTTTAAGATCATCGAGACGAAATCGTCCTTCTCCGACAAAAGTCCCGTCTTCCTTGAAAAGGCTCCATTCCAACTGGTAGGGAATAAGTTTTTCAAAACAGTTAAAGTGAATAACTAAAGGATCACCTTCATCGAGTGAAACTACTGGTGGAATTTCCCACTGGAGCTTACTGAAAACCTCCTCAATTTCAGTTCGAACTTTCAACTCATCCGAAGCATCAACTCCCATAGCATTAAGGATTGCAGCCTTGGTCTCTATGGAGGTTTCGTGATGAGTTCCCCAGATATCCCAGTATCCAGGAAGGATGCCGTAGTAATGTGCAAGAAAGGAAATCATAGTTTGTAGCTGAGCCATAGCGTATCGCTTATTAGCAAGCTGTAAGAGAACTATTAGCTGGATAATAACCGTTTGGAACCACGACGCCGGGCCAAACCAGACTCCCGGGTCCTATGAGCACTCCCGGGTTGGTTACGCTATTACAACCCGTTTCAACGCCGTCACCGAGCACAGCGCCGAACTTATGGAGGTTCGTTGGAATTTCTTCTCCTTCTATGCGAATGGTTACCATGCGGCGATTCATTTTCAGATTGGCAAGCTTTGTGCCTGCGCCAAGATTTACACCTTTACCAAGGATGCTATCCCCAACATAGGCAAAGTGGCCAGCCTTTGCGTCATCTAAAAATATGGCATTTTTTACTTCCGTCGTGTGACCAACAACGCATCGTTCACCTATTAGCACTCGACCACGTATATAGGCACCCTGCCTGATTTCTGAGCCATTTCCAATAATCGTTGGACCTTTGATTAAGGCTCCCGGTTCTACAACAACACCATCTCCAAGCCAGATTCTATCATCCCAAAGCACTGCTCCTGCATAAATGACTGAAGCCTCGGTTGTTTTTTCGCCATCAATTACAACGCTAAAGGTGTTCTTTGTCGGATCGCCTCCTTTAATTTCAAATCCCTTACGGTAAATCCTGCCCTTCCAGAGAACGATAGTTTCAGGCAGAGGTTTCTGAAAACAGCCTATATCTTTAATCGAGCTTTCCCTGCCGTTTACGACTTCAACACATATGTCTCTAATGTCCCGGACTATTTCCCATACCAGGCTGTATCGCCTTAGGATATGTCCGCACTTGACGGACGACAAATCGAAAAAAGCCCCTGGCTTAAAAATATCCATGAAAGTCTCTCCCCCACTTTATGAGGCATCCTAAAACTAAGACTTTGCAGACGCCAAAAGCCGACTGTGCTCTATCTTCATACACTTGTTCATAACCACCTTGAGCCCAGCCTGGCGCGCCTTTTCCGCCGATTCATTATGAGCAAGCCCGAGCTGCATCCACACAGCACCAGCTCCAACAGAAATAGCTTCATCAACTATTCCAGGGATGGCTTCAATATTTCTGAAAATATCCACAACATCTATTTTCTCAGGAACCGATTTCAAATCAGGATAACAGGGTTCGCCAAGAACTTCCTTATACTTCGGATTCACAGGGATAATTTTGTAGCCATGCTCCTTAAGATACTTTGCCACTTTATGACTATCTCGATCTTCATTATGCGAGATACCCACAACAGCAACAGTTTTTGCCGACTTCAGAAGTTCTGCCACTTCTTCATCGGGAGGATTGTAATCCGGAATTTCGCATCCCTTCGTCATAGCGTGCCTCCTTTCATGGTTGATCCATGGTTAAAGTCCGGAACCTGTTTCCGCTAACTTTTTATGTGGGCGCGTTTAAAACCTTCCTGTCCCAGTTAAAAACCGAAAAAGGCTCGTCATCACGCTCGTGCTTGAATCCGCTTAAAAGCCTTGGTAGCTCCTTATTCAAATCCCAGGGACCCTGGCTTATATCCAGAGCGAAATAATAATATCCCATCCTCATTAATTCTCCAAGTTTTCCAAACAAGCTAACGGGTCTGTCTGCATATATAAAAGTAAGCCTTCTAGATCTTTGATAATAATACTGATCGCCTCTTTCTGTAATAAAAGGTTTTCCTTCCATAAGTTTTGGCTCCAAGACGGATGTCATTAACGGAAGCCACGAAAAAACCGTAACCACGGGAACCGCCGGCAGAGGATATTTCATAAGTTCTCGCAGTTCATCTCTGGTCATCTCGGGAGAAAGCGTTACAGCAAAGCAACCTTCTTCAGCCCAGTGAGCAAGAGAGGCGGCATTTCTAACATTGAGCCCCATTCCCCCAAATAACCCGATGCGGACATTAACATCTCGAAAAAGTTCCAGATGTCCCGGATTGTTGATCTCCCACAGGAGGAAACCTCTAGATACCAGCCATTCTGCGGCACGTTTATAAACTTTCAACCTTTCAGTCCAGCCCAATTCAGGGGTTGGAAGAGACAGCACAAGGCGTTCCTTCTGAGACGGCAGAATTTTCATGCGAGAAAGTGATTCCAAATTGGAAAGAGTGGCTTTAAGCACAACCCATTTGGCAGGTGAATGGAAGGCAGCCGGAAGATCCGACGGAGACGAGATTTTCAACAAAAGCTGGATCCCGCTTTTCTGGATAGCTTTACGTCGATCGGGAAGTTCCTCCCACACATTTTCAACAGGAAGATGCTTTGACCTTGAAGGAATCAAGGGAATTTTCGCTGCTATTTCAGATCTAATTCGTTTCCAAATAGCTTGAGACTGTTCAGTTTTATGACCGATCAGGAAAAGTTTTGTCCCTACCGGCAAATCGGAAAGCCCTTCAACCTCAACCAGATCGCCCTTTTGAGCATTTTCAGGATGAGTTCTACCAATGTGCCTGATAGGCTCTTCCCTGCCCCTCCAGGACTCAGGTCGAACAATGTCCCCTGAACGCAGATCTCCTCTCAGGCGTAACAGAGCACTATTTTCTCTCCTGCTCTCAACTGTTGCTATCCAAATCCCGCTTGATCCTGAACGACCTGGATCCAGGACACGCTCCGAGGGATTTGCTTCCCAAAATCCGGCACTGGTGTGTCTGGACGGAGCCGCTCGAAGCAATTCCTTAGCCAGCCCAATCGCTTCCGTCTCTTCCCCCGGACTGGCACTGAGAACCATCCGATAAGCCTTAACAACGTTTGCCACATAGTCGGGAGATTTCATCCGTCCTTCGATTTTCAACGCCGCAATTCGGGATTTTTTCAATCTGGGGATGAAGTCTATAGCTGAAAAGTCACTACAGGACAGGAAAAATCCTTCTCGCTTTCCCTGACGAAAACGAAGGCGACAGGGTTGAGCGCATTCGCCTCTAAGCCCACTCCGACCACCTCTAAAACTACTTGCAAGACAGAATCCAGAAAAGGAAAAACATAACGCTCCATGGACAAACACTTCTATTTCTACTGGAGCCTGTTCTGATATGGCTATGGCTTCTTCAACCGGCACCTCCCGCGCTAATACCACTCGACGAATTCCCCACTTAGCGGCTCTTTCTACTCCCTGAAGATTGTGGATGCCAGAAAGAGTGCTTAAATGGAGGGGAATTTCAGGAAAGAGGCGTCTCGCCATAAACACTGCACCCATGTCCTGGACAATGAGCCCACCAAAGCTCTTTGCTTCGGCAAGATCTGCAACGCGTTCCAACAAAACCCGAAATTGATCCAGTTCTCGAGAAAGCAAAAGGCTGTTTACTGCAAGATGGATTTTTATGTTTTTAGTCTCTGCCCAGCTGATTAGATCAGCACATTCCTCCAGGCTAAAGTTTCCGGCAAAAGCCCGGGCATTCCAGCCTTTAACACCAATGTAAACAGCGTCAGCTCCCGATTCAACGGCTGCCCAGAAGGATTCAATAGATCCGGCTGGAGCAAGAAGTTCAGGCAGTTTAAGAGAGTTATTACGATTCGAGCGATCTAATAATGTCAATCAGCGCCTCCACAGATTTTTCCAGTAATTTTTTGCCTTTTTCCGGGGATGCCTTGGCAGGATTTCCCCATACGCCTCCACGCCAGAAATCACGTTTATTTCGAACGAGTAAAAATCGAGGGAAAGAGGGATATTCTTCCTGAGATCGCCCTTTTACTTTGTCGGGAAAAAGATATTCTATAATGGACGTTTCGACCTCGCCGGCATGAGAATCTTCAGGAGTTTCCACAATGCCCTTCCATGCAATACGTCCCAGGTCGTTAATAGAGACAACAGCAAATCGAGCATCCTCAAGTTCATCCAGGAGTTCTTCGCAGGCATCAATTATCATGGCGATGTGAGTTCCACCGGCATGACCGCTAAGGACAAGAATATTTCTTAGCCCATTGAAATACAAGCCCCGGACAATGTCCTGAATGAGAAGCCTCAAGGTTGTCCCTCTTATGCTCACCGTTCCCGGGTGTTGAGAAGAGCTTCTGCAAAGCCCGTAAGTTACAGGCGGTGCCACCCAGACAAATATTTTCTGGGCAACGAGTCTGGCAAGTTCAACGGCGTGCCAGGTGTCGGTTCCTAAAGGTAGATGGCTTCCATGTTCTTCAAGGGAGCCACAGGGCAGGATAACAGTTCGGCTTTCTTTCAACCCCGAAGAGAATTCATCCATTGTAACTTCATCCAGCATGGGCATTTGTGTTTTTCTCCTTTTGCTCAGTGTGCACTTATAGATGTCTGCTTCTACAAATAGACCAGTGGTGGACATGTGTCTCCTACCCGAACACCCTGGCGAAAATGGTATCCACATGACGAGTATAAAAGCGAAGGTCAAAGAGTTCTTCAAGTTCATCTTCTGTCAAATGGCGCATAACTTCCGGATCTTCCTTAAGGCGGTTTTTGAGATGTCCACCCTGCTCCCAAACTTTCATAGCATTTCTCTGGACAAGTTCATAAGCTTCGTTACGAGAAAGCCCTTTTTGAGTAAGTGCAAGCATTACTCGCTGGGAATTGAAAAGTCCTCCCGTAAGGGCAAGATTTCTTGCGATGTTTTCTGGATAGACCGTAAGGTTTTCAATGATGCCGGTCAGACGATTCAGCATATAATCCAGAAGTATGGTGCTATCGGGAGCAATTATTCGTTCGACGGAAGAATGGCTGATGTCTCGCTCATGCCACAGAGCGACGTTTTCCATAGCGGCAAGAGCGTTAGCTCTAAGCACTCGAGCAAGCCCTGATAGATTTTCGCATCCGATGGGATTTCTCTTGTGAGGCATAGCGGAAGAGCCTTTCTGCCCTGGAGCAAAATACTCCTCCGCTTCACGGACCTCGGTTCTCTGAAGATGGCGAATTTCAACGGCTATTTTCTCCACTGTGCAGCCAATTATAGCCAGGGTAGTGAAAAATTCGGCATGGCGATCTCTCTGGACAATCTGGGTGCTGATAGGATCTGGTTTCAGTCCCAGCTTTTCGCAAGTAGCTTTTTCTATTTCGGGATCGATGTTAGCGTAAGTTCCGACGGCTCCAGAGATCTTTCCTACTCGTATGGTTTCCCTGGCGTTCAGAAGTCGTTCTCTGTTTCGTTTCATTTCTTCATACCAGAGGGCAAATTTGAGCCCAAGGGTTATGGGTTCGGCGTGGACACCGTGAGATCGTCCTATCATGATGAGATCTTTCCAGCGGAAAGCTTGATTTTTTAATGCGTTCATGAGTCTATCAATATCCTTCAGGAGAATGTCCGAAGCTTCAACCAGGAGTAGCGCCAGGGACGTGTCCAGCACATCTGAAGAAGTAAGCCCCTCGTGGATAAATCTTGAAGGTGGACCCACATATTCTGCCACGTTGGTAATAAAGGCTATTACATCGTGCTTTGTTGTTTCTTCTATTTCTTCTATACGCTTTGAATCAAAGTTAGCTCGTTCTTTAATAACAAGCCAGTCCTCCCAGGGAATTTCCCCACGTTCGGCTCTGACTTCACACACCGCAAGCTCCACTTCAAGCCATTTCCTGTAGCGATTTTCCTGGGTCCAGAGTTTCCCCATTTCTGGTCTTGTGTATCGAGGAATCACGAATTAGCCCTCCTTTCTTTTCTGACCTTAGTGCACATTCCGGATTACTTACCCCATCTTTTAGTGTTGTTCTGAAAGCTTTTCCATACCTCTATGAGATCCCAGGATAATCAAAATATCTCCTTTCTCGATCGAATATTGACCTCGAGGTATGAATACAACCCGATCTTTACCTGCCACGGAATCATGTTTTCTCACAGCAATAATCTGTAAGGCGTATTTATTGATAAGATCCAGTTGTTGCAGTGTTTTTCCGATGAAAGAGTCAGGGGACGGAAGTTCAAAAATAGCGTAATCTTCGTGAAGAGGGAGGTAATCTATCATGTTGGGGTTGTGGATTCGACGAGCCACTATGAGAGCCATATCTTTCTCAGGAAAGATAACATGATGAGCTCCAACGTGCTTTAATATTTGCGCATGTTCTTCACTCAAAGCTTTTGCGTATATGAGTTTTGCGCCGATCTGTCGCAGATTAAAGGTTGTTAGAATACTAGCCAGCATATTGGTTCCTATAGCTACAACAGTCGCATCCAAATCCTGTAATCCCAGGGCTCGTAGCGTTTCTATATTGGTTCCATCCGCCACCACAGCTTCAGTCACTTCTTGACGGATCTTCTGGATTGATTCTTTTTTTATGTCTATAGCAAGAACCTCATGTCCTTTGCTGTAAAGCTCCCGAGCAAGGTAATGTCCAAAATTTCCAAGCCCTATTACGGCAATTTGAGCCATATAAATTACTCCTTAGCCTATCATTATGCGTTCCTCAGCATAGGTAAATTCTCCACCGGTGCGAATTCGAGGGCTCAGGGCTGCAGCAACCACCAGAGGCCCTAATCTTCCAACAAACATGGTAAATACAAGGATAAGTTTTGCTGCCTTGCTCAGTTCTGGAGTTACACCCATGCTGAGACCAACAGTTCCAAAAGCTGAGATTACTTCAAAAAGATATTTCAAGAAAAGCCCATTAGTTTCGCTATAAGGTTTTGCTCCCAGTTCCGTTATGAGAACGCCGGCGGTCACCGATATGACTATAACCATACCCAATGTCAGCACACCGAAGGCTTTATTAACGGATTCGTCATCGAGGCTTCTCTTAAAGATGAAAGCCTTTTCTCTTCCCATAAATCTTGAGATACCAACGGCTGCTAGAGCAGCAATCGTGGAAGTTTTAACTCCACCGGCAGTAGAGCCTGGGGACCCACCGATAAACATCAAGATTAAAGTTCCTAAAAGAGTAATGGGAGCCATGGATGCGAAATCTAGCGTGTTAAAGCCAGCAGTGCGAGGCGTAACGGATTGAAAAATAGCGGCGAGGATACGCTCATGGATACTGAAATTCTTCATTGTAACGTTCCATTCTGCAATCAAGAAAAGAAGGAAACCGAATATGATGAGCCAGCAAGTTGTGGATAGGACGATTTTGGAATGAAGTGACAGTCGATGCCAGAACTTTCGAGGAGACAATCTGGATTTAGATAGCCAGTAAAGCTCGTTAAGCACGAGAAACCCAAGACCACCAAGAATGATGAGTGTAGAAACAGTTAAAACGATAACCGCATCAGATCTATAGGACATAATAGAATCACGAAACAGACTAAATCCAGCGTTGCAAAAAGCACTTACAGCATGAAAGATAGCAATCCATAAACTCTGGGAAACATCACCATTTAGATTGATGAAGCGCAAAAAAAGTAATGTCGCTCCCAAAAATTCCAAAACAAATGTAAAAAGAATTATTCTTTTAATAAGGCTTATGATGTCCGGCTGGGGAATATGAGTAAAGGTATCCTGAAGGATGAAACGAGATCTTATCGAGATGCTCCGCCCAACAATGGTAAAAAGACCCGTTGATATAGTCATTATACCCAGCCCACCAACCTGGATTAAAACAAGGATAATTATCTGTCCAGCCAGAGGAAAAAAGGTGCCAATGTCCACTACCGAAAGACCCGTTACACAAGCCGCTGAAGTTGACATAAAGAGCGCATCCACAAAGGAAAGGTGGAACTTGCCTTCCACAGGGATTCTCAGCGGAACCAGCATAAGAGCTACAGTTCCAATAAGGATAAATACGGCAAAGCTAAAAACGGGTAAAAACCAGTGTGACATAATTTGCTTAGGCATAATCTCGCTCAACTTTCTTGATTTTAGCAGTCTCAGGCACGTTAACCTTCAACGAGTTGCCCAAAATCACATACCAAATACAACTCAGGTAAATAGACAAATCGGAAATTCTTTACTGGTAAAAAAATGCCAACTCAAGGTATAAAATCAAATACGAAACGGAGGTAGCCTTTTATGGAAGCTCTGGTAGCAAGGCAACCTATTTTTGATAGGAACAAGAACCTTTGGGGATACGAAATCCTCTATCGATCCACGCCAGATGCAACTAAAGCCTGCATAAATGATCCCGACGAAGCTTCTTTCACCGTTCTTCACAACCTGCTCATGGTTATGGACTTTAAGGAATTAATTGAAGGAACTAAAGGTTTCATTAATTTCACAAAACGTTTGTTAACTGAAGATATTGCAACAATTCTTCCACCTGATCTTACCGTTATTGAAATACTGGAATGCACCACCCCTGATGACACAATCTTAGAATCAATAAAAAAGCTCAAAAAAAGCGGCTATCTTCTGGCTGTTGATGATTTTGCTCTGGAAGAAACGCATTTGCTGCCCTTTGTAGAAATGGTGGATATTGTCAAAGTCGATCTCATGAAAACCCCCAAATCCAGATGGAATCACATAGTAAAGTTATGCAACAACAAGAAAAAACTTTTACTGGCTGAAAAAGTAGAAACTTATGAAGATTTGAAATATGCAACAGAGCTAGGATTCGACCTTTTTCAAGGGTTTTTCTTCAGCAGGCCTGTGACAGTTCTCAGAAAAGAAATTCCTCCCGCAGCTACCAGCATGCTCAGAATTATGTCAGAACTGTTCAAAAAAGAAGAAATGGATCTTAAGGACTTTGAAAACATTCTAAAAAAAGATCCCGCTCTAACATACAAACTTCTCAGATACGTAAATTCACCGGCGGTAGGATTAAGACATCCGGTATCGGACATACGTCGAGCAATAATGCTGCTGGGAGAACGAGAACTGAGGCGCTGGTTGTTACTCGTAATCTACGGAAGCGTTTCAAAAGAATCACCCTATAAACTTTTCGGGAAAGCACTGCACAGAGGGCGCTATATGGAACTCCTGGCATACGAAACTAAAACAGCAAAACCTGACGAAGCCTTTCTGGTGGGTGTTCTTTCCCCCCTGGATGCTATGCTTCAATGCCCTATGGAAAATGTCCTGGAACAACTCTATCTTGCACCCCCAATTCAGAAGGCTCTACTTTCCCATGAAGGAACCCTAGGACTCATGTATCGTATGATAATGGCGCATGAGGCTGGAGATAGCGAAAAAGTCGTAGAAATCGCAAAGAATTTTTCCTTAGATATAGCTAAAATTAATCAACTATATATCGAAGCTATCCGGTGGGCTCAAATGCTCTAACAGAAAACTCCCATTAAACCACAATTTCTAATCTTCTTGCTCTCTATCCCTCTTTTCAAGTATCGCCAGCCGCTGAGTAAGCCTTTTAATTTCCCGCTCCTGCCTTGAAAATTCTATATCCATCCGGAGAATCTTTATAAGCATCGCAGCAAATCCAAGCGAAAAGAAAAAGGTCGGAGGGTAGTTTACACCAAACCATCGCGCAACCACATCTACCGTCTCCGGGAAAAAACCAACAAGCACGGAACATACCGCTAAGCCAAGCCACCAGATTGTATGGCGAACATGAATGTAATCCTTTCTCACAAGAAAAATGATAGCAATAGCAATAAAAAGTCCTATAACCGTTGAAGTAATACGATAGGAGATCATGAAACAACTTCCTTTTTAGAATTTGCTTTGAAACATCGCTTAGAAACACCGTATACACTTGAATGCATCATGTATCTAATAACAGCTCCCCAACTGTAAAAAACCCTTGAATGACCAGCTTGCTTAGGACGTTCATACATCCTCACCGGAACCTCCACAATAGAAAGTCCCCTGTGAGCCAGCATGAGAAGAACGCCAACATCTTGATAATCAAGAAGTAGAGCGTCTTTACTCGTAAGAATGTTTATAGCTTGTGGACCATAAAGCCTGAATCCGGAGGTCAAATCCTTAACCGAAAGCCCTGTTAGAGTTCTCAGGAAACTCCACGCTATTCTTCTCAACTTGCTCACCCGTTCAGGACATGATCCGATCACAACATCTGCTCCCGTTTTGCGATAAGCATCATAAAGAAGAGAAATATCATTTATTTCGTGCTGACCATCTCCATCAAGAGTCACCACAGGAGCAATTTTATGGTATCTGGCGAAAAGAAGCCCTGTCTGTATAGCCGTCCATGCACCAAGTCGCTTTCCATGAGAAACCACAATGGCTCCACCTTCAAAAGCTTCCTCCGCTGTTCGATCGGTGCTTCCGTCATCCACCACAACAACGGGGCAACCCATCACATCCCAGATGTTTTTCACAACCCGTCTTATAGTTGCTTCTTCGTTATAGGCAGGAACCACAACAATCAAGTTTTATCCTTCTCTACTAGCAACTCCATTTTTGTAAGCACCGGTTTTGTAACTTAAGAAGAGTAAAAGGTAAAGCTTTTACAAAAACAATAGGGACACAGCATCGCCATGTCCCTATAGAAGAACCCGAAAAAAGTTAGGCAGGGACGAAACATTTATCGTCCCTGCGCAAAAGTTCTTTTAACTTCCAAGAATTTCTTCAAGATCTTTCTCAGGTGTTGAAATAGGTTTAATGTTGTAATTCTGAACCAGAAAGTTCAACACATTAGGAGTAAGAAAAGCTGGAAGGGAAGGACCAAGGCGCATATTTTTTATACCAAGAGAAAGAAGCGTAAGGAGAATCGCCACGGCTTTCTGTTCATACCAGGATAGAATAAGGGAAAGTGGCAGAGAATTCACATCAGTCTGAAAAGCCTCGGCAAGAGCCAGTGCCACCTGGATGGCGGAATAGGCATCATTGCACTGTCCCATATCGAGCAGTCTGGGAAGATCTCCTATAGTTCCCAGATCTTTGTCGAAGAATCGGAATTTGCCGCAGGCGAGAGTAAGCACCACACAGTCCTCTGGAACAAGTTCCACAAAGCGAGTGTAATAATTTCGTCCGGGTTTTGCTCCATCACAACCAGCAACCAGGAAGAAATGTCTGATCCTCCCTGCTTTAACTGCTTCAACTATTTTGCCAGCCACACTCAGCACAGCGTTCCTTGCAAATCCAACCATGACATACTTACCATTGCTATCATCGGCATAACCAGGAAGTTCAAGAGCTCGCTTGATAACCGGCTCAAAGTTTCTGTCCTTTATGTGCTCAACTCCGGGCCACCCCACAAGACCACAGGTAAAAATGTTCTTTTCGTAAACATCCCTTGGCTTCTGGATGCAGTTTGTGGTCATCAAAATAGCACCGGGAAATTCAGCAAACTCCTTCTGCTGGTTCTGCCAGGCAGTGCCGTAGTGTCCGTAGAAATGGGGATATTTTTTGAGTTCGGGATAACCATGAGCCGGAAGCATTTCGCCGTGAGTGTAAACGTAAATGCCTTTACCTTCCGTCTGCTTCAGAAGTTCTTCTAGATCCTTAAGATCATGCCCCGAAATCAGAATGGCTTTGCCCTTTTTGTGTCCTAAAGGCACCTTTGTGGGCACGGGATGGCCGTATGTGCTCGTGTGAGCGTTATCAAGAAGTTCCATAGTTCTGAGATTCACCTTGCCACAGCGCAATACCCAGTCCACCGCTTCCTGAAGGGAAAGATCCTTTCTGAGCGTTGTAGCAAGCGCTTCATGCAGGAAGCGATAGATTTCGTCATCACTTTTACCGAGAATTTGAGCATGATCGGCATAGGCTGCAATGCCTCTACAGCCGAAAATCAGAGTGTGTTTAAGGGATCTTATGTCAGGATCTTCGTCTTTATCAGCCAGAAATCCTACATTCTCACCCTGAGCCACCATTTCGTCCTTAGTAGAAGCAGGAACAAAGTTTGCCGGACCATCTCCGAAATCGGTTTTACCCCCAGCAGCCCTAACCTTTTCCTTTAGCCTTTCTCTAAGTTCAACTGTTTTTCTTATTAGCGGCGGGAAGCGATCGGGATCGAAGTTTACATTTGTTAGCGTGGAAAAGAGTGCTTCGCAGGTGAAAGCATTGGCTTCTTCATCTTTGATTCCAAGTTTCCAGGCTTCCTGAGCCACCTGGCTGAGTCCTTTAACAGCATAGAGCAAAAGATCCTGTAAGCTTGCCACATCCGGTTGTTTCCCACAAACACCTATCTTTGTGCAACCTTCGCCCTTTGCCGTCTGTTCGCACTGGTAGCAAAACATAGCCTGTTCCCTCCCCTTGATTGTTTAAGGTTTACCCCAAAGGATGAGGAAACATCACAGCAACTGAAGAAATTCTCCTCATCCTGATTTTCACAACTGTTTATGCCACTCTTATGGAGAAGAAACCTTGATCTGGATCAATCAGGTAAAAATTTGATCACAATTCGATTAATTCTTCTTCCAGCGTAAGAGATCGCCTTTCGTAAAAGGCTTTTCGCCATTCCAAAAACTTTCCCTGCTCAATAGCATCGCGAATCTCTTGCATCATTGAGAGATAAAAGTGGAGATTATGGATGGTGTTCAAGCGGTAGGAGAGAAGTTCTCGAGCGACATAAAGATGTCGCAAATAAGCTCTGGAAAAATTCTTGCAGGTGTAGCAAGAACAGTTCGGATCCACAGGGCGATCATCATCGGCATAGCATTGCTTTTTTATGTTCATCTTGCCCCAGGATGTAAAAAGAGTTCCATTTCGAGCGTTTCTTGTAGGAAGAACGCAATCGAACATGTCCACCCCGAGGGCTACTCCTTCAACAATATCTTCTGGAGTTCCAACACCCATAAGATACCTTGGCGCATCTTCAGGAAAAAGAGGAAGAATATTTTCAAGCACTTCCATCATCACTTCCTTAGGTTCACCGACCGATAGGCTTCCGACGGCGTATCCGTCAAAGCCAATCTTCATAAGACCTTCCAGAGATTCCCTGCGTAGATCCGTAAAAACGCTTCCCTGAACGATCCCGAAAAGATACTGATCGTGGCGTCGATGAACCTGTTTACACCGCAAAGCCCAGCGAAGAGAAAGCCTCATAGACGCTCTGGCGTAATCATACTCCACGGGGTAAGGGGTGCATTCGTCGAGCACCATAGCAATGTCTGAACCGAGAGCTTCCTGAATTTCTATCACACGTTCAGGGGTCAAAACATGTCGTGAACCGTCAATGTGGGATTGGAATTCTACTCCTTCTTCTTCAATACGCCTTATCTTTGCGAGGCTGAAGACCTGGTATCCACCACTGTCGGTAAGGATCGCCCGGTCCCAGCTCATAAATCTATGAAGTCCTCCAAGGCGCGCAATCCGTTCATGACCGGGGCGAAGATACAGATGATAGGTATTTCCCAGGATAATCCGGCAGTCTTCAGTAAGGAGATCGTGAGGAGTAAGGCTCTTTACCGATCCCTGAGTCCCAACCGGCATAAAAACCGGAGTTTCAACAACTCCATGAACTGTCGAAAGCCTGCCTCTTCGAGCCATAGTTTCAGGATCACGGGCTATTACTTCAAAGAATCTACTTTCAGCCAAAGCTACAACTCCTTAAAGGATGAGCATAGCATCACCATAGCTGTAAAACCTGTATCGTCTGGCGATAGCTTCTCGATATGCTGTAAGTATCAAGCTTCTTCCAGCAAATGCGGACACAAGCAAAATAAGACTGGACTTTGGAAGATGAAAATTTGTTATCATGGCATCCACAATTCTAAACTGAAACCCTGGCACAATGTAGCAATCGCAAAACCCACGGTAAGGAAAAGCATCCATATTGTCAAAATGAGCAGCCACTATACCTTCAAGTGTCCTAACGACGGTTGTTCCCACGGCTGTCACTCGTCTTCCCCCCAGCTTCGCTTCTTTAATCAATTCAGCCGTCTTTTTGCTTACTTCGCACCATTCTTTATGCATCCTGTGATGACGCACATCTTCGGTCTTTACCGGCTCGAAGGTTCCATATCCCACATGTAGAGTCACAAAATCAACAGTCACACCACGAGAGCGAAGCGCTTCAAGGATTTCCCCCGTAAAGTGAAAACCTGCTGTGGGGGCAGCAATCGCACCGGGGTATCGAGCATACACGGTTTGATAACGCTCTAAATCTTCGGGACCCGGAGTTTTGCTACGACGTATGTAAGGCGGAAGAGGCACCTCACCATAACGGTAAAGAAGATCCACAATGTTCCAATCTTCGGGAAGAAGCACTCGCACTTTTCCTTCCCCAGATACATCCATAACGGTAAGCACCGGTTTCTTATGGATGACGGACGATGATTCATGATCGATGGAATCAGAAGACGTGCCCTTTACTAGCTCAATTTTCATGCCCGGCTTAAAGGGTTTTGATGCTTTCACCAGGCATTCGTAGCCTTTTTCTTTTGCTGTTTCAGGATCAGCAAAAGGTTCTAACACGAGAAGTTCTACTCGCCCTCCTGTTTCTTTCCGCCCATACAGTCGAGCCGGCACCACTTTAGTGTCGTTCATAATCAGGACGTCACCTTCACGAAGGAAATTAACAACATGACGAAATACAGTATGCTCCATGGTTCCAGTGGATCTGTGAAGTACCAGAAGGCGAGATTCGTCGCGTCGAGGCGATGGTTCGAGGGCTATTAACTCTTCCGGGAGTTCATAATCGTAGTCTTCAAGGCGGTAAGAAAGCCTTTCGTCTTTTTGAATCATTTTACAGTTCCCAGCTTTTCCAGGCTATCCTGAACCGGAGTGTAACGGTCGCCCGAAATTTCTTGCTTTATACGACACACGGTGCAAACATCCTGATAAGAAATGGCTCCACAAAGGGTGCAGTTTTTCATGGGGAGTTCTTCAGGTTGAGGCGGCTTTTTATCGGCAAGATAGCCGAAGAGAAAGTCTCGCTTTGTGCCAGGCATTTTATCTTCAAGAAGCTGTAAAGCTTCAAGAAACATATGATTTGTTGCGCCCCTGGAAAAAGGGCATTTTTCTGCAAAGTAAGATATGCCCTTGATGTGGCAGTAAATGCGAATTTCTTCAGATTCCAGCCTGAACAAAGGCTTGATGCGAGCCGGCATCACTCCTTCAAGGTCAGGAAGAAAAGGATAGGTTTTTTCTAGGTAAATTTCCTTATGTCTGAGGATATTTCCAAGGAGGCGACTTGCTTCGTCATCAAGATTATGACCTGTAGCTATTACGGAAAAGCCTTCCATTAAAGCCAGACGATTAAGAAACTGCCGCTTTAAGATACCACAAACTGAACAAATAATTCTTCGAGTGCGCTTTTTTATTTCAGGAAGGCTATATCCCATAAGCTTTTTAAGTTCGAACACCGAAAGAGGTAATCCGCGGGATTGAGCGAATTGCTCGCTGGCTGTTCTGGATGCTTCGGAAAAACCGGGAATTCCCAGATCGATATGAATGCCATGAGTGGAATAACCGAGTTCTGTAAGTATTGACCATAGAGCCAGAGAATCCTTACCTCCAGATACAGCGACAAGAATAATTTTTCGAGGAGTTAAAGGGAATATCTTCATGGCTCTCTTCACAGCATTGCGGAAAAACACAATAAAGCAATCCTGACAGAAATTTGCATGGTGACCTGGAAGATGGACCACGGCTTTTTCGCGACAACGAGTGCACCTGGCGTGAGCTGGCAAACGCCCATAAGAAGCACGATCGAGTTTCATAACCGCCTCTCCCTGTAAGAATTTCGAAAGACTTTTATTTTACGTATATTCTCAGGATTGTCACTGCAATCGTTATCAGGGTAAACCCCGCTCCGATAAACCATTGAGTAAATGTAAGCCGCCTTTCAAGAGATTCGAACCTTTTATCCATAGCTTCAAAACGCGCGTTCATTTCCCTCTGGAGAGACTCAAAGCGCTTTTCTATAGCTTCAAACCTGGCAGCTTCTATCTCCCTCAGCGCCT
>JBBFKT010000015.1 GCA_037482015.1 Thermodesulforhabdaceae bacterium
ATCCATAATTTCAATAAGTTAGACTTCCCAAAAGAGGCAAAAATGCCATTTTCGCCACAAAAAGTGGCGAACTTGGGCTAGAAGGTCCAAAATTTTTTCTATGCAGGGTTGTCCTGGGAATAGGCTTACAGAGGCGTGGAATTGTAGGGGCGACGCATGCGTCGCCCCTACATGCACCCGAAAGGGTAAGCATGGAGAACCGGAGCGAGAAGTCAGCAGAGGCCATAGTAGCTGCCTGCTCAACTTCTCGAACCGCCCGGTGCCGACCCGCATGCCGGGTGGTGTGGGAGGGGATCGGTCAAACTGACCGCCCCTATCCCAATATGTGGTGAATCATATATTGAGGTTGTTTTTTAGTTACCTGAGTCTGGGAAAGTCCCCCAAGCTGAGTCTCGCCCCTGCCTTTTCCATGTTTCGACACCCCATAAGGGAAGTTTTAGAACACCTCCCCAAGATCATTGACTTTACTCAGGTTCTGTTGTTTATTCAAAGAAAAGGATCGGGGTAGTTATATTGCCAATCTCTAAAAAAATAGGGGCTCTAATTTGTATGTATAAACGGGCAATGGGTAAGTAAAAATTAAACACCTAAAAAGAAGGGGATGTCCTATGATTATTGAAATGAATCATCAACATCCCGAACCTCGTAAAGTCAAGCAAGTTGTTGAAGTTCTTGCCAATGGCGGTTTAATCGCTTATCCGACGGACACCTTCTACGGTATAGGGTGTGACCTGTTTAACAAGGAGGCTATTGAAAAAGTATATGATTTAAGAGGAAAAACTCACGATAGGCCTCTCAGCATTGTGTGTAGTGACCTTAAAAACATAAGCGAGTATGCTCAGGTAACTAACTATGCCTACAAAGTTATGAAGCGTTGCCTTCCCGGTCCATACACTTTCATACTGGAAGCATCAAGATTGGTTCCAAAAATAATGCTCTCCAAAAGAAAAACTATTGGTATTAGAGTGCCCAACTGTCCTATAGCGCTGGCCATCGTTGCCGAGCTTGGTCATCCTATTATCAACACAACCGCTGTAGATCGAGAAACGGGTGAAACATTGATAACTCCCCATGAAATTAAAGAAAAACTGGGAAACATGGTAGATCTTATAATAGACGGAGGGCCCGTGCCGGGGAAACCCTCTAGCGTTATTTCTCTGATAAATGACCAACCAGAAATTTTACGGATAGGAAGCGGAGATGTTAGTTTCTTTTAGAAAATATCCCTTCGCAAAGCGATAACTACATACAGTTTGTGTGCAGGGACGGGATAATTTATCCGTCCCCACCTTTTATAAATAGAATAGCGGTCAAGCTCTGTAAACTTCTATGTCTTTAATAATCATCAAACACTGCTCTCTATTAACATCCCACTCGAGTTGATAAACAACATTGCAGCGATCACCTGGTCTGATCTGAGACAATAAAGATCCTCCTCGCCACATAATGCCTTGAAATTTGCATCCAAAAAATAGCTTCAAATGTCTTTGTCCATTACCAAAGACCTTTACATCACAAAGTTTAAGATTGCGGGAAAGAAATATAGGAACAGGATTACCCTGCCCATAAGGTTCAAGGCGTTCCAGAACTTCAAGCAGTTCTTTTGAAATCAGTCGGGTGGGCAGTTCACAGTCAATCATAAGACGTCTGGTAAAACATTGTTCTGGCCATTTAGCCAGAACCTGTTCAAAGCGAGCAGCAAAATCTCCAAATCTAGAATATTCCACGGAGAGACCCGCTGCTGCTTCATGTCCACCCCATCTTAAAAGATAATCTTCACACTCGGAAAGAACTTCACAAATATCAACTCCAGGAATACTTCTTGCCGACGCCTTGACAATCCCATCATCCCCAACCGAACCGATAATCACAGGACCATAATGATGTTCTTGAACCACCCTGGATGCGACAATACCCACCACTCCAGGGTGCCAGCCTTTATCAGCCAGAACAACGCTACGACGCCGGATGCCCCTTGATTCTATATCCAGAAGATATTCCAGCACCCTACGAAACACTCTCGATTCTTCCATCTGCCGCTGAGCGTTTAAGCGATTAAGCTCCAATCCAAGATCCATAAGGGTATGATCGTCAATAGCGGTCAAAAATTTAAAAGCAACTTTAGGATCGGCAATTCTTCCAGGAGCATTTACTCTAGGTGCCAGATAAAATCCAACATGACCAGCCGAAAGCTTTCTATTTCTAAGTCCGACGAGATCTTTAAGCACTTTTAGAGGGGTAAACTTGCCTTCATTTAACTTTACTAATCCCCATTTGGCTATAATGCGGTTTGCTCCCGTAAGAGGCATCACGTCCGCTATTGTTCCCAGGGCTGCAAGAGCTTGATAGCGAGCATCGAGCCTGGGCCTTGTAAAACTTTCGGGAAGAAATGATCTCAGTTTGGCTAGAAAAAGGAGGGTCAAACCGGAACTGCAAAAGTCCTTAAAACAAGAAGGACATTGGGGATGCTTGGGATTTATAAGCAGAGTGGCAGGCGCAAGACGACTCAAGTCATCAATCTTATGATGATCGATAACAATAACGTCAGCTTTTTTTTCTCTAGCAACCTGTATGGTTTCTTTGTCATGAGTCCCACAGTCGGTAACTATAAAAATGCGTGCATCCGGATTCTCTTCAACTGCTCGCTTGGGAAAACCGTATCCCTCCGATCTATGAGGTATATCCACAGAAAAATTTGAATATCCGATATCCTGCATAAAGAAAGTCCACTGAGCCAACGAGGTAATACCATCACAGTCATAATCTCCTACAATCACTACCTTGTTATTCCTAGAAAGGTGGTTAGCTACCAACCTGGCTCCTTCTTCAAAATTTCGCATCGAAAGGTAAGGTTCCAGCTTTGTAAGAGATGAATCTTCAAGGAGATCAGGGTCAATGCCGCGTTGATTTGCAAGGATTTCAAGAACTTCTTCACAACTCGATGGCACAGGATACTCTTTTCCGCTACTTCCACTTTTTTCATCGTCGTCTCTTTGCCTCATAACCCACTCAAACTGCGTCATTGCCACCTTCTCCAAAAGTGCGTATTTCTGGCTTTCTCGGCGAACTATCCTGTTGGAAATTGGAAGTGAGAAAGGCCGCCCACCGGAGCAACCCAGTAGTGATTACGTCCCACTGCTAGCTACATCTGAAATGTTCATTGCCATGAGCTTTTTCACTATGTTGCCTTCAGAGTCTTTGAAAATAACTTCCATCTTTCGAGGAGTTCTAACCTTTGTAACTACTCCCAAACCAAAAATTGGATGTTTTATAAGATTCCCTTCCTGATAAGTTTCAGCAATGGAATAAATAGGAACACCTTCGGATTGGGCACTCTGAAGCAGGGCGATCCACTCATCGTCCGTTTTTGGCTTGGATATGCCCATAAAAAGCACAGAAGGAAAAGGCTCTTCCGGCTCTATCTCATCACTAATTATGAGTTCTTCGCCTTCATCATAGGCTAAATCTACATCCGAAACATCTCCTTCTTCACCAGGTTCCAAGCCAAGGTCTTCCATCATATCATCTTCGAATTCGCTGTTATCTTTTATAGGCGCCATATCTAACCTCCTAAGTAACTGGTAAATACAAAGGCTAATTACAAAGTAACCAGCTCACCATACCTGGATAAGATCTTCTAAAAATAACTATTCCTCAGAATCTGGAGATCTGTCATCGTCATCAAGCCTACCCATACCATACTTGGCAAGCCTATACCGCAGCGAGCGAAAACTCACACCCAAAAGTTCTGCCGCTTTATGCTTACGTCCGCCTGAAAGGGAAAGAGCCTGGGTAAGATAATACTTTTCTATCCTTTCAAGCAATCCATCCAGATCGATACCTTCCGGGGTAATATTCGGAAGATCTATGAAGAAATCTGAAGCCGTGTTCGGAGCTTTTCTAAAACGGCTACTGGCAATTGTAAGACTCTCAGGAAGAACTATGCATGTTTGCTCTAGAGCGACTCCCCGCTCTATAATATTTTCAAGTTCTCGCACATTACCCGGAAAGTCGTAGGATTTCAAAATATCCATAGCGTATGAGGAAACACGCTGAATGTTCTTACCTAGTTTTTCGTTGTAACGCTTGAGAAAATACTGAGCCAGTAGCGGAATATCGCTTCGCCTTTCTCGCAAAGCCGGCAATCTTATAGGGATTACGTTAAGGCGGTAGTAGAGATCTTCACGAAATGTTCCCTTAACAACCATTTCTTCAAGATTTCTGTGAGTTGCAGAAATAATCCGCACATCAACCGAACGATCTTCGTTATCACCGAGACGGCGAATAGTTTTTTCCTGAGTTAACCTAAGCAATCGTATCTGTAAACCGGGGGATAACTCTCCAATTTCGTCAAGAAAAAGTGTTCCCCCTTGGGCCGCTTCTACAAGTCCTTTACGATCATGTAACGCTCCCGTAAAGGCTCCTTTCCTGTAGCCGAAAAGTTCGCTTTCAATAAGCGATTCAGGAACACCTCCACAATTTACAGCCACAAAAGGACGATCCCTTCGATTACTAAGATTGTGAATTGCTCGCGCAACGAGTTCTTTCCCCGTCCCGCTTTCACCCATGATAAGCACATTGCTGTCAACTTTGGCCACCCTTTCGATAAGGCTATACACTCGAAGCATCTCAGGACTTTCTCCCACGAGAAGCCCAAAGTGAACAGGAATTTCATCCCCTGTTGTCGGTTGAATTGTTCCTTCGCTCTTTCGATATGACCGCTTTTTTTCCCACGCTTCTTCCAGAACGCGATACATTTCGTTTATGTCAAAAGGTTTAGGGAGATAGTCGTAAGCTCCCTCCTGCATAGCCATTACAGCAGTTTCAGGGCTTGCGTAAGCAGAAATCATGATAACAACCGTCTCCGGATTCAATCTTTTGGCTTCCTTCAGGACGTCAATTCCACTTATGGGCTCCATTCTTATGTCAGCAATGACAATATCGAAGTCTCCCGACTGAAGCTGTTCTATAGCATCCTTACCATTTGACACAATCGTAGTTTCGTATCCCTTTCTAACCAGCATAAGTTCGAGGAAATCTCTCATGCCTTCTTCATCATCCACAACCAGAATCTTAGGCACGGAGCGCATGACCGCTTCTCACTAAAGTCTCGCAAATTCCATCAGTTCTAGCAAAAACCATTCTGCCGTTAACAACGGTCATTTCAACTCTTCCCTGAACATTCCACCCTTCAAAGGGGCAATTGCGGGAGAGAGAGAAAAACTCTTCTGCTCGCACAACCCACTTATATTCAGGATCGATTAGAGTCAGAAAAGCGGGCTTTCCAGTATCGATAGACCCGTAGGGAAGCCCTAGAATGCGAGAAGGATTTGTGGAGAGCGCAGCAATGGCTTTCAGAGGTGAGAGTAAGCCCTTTCTAGTTAGTTCGAGGGTTAATGGAATAGCTGTTTCCAGACCGATCATTCCAAAGGATGCTGAATCAAACTCAACATCCTTTTCCAAAACACTGTGAGGGGCGTGATCGGTGGCAATAGCATCAATGGTTCCATCAGAAAGCCCCTCAATTACAGCTTCAACATCTTCTGAAGTGCGTAAAGGAGGATTTACCTTAAAAACAGAGTCAAAGCTCTGAACGGCTTCTTCGGTAAGAGTAAAGTAATGGGGAGCTGTTTCTGCTGTTACAGGAAGTCCTTCCTTCTTTGCCCGCCTGATTATCTCCACGGATCCTTTTGTGCTGACGTGTGCCACATGAAGTCTTGCACCAGTCCATCTAGCAAGTTCTACGTCTCGAAGAACCATTATTTCTTCTGCAATCTTTGGAATGCCCCGCAGCCCTAGCCTAAGTGACACAACCCCCTCATTCATTACTCCACCAGCAGAAAGATTTATATCCTCGCAATGGCTTATTATAGGCACAGAGAATATGAGAGAATATTCCATGGCGCGACGCATTATCTGAGCATTCATAACAGGTCGTCCGTCGTCGGAGAAAGCTACCACGCCAGATTCAAATAGTACCCCCATCTCTGTCAGTTCTTCACCTGCAAGCCCTTTCGTAATAGCTCCAACGGGATATACAACACAGGCACCTTCAGTTTGAGCCTTTTCCACAATAAACCTGGTCACCGTAGGATGGTCATTCGGGGGCTTGGTGTTTGGCATACAGGCAACAGCTACAAATCCCCCTGCTACGGCTGCCATAGTCCCTGAAGATATCGTCTCCTTATACTCTTCCCCGGGTTCTCGTAGATGAACATGCATATCCACAAGCCCGGGCACAAGCCACAAACCATCACAGGGCAAGACCGTAATACTGCTATCGGCAACATCTCTGACACTGAAAGGAGCCAGAATATCCTTAATAACGCCTTCGACCACAATTACATCAGCCTGTTCATCCCTCCCCGCTGCCGGATCAATCAATCTGACATTTTGAAAAATCAGGGAGAGCTTTGGAGCATCACCCAACAAATAAACAGTTCCTTTAGACACAGCTTATCTTCCTTCTGGTTTAATCAAATATGCACCGTCCTGAGACCATGCTAAGGACGAGCAACCCTGCCCATCCTTAGCATATTACTAGAAAGGTATTTACTTCTTAACCAGTTGAATGGAATTCATAAAACTTTCCATGAGTTTGATCATTGTCGGGAAATTTTCGGGAGTAGCTCCCGTTGCAGTAAATATAATCACAGTCTGAGGAGTATCGGCAAGTTGATACTGGACATAACGGCTATCTTTTGCCTGTCCATCAGCGACAAGCACAAGAGTTTCATACCCGTTGAATACTCTTTTGGAACACTCGTAAACATTTACAGGCTTGCCAGCGCTGGCAGAAAGTTGAGAAGGAAAAGACTGGCATAAATTTTTGAGTTCTTCGTCGGTTCTGGGAACATTCCCGGAAGACCTATTGACTGCTACAACAAACCGGGGAGTCTCGGAAAAATAATATTCAATTTCCCCGCGAAGTATCATTTCCTTTACAGAAGAAAGAACGCTTTTATTTTCTGGCGTTACTTCCTCGTCTTTTTGAGCCGCCATAAAGGCTGATTCCACAGCATCTGGATTTTCTTTTGCGTAACTCTTATCAAGAACAATCCATTTCGCCGGGAAGATGGCTTTAAAACCAAAGGCACTCTCGTAGGCTTCACCTGCTAGAACAAGGTTACCCATCCCAATTGTAGCCAGAAACAACGCCATCCAGATCAGAACTATTTTAGACTGTTTCATTCGAGTCCCCTCTCCTATCGTTTTCGCTTTTGAGCCTCATCGTAAATAAGACCACCGATCGCTCCTGCGGCAGCACCAATAGCCGCACCGGTAAAAAGAGATCCCTGAACAATGGCGGCGGTTGCTGTTCCGAGGCCGGCTCCAATAGCTCCGCCACTGAGTACTCTTTGTTCTCTCGTGGTCATCCCAGCACAGGACGAAAGAAATATAACCAAAACCCCGGCTGCAACAAATTGTCTAAACTTCATGATGTCCTCCCATTTTTATTATTTATAGATCACTTCCTCGCTGTGCAAGGATGTAAAGTATAGCCATTCTAACAGCAACACCGTTTGTAACCTGATCCAATATAACCGACCATCTTCCGTCAGCCACATCTGGACTTAATTCCACTCCACGGTTTATTGGACCAGGGTGCATAACTATAAGATCTTTCCTCGCTCTTTCCAGTCTTTTAGCGTTAACTCCGTAAAGCACAGCGTATTCCCGTAGAGACGGCAAAAAGCTGAGTTTCTGGCGTTCTCTTTGAAGACGAAGCACCATAAGAACATCGGCGTTCGGGATAGCTTCATCAAGGTCATAAACTACTTTTACTCGAGCATCACGAAAGCTCTTCTCAGCCCAGCCAGGTGGAAGAAGAGTGGGAGGACCGCAAAGAGTCACCTCCGCTCCCATTTTGGTAAAAGCCCATATATTCGAGCGGGCAACTCGGCTATGCAGAATATCTCCTACAATCAAGAGCCGTAATCCTTCCACGCTACCACGATGATCCATCACTGTAAGAAGATCAAGCAGAGCCTGCGAAGGATGCTCGTGCTGTCCATCGCCGGCGTTCACAACCGACACTGGCGTAAGTGATGCAACACGATGAGGAAGCCCTGATTGGGAATGGCGGATAATAAACACATCCGGTTTCATTGCTTCCAGATTTTTTATCGTATCTAGAAAAGTCTCACCCTTAACCATGGAGCTTGTGGTTGTAGAAATACTGTAAGTATCGGCACTGAGGCGTTTGGCTGCCATTTCAAAAGACATTTTGGTTCTAGTGCTTGGTTCGTAAAAGATACTCACTACAGTCTTACCACGCAGTGTAGGAACCTTCTTTATGGCTCGCTCGTTAATTTCCCGCAGGGATTTTGCAAGATCCAAAAGGTGTTCAATCTCATCGCGAGAAAGTTCCTCAATTCCCAACAGGTCTTTACGTCCGTAATAGGTTCCCATCGTGTTTTAATTCCTTTTTTGCAAAACTATGCCCATGTCTATAATTTCTGCCTTAAAAAGACTAGACAACCGCAAGGGTTGCTTTTCATAAGACATACTTCTAGATTTTTCCTGGCATCATAGAGCATTTTGACTTTCGGATCCACGTTAAAAACTAGGTTTTCGCACTTCAAGAATCTCGAGAGTTCGCAAGCCCTTGGGAGTTTGAACCCTAACCTCATCCCCTACTTCTTTACCCAAAAGGGCCTTTCCAATGGGAGACAAAATGGAAATAGTGCCCTGCTCTACCTGAGCTTCAAAAGGACCGACCAAACAATAACTCTCGACCGATCCCGTATCTAGATCTTCCACAACAACGGTCGATCCAAAGACTACCTTACCATTCGTGTCCTCGCAGACTTCAACAATCTGGCATCGGGACAGTTTGTCAGTAATGTCACTTATTTGAGCTTCTATAAGAGCCTGTTTCTCCTTTGCCGCCTCATATTCAGCATTTTCCGATAAATCCCCATGGGATCTAGCCTCTTCAATAGCACGAATAACTTTTGGTCTCTCTTCCCTCTGAAGCCGCTCAAGTTCCTTCTTAAGGCGTTCATATCCCTCTCGTGTGATTGGCACCATGCCGTTCATGATTTTTAACCCCCTCTTAGAAAAATTGGCATAACATCGAACTTATCTTCTATCCTAGCCGAAAAAATCTTTCAACGGAAACATAACTTTTTCCTAATACCCCCAACTTGAAGGAGAAAGGTTTTCGTGTAATGTTAAAATTCTAAAACTAAATCTTCTAGGAGAAAGTAGCATGACACGGACCCTTCCTTATAGAGATTATAACTCTTATCTTCGAGAGCTTTTTGGCTGTAGAGTTCACAAAATCACTGTGGATGCGGGCATGACCTGTCCCAATCGCGATGGAACAAAGGGTTTTGGCGGCTGCATTTACTGCAACGTTCGAGGCTCAGGAACAGGACAATGGGCTCTGGGTAAAAGCATCCGTCAGCAACTCGAAGAAGCCAAACCTTACCTTAAAAAGCGCTTTAAGGCAGAAAAATTTCTCGCCTATTTTCAATCCTTCTCAAACACCTATGCTCCCATAGAACGCTTGAAAGCTCTATACGAAGAAGCTCTTTCTGTAGAAGATGTAGTGGGACTTACTATCGGCACCAGACCAGATTGTGTCTCACCAGAAGTGCTCGACTACCTAGCTCAAATCTCTAACCGCTATTACGTGTGTCTCGAATACGGCTTACAATCTGCTCACGATTCTACTCTTCGTCTTATAAACCGAGGTCATGATGTTAAAACCTTTGTTGACGCTCTATCAGAAACCAGAAAACGCAATATTCCCGTTTGTGTTCACGTAATCATTGGACTTCCAGGAGAATCGGAAGATGAAATGCTTGATACGGCTCGCTTTCTGGCAAAGCTGGACATTCAAGCTGTAAAAATTCATCTTCTCTATATAGTCCGAGGCACTGTGCTTGAAAAGTGGTATCAGGAAGGCAAATACCAATGTCTATCCCGGGAAGATTACGTTCGTATTGTAAGCCGTTTCATTGCGATCCTCCCTCACAACATTGTTATACAACGCCTTACAGGGGACCCACATCCTGAAGAACTTGTTGCTCCCCAGTGGGCACTCGAAAAGCATAAAAACCTTCAAGCTATAATTGACTACATGAATGACCACGGACTTTATCAAGGGAAATTCACCGAGCAAAATATCGGGTAACCGAGGTTCAGGCGGAAACAAGTCACAACATGCTTTTAGAGACGCTTTCTCTGTCTTTAATCGCTATCAAATGATGATTGTTCTATTTTCTCCGCAAAACGTTTTGCCAACTCCACAAAAACATCAGGGAAGAGTTCCTCCGGGCGTGCTGAAGAAGAAATTCCCATCTCCTCCAGACAGGATAATATCAGGTCAGTTGAGCCAATACCATACCTGGAAATAAAATTCTTAAGCCCATTAAATATAGTTTTTCTTCTCTGCCGAAACACTTCTGACACAAACTGGCGGAAAAAATCATAATTCAGAGGCTCCCATTTAGGAACGTCAAAAAACCACAGTCGCACCACAAGAGATTCCACCTTAGGTGGTGGGACAAACTGTCCGTGTCCTACAGAAAACATCTTTTCGGCTTTAGCGCAACTTCCGAGAATCACCGTGGGAATGCCGTAATCTTTGGTGCCAGGGACTGCCGTCCACCGTTGCCCAACCTCTCTTTGAACCATGAGAACAGCTCGTTCAATAACCTTGTGAGAAGCTATCAAGCTAAAGAGAAGTGGGGAACTAATGTTATAAGGGATATTTCCAACTACTTTTATTCGATCCGGGCATTTATCAATCTGTCGAATCTTTTCATCTTCAATGACTCTCTCCCATGATAAATCCAATGCGTCTTGAATATGCCACGCAACAAACGCTCTGGATGGCGGCATAAGGCTTTTCAGAGCCTCAGCCAGCCTGGCGTCCAGTTCAACGAGATGAAGCCGACAGGGATATTCGATGAGATATCTGGTAAGTGCTCCTAAACCGGGACCTATCTCCACCACTATGTCATTCTGGGATATATCTAGCGCATCAACAATACGTTGAGCTGTTTTAGGCTGGATAAGAAAGTGTTGTCCCAAACTTTTGGATGCCTTTCGTCCAAATCGCTCAAGATATTCTCGGGGAGTCAGAAACATTTTTTCCTAATACCATCTGGAAAGAGCATCTAAGGTAAAGACATGATTCCGGGAAAACCCCTGGCGTTTCCAGACTTCATAAGCCGCCGCTGCAATCATAACAGCATTATCTGTGCACAGAGAAAGGGGCGGAAGGCGAAGTTTCCACCCCTTTTCGACGGCTCTTTCACGGAAACGCTCACGAAGTCTTCTATTAGCTGCAACTCCACCTACAACCGCAACCTGGCTTACTCCCTGCCGATCCGCAGCCATTGTGGTTTTTTCTACCAAAACATCCACAACCGCTTCCTGGAAACTCGCCACCACATCTTCAATTCGATAAGCCAGCGTTCCTTTTTCAGAGTCCGTCGGACTTCCAAATTTTCTCACGAAGTTCACCACAGCGGTCTTGATGCCACTAAAGCTAAAGTCAAGGGAGTCTTTCCCGAGGAAGGATCGAGGAAAATGAAAAGCCTGAGGACTACCGTTTTCCGAGAGTCGATCGATGACGACGCCACCGGGATAACCCAATCCAAGGAGTTTAGCCACCTTGTCAAAAGCTTCTCCTGCTGCGTCGTCCAGAGTGGTTCCAAGAAGCTCGGGGGCAACTCCCGGGCGAACAAAGTATAAAGCCGTGTGCCCACCTGAAACTACCAGACAGACGAATGGTTCATCGAGCGGTTCTCCTTCAAGAAAAGCTGCACAGATATGTCCTTCCAGGTGGTTTACGGGGATCAAGGGCTTGTTCAGGGCATAGGCGATAGCTTTCGCAGCGGCTATGCCAACAAGGAGAGATCCCACAAGGCCAGGACCACATGTCACTCCGATAGCATCAATATCATCAAAGGTGCAACCGGATTCACGCACGGCCTGATCAATAACCGGGATAATAGCTTCCACATGCCTTCTTGATGCGAGTTCTGGAACGACTCCACCGTAGGGACTGTGAACACTGATCTGACTGGCGACCACCTGTGACCTTACAATGCGTCCCCTTTCTACAACCGCTGCTGCAGTTTCATCGCAGGACGACTCAATACCAAGAATGATCATACGTTCTCACCTTCATTCAAAAATCGCTCGGCTTCAGCCACATCCTCAGGACTTCCTATAAAGAGAGGCACTCGATCATGCAAGGTTTCCGGTTCAATATCCAGTATTCGCCGTTTTCCGTCAGATGCGGCGCCTCCAGCCTGTTCGACTACCATGGCAAGTGGCGCAGCTTCGAAAAGCAACCGGAGTTTGCCTCTGGGTTTTTTCGGGTCCTTCGTATCTGACGGATACATAAAAATTCCGCCTTTAAGGAGATTTCTATGAAAATCTCCGACTAAAGTGCCGATGTAGCGAGTTGTATAAGGTTTACTCCTAGCGGGGTCTTTTTCCTTTAGAGAATCCACATAGCGCCTTACAGCTTCGCTCCAGTAATGGTAATTTCCTTCGTTTACACTATAAATTTTGCCACGTTTCGGAATTGTTATGTTTCGGTGGCTGAGCAGGAATTCTCCCAGAGCCGGGTTTAATGTAAAACCATGGACCCCTTTACCGGTTGTATAAACCATCATGGTGCTGGAGCCGTAAATAAAATATCCTGCCGCTACCTGTTCTGATCCAGGCCTAAGAATTTCATCAAGGGTTACGGGACCGCTACTTTTTAGACGTCGGCGGATGGCAAAGATCGTGCCTATACTGGCATTAACATCAATGTTGGATGATCCATCGAGTGGGTCAATCATTAAAATGTATGGACCTGTGGGATACTGGGGCGGAACTTCTACAATATCAGCATCTTCCTCAGAAGCAATAGCTGCAATGTGCCCCGTATGGATAACCCGCCGGATAATCGTTCGATTGGCAAATTCGTCAAGCTTCTGAACCTGCTCTCCATATACATTCTCTGCCCCTGTAGAGCCGTATATATCCACAAGACCGGCTTTACTTACTTCCCGATGAATAATTTTTGCTGCCACGATTAGTTCGTTGAGAAGCTGAGTAAAGGCGCCGGTTGCATAGGGCGTCTCCCTCTGTTCTCGAAGAAGATGCTCGGTAACCGTAATCCCAAGACCTCTGCTGTCGCCCATAGTAGCTCCCTCCCTGACGGATAAACGAATTTACTATTGCGTTCGCCAAGTTTTCTCCTTATAGCAAAACTCTGAGAAAGGTTAAACCCCAATTCCCGACATTAGCCGTTAAGGGAGATCTTATATATGTCCACAACATGTCTTGAGACCCTTAATCAAAGAACTTCTGCCAAAACAGATAGCCGCGGTAGAGTCGTAGATTATCTACGACTTGCAGTAACAGACAGATGTAACCTTTGTTGCATCTATTGCATGCCCCCCGAAGGTATCCCAAAGCTCATCCATAAAGATATTCTCTCATACGAAGAACTTTTAAGGCTCGCAACAATTGCCAGATCGTTGGGCATTTCCAAGATTCGCATTACCGGTGGGGAGCCTCTAGTCCGCAAGGGTATCGTCGATTTTGTGCGTCGCCTTGTAGATATAACCAATCCTGGCGAAGTAACAATGACCACCAACGGAGTGCTCCTTGCTGATCTGGCTAAAGATCTATTTCAAGCTGGTATTAAGCGAATCAACATAAGTCTGGATACTCTCAAACCAGAAAGATTTCGGGAAATCACTCGCCGTGACGCCTTTTATGACGTCATTCGAGGCATCGAAAAGGCAATGGAAGTCGGATTCCAGCCCGTAAAATTGAATGTTGTGGTTATGAAAGGGATAAACGATGACGAAGTGGAAGATCTGGCTAGATTAACCATAAAAGAACCCTTTCATGTTCGATTTATAGAATTCATGCCTTTCGGCGGGGATGAATGGGAAAAACGGTTTCTTCCTGCAGACGAAATTATCGATCGAATCAAATCGCTCGGGGAGATCGAACCCACTGTAAGCCTTAGAAGTAACGGTCCTGCACGGTATATGCGTATAAAAGGCGGGGCTGGAAAGATCGGGATCATAAGCCCCATGACCCACCATTTCTGCAACTCCTGCAATAGACTCAGAATAACACCAAAAGGAAATCTACGAACCTGCCTGTTCAGCAAAGAAGAAACCGATCTCAGAGGACTCCTTCGAGATGGAGTATCTGATGGGGAAATAGCGAAGGTTATACTTGATGCCCTGCGTAATAAACCGGCAAATCGTGCCTTTGATGTCGAATTACTAAGAAAATGCATCACCAGACCCATGTCAAAAATTGGAGGATAATCAATAAAAGGGAGAATAAAAAGTGAAGGTCACAACACTTGGCGCAGCAGGACAGGTGACAGGATCTTGCCATCTTATCGAAGTGGACAATGCGAAATATTTGGTGGATTGTGGGCTTTTCCAGGGCGGGAAAAAAACGGAAGATCTTAACTGGGAACCCTGGGCATTTGATCCAGCCGAAATAAGAGCCCTTTTTTTAACGCATGCTCACATTGATCACAGCGGACGCATCCCAAAGCTTATAAGGGATGGTTTTCGGGGCAAGATTTATGCAACTCGCCCCACTGTGGAGTTGGTCAAAATACTCCTTCTTGATGCAGCTCACATTCAGGAATCCCATGCAGAACTTCGCACTAGAAAAAATCTACGCCGTGGACTGCCACCCGTAAAGCCACTTTATACGGAAGCTGATGCTGAAGCGAGTTTTGCCTATTTGCAATCGGTTGAACAGGGGCAACCTATAAAATTCGACGATAATTTCAAGGTGGCATTTCGAACTGCCGGACACATTTTAGGAGCATCAATTCTTGAGATATGGACAAAAGAAAAAGATCAAGACTTAAAGGTCGTTTTTTCAGGTGACATAGGAAGGTCAGACCAACTAATTGTAAAAGACCCGGAGCTAATCTTCGATGCTGACGCTCTCTTTATTGAATCAACCTATGGTAACCGCGACCATAAAACTCTGGAAGAAAGCAAAAACGAACTTCGGGAAGCCATACTTTATAGCTATAGATACGGACAGAAGGTTCTGATTCCTTCCTTTGCCGTTGAAAGAACTCAGGAAATTCTCTATGTGCTTGGAGAGTTTTTCCGAAATAAGCTTATTCCAGATATGCCTGTTTTTCTTGATAGCCCCTTAGCTATTCAGGCAACCAAGATCTTCAGCGAAATGAAGGAATTTTTCGATGAAGAAACCATGGCAATCGTTAAAAAGGGGCAAAATCCCTTTATATTTCCTCAGCTTCAGTTTAGCCAGACTGTGGAAGACTCAAGAAGGATCAATGAGATCGGCGGTCCCGCCATCATTATTGCAGGCAACGGCATGTGCACAGCAGGACGCATTCTCCATCATATAAAGCATAACATCTGGCGTGAAGGATGTTCTCTGGTAATAGTAGGTTTTCAGGCGGAAGGCAGCCTTGGGCGGCAAATTATAGATGGAGCCAAGAAAGTCCGTGTAATGGGTGAGGAAGTAGCGGTTAGAGCCAGGGTCTTCACAATTGGTGGATTTTCATCCCACGCAGGACAAAAAGAACTTCTCGAATGGATCAGCAACTTCAATAAGAAGGAAATGAAAGTATTTGTAATTCACGGCGAGAAAACAGCAAGTGAAGCGCTCGCATCCATCATACGAGAGCAATTTGGTTTATGGACCCATATTCCCCAGATGGGGGAAACCTTAACTATAGAACCACCAAAGGTCATTGAAATAGTTCCAGAAGATGTGTGTGAAGCTTATCTTTATGAAATCGGCAGAAAATTCTTCGAACTCGAACACGGCATCATGCGAACGCTTCCTTCAATGTCATCTGACAGGCGGCGAGCTATTGCAGAAAAACTCAAGAAGATTCAGAATGAGATAGAAGATGCGATGAGCCTGGCTGGGATAAGGTCATCGGCAAGTTCCTAAAAATTAAGAAAAGTCTTTTTGTTGGAAAGTCTTCAAGAAATTTGGGAGATTCTTAATAAAATCCCTTATTTCATCCCGCACCCTGCGATAATGAGATAGAGATTCCTCCTCTGTTTTGGCTGTTAGAGCAAGCAGAGGTGGATCATCAAAGGGAACGTGAGCATACAATGTTTTTGCGGGAAACACAGGGCAAGATTTCTTGGCACTGTCGCAAAGTGTTATAACATAATCAAATTCAATTGATTCCACTTCGTCTATTGATTTTGACTTCTGGTTGGAAATATCAATTCCAACTTCCTGCATAACTTTAACAGCCAGAGGGTCCAAGCCGTGAGGAGCCACGCCGGCAGAAAAAGCCTCAAGCCAATCATTGTGAAAAAATCTTGCCCATCCTTCTGCCATTTGGCTTCGACAGGCATTTCCGGTGCATAGAAACAGGATCTTTTTCTTCATTATTCCAGATACCTCGCAAAGGGTTCAAAGTATTTTTCCAGAGCAGCCCTTTGAGCCGGTGAAAGCTCCGGACATTGCTCTATCCTACGCCCACCTTCCCCAAGCTGGACAGCAAAGACCATGCAAGTTGGGAGTCCACACTTTTTGCAGTTAGTTTTGGGAAGATATTTAATAATTTCAACTATATTTGGCTTCTTCATCCCCTCAAATTTAGGCTGAATCTCATGACGACGTTCCCATATATCGTTTATCTGCCCTTTTAACCACTCAAGGATCTTATCAGCTTCATTTTCATCATTCAAAGCGTTTACAGCGATAGCCCTGGGATGGATGGTTATAAGCTTACCATGATGTTTAAAGGTAACCGAAGGTGGATCTACAGTATATTGATACCCTCCTAGTTCTGAGTTGAGATAGGGAATAACTTCTCCAATGTCCTGATCTAGATGAGCAATACAATGGAGCGACTGAAAACGGGGGTTACATTCAGGGAGAAAAATCTCTTTCCTGTAGCTTTTAAGCAACATGTTTTCACCCCCCTGCTTTACTTTATAGCAATACATCTATATTATCATTTACGAAGGTTTTTGGGTCAACAGAAAAGTGCGGACAGATAGTAGATCAATAAAACCATCCACAGGAGTTATTCCCATGAGGCTGAAAGAAGTGGTCATTTCTCTGTCACTAGAAGAAGCCCAAAAGGTGCTCGAAATTGACCTTGACGGAGATGCTTCAGATGCTATTCAATTTATTCGTCAAGTGCTTGCCAAAAGAGTAAGAAAAGCTCTAAAAACAAAGTGAAAGCCGGTTTTTGAGGCTGGATTCAGCCCATCTCAGTTCAGGGAATTCTCAAAGTAAACACTCCTAAGATAGAAGGAGAAACCATGCCTGTGCTTAACGTTTCCCAGGAAGAATACCTTAAAATGAAGGCTATCGTTATGGACAGGGATAAAGAGGAAGCACTGGCGTTAATTAAAGAATTCCTCAAAAGACTTGAATTGGAGGAAATAAAAGCCTTAAAGTCCCATCTTGATTAGACACTTTTCTCTTTCGGTAAACCAGACATTCAAAAATTCTAAAAAGGAGAAAAGATCCATGAATTTTCAAGATATAATTTACGAAAAAAAAGACCGAATTGCTCGCATTTCCATAAACCGTCCACATAAATACAATGCCTGCACTCCCGTGACTCTTTACGAACTGACAAAAGCCTTCATTGATGCATGGACGGATAAAAATGTGGGCGTGGTAGTTTTTACCGGTGAGGGAGACAAAGCCTTCTGCACAGGCGGAGATCAAAGCATCAGAGGGCTTGGAGGATACGAAGGTTACAGTGCAAAGGAACTGGAAGGCACCATAGCAGCTCTTCCTCTAGAAGTAGGCTGGCAGTTTGTGACTTTCCTCATCCGTCACATACCCAAACCTGTTATCGCCAGAGTCAACGGATACGCAATAGGTGGAGGACATGTCTGGCAGGTTAATTGTGACTTATCCATAGCTTCGGATAGAGCTAAATTCGGTCAGGCGGGTCCCAGAGTGGGAAGCTTTGATCCGGGTTTCGGCACAGGCGATTTATGGCGTAATGTAGGGATGAAGCGAGCCAAGGAAATCTGGTACCTCTGCAGGACATACTCGGCTGAAGAAGCTCTTCAGATAGGACTGATCAATAAGGTAGTCCCCCATGAAAAGCTTGATGAAGAAGTTGATACCTGGTGCAGAGAACTTCTAGAAAAGAGCCCAACGTCTCTTAAGATGCTTAAGTATGCCTTTTTGGCTGAATCTGACGGATTGGGAGGTATCACAGAACTTGGAGTGGGAGGATTGAGCCTTTACTACGGAACCGAAGAATCGCTTGAGGGAAGAAACGCCTTCATGGAAAAAAGAAAGCCTGATTTCTGGAAGCATTTTCTTAAAGAAGAGTAAACCACGGTTAATAAAGAGAGATTGGAGAGAACCAAAATGGAATCCGTTAAAGTTATTCAGATGCCGGTAGGGGCTATGGAAGTTTTTTGCTACATTGTCTTCGACTCTCAAACAGGTGAGGGTATTGTGATTGATCCGGCAGGAGATGCCGATAAAATCCTTCAACTCGCAAAAGATCGACACATAAACATAAAATATATCATTAACACCCATTCCCACGCCGATCACACAGCCGAAAACGAAAAGATCAAAGAAGCTACGGGTGCTCCAATAGTCATGCACCGTCTGGACGACGAATTTGCTCGAACCCCTGAATCAATAGCCTGGAACCGGAAATTAGGCTTTGAGCCCCCACCTCCAGCCGATATAAGTGTCGAAGACGGAGATGAATTAAAACTACAGAACTTCACTGTGCGTTTTATCCATACACCCGGACATACTCCAGGAAGTTGCTGTATACTTGTTGGCTCTAACCTTTTTACTGGAGATACTCTTTTTGTTGGAGCTGTAGGAAGAACAGACCTTCCTGGTTCGTCTTTTTCAGATCTCCTAGAATCGCTAAAAAAACTCCTTTCTATTCTTCCTCCGGAAACTATGATATGGCCTGGTCACGACTATGGCGATACTCCCAGCTCATCTCTTGGTCACGAACGAGAAACCAATCCTTACATCACGGATTTTATAGATGCTGACTGAGTTGATACAGAATCTCGTTATACCATCCCCTTTTGGCCTTTTTCTGGAGGTAGTGTTTACAGAACAAGCTGTTATGCAAGTTAAATGGCTCAAGGAAGTGGGCGAACAACTCGAAACACGCAAAAAAGATCAGCTCGGAAGGCTTGCCAATCAAATCATCCGGGAATTCTCCGAATATTGGGAAGGTCGCCGCAAAATCTTTTCTATTCCCTACATCTTTAGCATCGGAACGCCTTTTCAGCACCGGGTCTGGCAACAGATTGCATCCATCCCCTACGGATCAACTATATCCTACGGCAGGCTGTCGCTACTGATAAAAGGAACCTCCCTAGCTTCCAGAGCTGTAGGGCAGGCTTGTGCAAAAAACCCTCTTCCCCTCATTATTCCATGCCACAGGGTGGTTAAAAGCGATGGCTCGCCAGGCTACTACTTGGCTCCAGATGGGGCTTTACTAAAGGCAAAGCTCATTGCTTTTGAAAAAGAAAATAAATAGGCAGGGGCTTGTTATATCTAAAATTCCCCTGCCGCTTTTTTTAATTTACACTATCTTTTTTGCTTTATACTCGTCCAAAAGAGTTCTTCCGATACCAAGATACTTCTTATAGATGAACTCATTATCAGCCCCTACAGGACGACATAACCACTTAATTCTTCCCGGTGTCAGAGTCATTCCATTAAAGGACGAATTTTGCACAAGTAGCTTTCCATAATAAGGATCATCAATCGTGATAAAAGCCATTCTTTCTTTCCAGTGTTCTCGCTGTAGAACATCCGTTGGGTTCTCTAACCTTCCAACCACCACAGTTCCCTTTTTATCTGGTTTTCTAGAATATTGGGTTACGATTTCAAGAAGCTCGTCAGCAGTGTATTTGGTGGTAAATTTTTCTATTTCATGCTGAATCTTAGGCTGATTTTCCGGTGTAAGACGCTCTTTAATGGTCGGGAACATCTCTCTAAGATCTGGGCGCTCCATAATCTCGCACAGTGCCGTCCAGTTAGGATCCGTAAAACCGGATATAAAGGTATATCCATCTTTGCATTTAACATAAGTGTAAGGGAATACGGCATAGTCGTAGTTTCCGGCTCTTATCATTTCATTTCCTGACATGTGGAAATACGGGAGGAGATAATTTGAGATGGAAAGCAGACCTTCAGGAGGAGAACAATCTATAAATTGTCCTTTACCGGTTTTTCGCTTATAAAACATAGCCAAGCCAATTCCATAAGCCGCCCAGGCGCCTCCAACATACCATCCCATCCAGTTCCCGTGTTTAAGAGGTCTTTTATATTCTTGGGGGACTTCAGGATCTAATTCTGGTTCACCCATGATCGACATAATGACGCCTCTAGCTTGAGCAATGATGTCATAATCTGGCTGGTTACCAAATTTGACCGTATCATCTCCGAAATGCCCATAGCTGTGAAGTGCGCAGTAGATAAGACCGGGATTTTCGGCAGAAAGATCTTTATATCCAAGCCCTTTCGATGCGAGATAGCCCGGCTTAAAAGTTTCAATCAAAACATCAGCCTTTTTAACAAGACGGCGAAAGAGTTGGCGACCTTCTTCCGTCTCAAGGTTGCAAGTAATGTGGTATTTATTGCGTCCACCTTCCACTAAGTAAGGAAGTCCCGTGTCTTTTATCATCATCCCAAAAGGAGACATTTTTCTGGCAATGTCTCCCTCAGGAGGCTCTATTCTAATTACTTCCGCTCCCATTTCGGCAAGAATAGATGAAGCGAAAAGACCGGCAAAACTCCCATAAGACGCATCAATCACCAGCATATCGTCGAGAGCTTCCGGCTTTTTAGGAACATCCTCCGGTTTTGTTTCTTTCCATGCCCACAGTGCATATTCTCGGTTCACAGCAAGCCCGATAACCTTTTTTTCCAACTCTGATTCCTGATCTAAATCTTCACCTTCAAAGGAAATCGTTCCTTCCTTTTTCAATTCTTCCGCCATGATACCGCCTCCTTGCTAAAAATATCCCATAAATTCAACATGTCTTTACCAGCATTAGTAAGCCAGCTTAAGTCCTCTTTTACCGTCCCAATCCGGTGGTGGACACACTGATGGAACAGCAGGATTCCACCTGAAAATAACCCCTTCGGCTTCGAGTTGCTCTACTTCCTTGGCAGAAAGTCCACACAGGGTGGCGAGCACATAGTAGTTGTCAAACCCGAGAGGACGCTGAGCCCATTTCAGGCGGCTGGGAGTTTCGCTCATTCTGGGTGGGTAGCAAGGTTCTACCATGGGGCCGTAAAGGGCATCGTCAAACTCCTGTATAGCACCACGTTTCCTGTAGTGAGGGCTATAATAGGCTTCTCGAGTTGTAATTACGTGTGATGCGGCAAAACCATACTGCTGACCAAGGGCTTCCACTTCAGCAACCTTCTTTGTTCTGGTCCATTCGTCAATAGCTTTGAGAATTACGGCAGCATTTTCTTCTTTCAGTCTGGTTACAGGATCTGCATACTGCTGGAACAGATCCATGCGGTTCATAGCTGTGCAAAGCCCTTTAAATTCTTCTTCGGTGAATGCAGCCAGAGCCACCCAACCGTCCTGACAGTCGAAAAGATCAGAGGGGCATATAGCCAGATCACGGTTTCCAGACCTGGGTCTATCTTGACCGGTCAGATATGTGTAAAGCCATGTCCAGTCAAGAAGCCGTATAACGTTTCCTGCCTGCATATAATCAATGAACTGCCCTTTTCCTGTGCGTTCACGGTAGTTCAAAGCCATAATAATTGCTACAGCACACATAAGAGCTGTCGCCCAGTCGGCGATCCAGACGCCGGATTTAATAGGACCTCTCTCTTTGAATCCAGTAATGGAAGAAAGTCCTCCCATGCTTTGAGCCACAGCATCATAGGAAGTTCTTCCAGTCCAGGGTCCCCAGCTACCGTATCCAGAAACATGGAGCTGAATAATTCCTGGATTAATCTTACTAAGTTCGGGATAGCTCAGCCCCCATGCAGCCATTCGACCTGGGGTCAAGTTATCAGCCACAACGTCAGCTTTTTTAACCATTTCGAGGAAAAGTTCTTTAGCTTTGGGATTTCCTAAATGCATCCCCACCCAGTATTTGTTGTGGTTTTGTTCTTCCATTCCAGGAGACATATTCTTCCAGAAGTAGGCATAGGGAGTTACAAAACGCATCTGATCTCCCTTCTGCCCTTCAAACTTGATGACCTCTGCACCAAACTCAGCAAGGTAATCCATAGCAGCCGGACCAAGAACAACGTAACAGACTTCAAGTACTCTGACCCCCTTAAGGGGTTCAGGCTTGTCAAAAAGTCGCCCACTGTTAACAAGTTTCTCCATCTCTTTTGCATACTTCTCAAGATGCTCCATAGGAACCCTCCGGTATAAATGTTAAAAGATTCACGGAAATATTTGTTAAAACAAAGCCCCTTGAAAAAAATCAAACCTGTCGGGAATCCCAAACAAACAAAAATTCCACTAATGCCTTAAAACTTAAAAATGGAAATGCTTGATTGTCACGGAACGCATTGAAGAAAAAAAACACCTGAAGCGATTAGCTCACTACTACCTCAGACGCAACTCGAAAGGAGGAATCATCACAGCGGTTAACTGCACCACCTCTTTATGAAAGCCAACCATTCTGAATAGGAAAGGAAATCACAACGATACCTTCTATCAGCAAGTTTGACATACGTCAAGAAAATTTTGTTATTTCAAACAAACGATTTATAAAGAAGTACGAACGGATCTCAGTTTATCCCTTCCAAGCATAAATATTTCCAAAAAGCTTTTAACATCCTTTAAGTAGGGGCTCTACAGCGTTAAGGCTACTTTCAAAATCCCTCTGCCAGCTTCCTTTTTTATGAGGATGTGAAACGATCTGGCGTAGTATTTCAAGGAAGGTTCTTCTTGGAATTTCTTCAGCTCCCATACGTATAAGATGATCAGTGGTCACCTGACAATCTATGATCTTAAAACCCCAGAGTTGAAGAGTTTTAGCGAGAAAAACCAGAGCAATCTTGGACGCATCAGCCATACGAGAAAACATGGATTCACCAAAGAAGGCAAGTCCAAGGGAAACGCCATAAAGTCCTCCAACCAATTCGTCTCCATACCAGGTTTCCACAGAGTGAGCGTATCCGAGGTTATGAAGCTTTTCGTAAGCCTCCACCATTTCAGGTGTAATCCAGGTGCCTATCCCCTTTTGTAAGCGAGTTTCTGCACAGGATCTGACGACCTGTGAAAAAGCCTCATCCATTGATACTCGAAAAACGCCTTTTTTTATTACTCGCTTTAAGCTTTTGGATATTTTGATCTTTTCCGGAAATATCACAAGTCTAGGATCGGGTGACCACCACAGGATAGGTTCTCCCTTGCTATACCAGGGAAAGATTCCCCAGGAGTAAGCCAAAATAAGACGCCGAGGCGAAAGATCTCCTCCTAACGCAAGAAGCCCATCAGGATCAGCATAGTCAGGGTGTGGAAAAACCAGGTCCCTACCAAGCCTGAAAACAGTCATGCCGTTCCTTACCTGGGTATGAATCTAAAGGCAAAGTTTTCAGTTCGATGCACTACACCATTGTTGTCTTCACCAGGAGATTCATCAATAAGAGTCACAATTACATGTCCACCATCTTTTATATCGCCAAACAGAAGTTCTTCCGATAGCGGATCTTTAATTTCTGCCTGAATTATTCTTCCAAGAGGACGAGCACCAAAAGCCTTATCGTAACCTTTATCTACAAGCCAGGATCTCACACCTTCAGAAATTTCAAGTGTAACCTTCTTCTCGGCAAGTTGAGCCTGCAATTCTCCTATAAACTTATCCACAATGCGTCCCATGATTTCGGGGGTTAATCCTTTAAAAGGTATAATCGCATCAAGCCTGTTCCTGAATTCGGGACTGAACAATTTTTCTATGGCTTTCATCCCCTTGTGAATTTGCTCTGCGGATTGATTCTGAGCAAAGCCGATGGATGAAGATTCCATTTCACGGGCTCCAGCGTTGGACGTCATAAGGAGTATAACATTACGAAAATCGGCTTTACGACCGTTGTTATCAGTAAGAGTTGCATAATCCATAACCTGCAAAAGGATATTGAAAACGTCTGGGTGAGCCTTTTCTATTTCATCCATAAGAAGCACACAATAGGGATGTTTACGGATAGCGTCTGTTAGAAGTCCTCCCTGATCAAAGCCGATATAACCTGGGGGCGCACCTATGAGTCGTGCTACAGCGTGTTTTTCCATATACTCGCTCATATCGAAGCGCAGAAAGTGAACACCAAGAATTCTAGCAAGTTGGCGAGCTACTTCTGTTTTGCCAACTCCTGTAGGACCTATCAGCAAGAAAGAACCTACAGGCTTATCAGGATGTCCCAAACCAGCTCTAGCCCGCTTAATCGCTCTAGTAAGCTGCTCTATAGCATCATCCTGTCCGAATATAACATCTTTAAGCCGCCGTTCCAGATGCTGAAGCTTTTCCTGATCTGACTCCGAAAGCGTCCGCGAAGGAATACGAGCTATTCTCGCTACGACCTCTTCCACATCTCTAACACCTACAACATGTCGCCTTCTTCGATCGCCCTTGATTTTAAGAACGGATCCGGCTTCATCAATCACATCTATCGCCTTATCTGGAAGATAGCGATCGGTAATGTATCTAGCCGACAGTTCCACCGACGCCCGAATAGCCGCATCGGTGTATTTTACTCGGTGGTGCTTCTCGTAATAGCTTTTAAGCCCTCTCAGAATCTTATAAGTCTCATCAATTGTAGGTTCAGAAATCTCTATTTTTTGAAATCTCCTGCTCAAGGCTTTGTCTTTTTCAAAATGATTCTTGTATTCTTCGTAAGTAGTAGAACCAATGCAACGAAGAGTCCCGGAGAGAAGAGCCGGTTTGAGGATATTGGAAGCATCGAGAGAACCTCCACTTGTTGCTCCAGCCCCCACTATCGTGTGAATTTCATCAATAAAAAGGATTGCTCCCTTTCGGGTTTTTATTTCATTGATAACCCCTTTAAGCCTTGCCTCAAAGTCTCCTCGAAACTTCGTTCCCGCAATAAGAGCTCCCATGTCGAGAGAATAGATTTCTACATTGAAAAAGCTTTCAGGCACTTCCCTGCGATAAATCTTAAGAGCAAGCCCCTCCACAATAGCCGTTTTTCCAACCCCTGGATCTCCAACAAGAATTGGATTGTTTTTTGTTCGTCGGCTAAGAATCTGGAGCATCCTCATAATTTCCTGCTCACGTCCTATGAGCGGATCAATGAGGCCTCGGGCTGCCTTTTCAACAAGGTTTACGGTGAAAGATTCAAGAGCACTTCGCTTAACGGCGGGTCTTCTACCGGTTATCGTATCGGGAACACGATCTTCATCCTCTTCCTCGTAGGTTCCAATTTTCGAAATTCCGTGGGATATGTAGTTCAACACATCAAGCCTTGTAACACCTTGGGATTTTAGAAAATAAACAGCGTGAGAATTCTCTTCAAAAAACATTGCAGCTAAAATGTCGCCCGATTCAACTTCTCGCTTTTCAGCATTTCGAGCATGCAAGATTGCTCGCTGAAGAGTTCTCTGAACGCTAAGAGTCTGAATAGGCTCCTTTTCCATGCCATAAGGAAGAGGATGCATCTTACGAACGAAGAAATCTTCAAGGTTTTCCTTCAAAAGCTGAATATCAACTCCGCAGTTGTAAAGGATTCGGCGCCCTGTGGAATCCAGAATAAAGGCGTAAAGGATGTGCTCAAGTGTAAAGAACTCATGCCTTCGTAGCCTTGCTTCGTTAATTGCTGTCGAAATAATGGCTTCAACTTCTTTGCTAATCATTTTAGGCTTCTTCCATACTGCATCTTAGTGGAAATCCGTGTTGCCTTGCCAGGCTATGAACGATTTCCACCTTCGTTTCTGCAATTTCTGCAGGATATACTCCGCAGACACCTATGCCATTGTAATGCACATGCAACATAATCCGGGTAGCTTCCTCCGAACTTTTGTTAAACACAGTTTTTAAAATTTCCACCACAAAGTCCATTGTGGTGTAATCATCGTTGTGTAAGAGCACTTTATACATCGGAGGTTCTTCGAGTTCTTCCTCTACGCCGCTCGACACCTGTCCCTCAAGTTCATCATCGTAATCCCACAGGGACATGGTAACCTATCCTCCTTCACAATGTTCCTTGTATTCGTCCTTTTACATTATAAGCTTACATGATAAAAAATACCGCTTCGGTTGATAGAGTCAAGAAACAAAGATAATTATGCCCTTGCCTATTTTGCCTTACACTGGAGGATTGTAGTCTATGGCAGGGAACAGTTTTGGCAGATTTTTTCGAGTAACCACCTGGGGAGAGTCTCATGGTGTGGCCGTTGGAGCCGTAGTGGACGGGTGTCTTCCCGGAATTCCGCTGTCCCAAGAAGATATTCAACGAGATCTGGATCGCAGAAAACCTGGAAGATCCACAGCCTCCACCACAAGAAAAGAAACCGACAGAGTAGAAATTCTTTCCGGTGTATTTGAAGGAAAGACCACAGGAACGCCCATTTCACTTATTGTTTATAACGAAAATCCCCGATCGTCAGATTACGCCCCTTTTGCAGATCTCTATCGCCCCGGTCACGCTGACCTCACCTATGACCAAAAATACGGCATAAGAGACTGGCGAGGCGGCGGAAGAAGCTCAGCTCGAGAAACTGTAGGTCGAGTTGCCGCAGGGGCTGTAGCTCGCAAGATGCTGGAAATGGCTGGTATCAGCGTCAAAGCATATACGGTTGCGCTTGGTGGTATCCACTGCAGCCGTTACGATGAAGAATTTATAGACCAAAATTCTCTTTATTGCCCTGACCCGGATGCCTTCCCCTTGATGGAACAACGCATTGAAGAAGTCCGCCGTAAAGGTGATTCCATTGGCGGTGTTGTGGAAGTGCGAGTTAAAGGATGCCCCCCGGGTCTGGGAGAACCGGTCTTTGATAAGTTAGACGCTCGTATAGCCTATGCGCTTATGTCCATAGGAGCCGTAAAGGGTGTGGAAATTGGAAGCGGGTTTAGAGCTGCAGAGATGCTGGGGAGTGAAAACAACGATCCAATAATCCCGGGCGGCTACGCATCAAACAACGCAGGTGGCATACTAGGGGGCATATCAACCGGCATGGAAATAGTGGTTCGAGTAGCCGTAAAACCTATCCCTTCCATTCGCATTCCTCAACAAACCATACGAAGAGATGGTTCCCACGCAACGATAGTCGTTGAAGGTCGCCACGATATTAGCGCTATTCCCCGTATTGTGCCCGTTTGCGAAGCAATGATTCTTCTAGTAATTGCTGACTTTGCTCTTCATCCAACGGTCATCAGAAAGGTCTTTCCAGCATGAAGTTCTTAGAACACTTTAGAACAAAGGAAGATCGAGCCTTCTGGTGGTTGCGTCTAAACGGAATAGAAAAGCTCGATTCACTTCTCAAACCAAGGATCGTCTTTAATGTGGCATCCCTTGGCGAACTAAACGGAGCCATACCGGTAGCACGGACTCTCCGTGAATTGGGCTTTTCCGGATCGATCATTCTGTCAGTTGGAACTCCTACGGCATTTCGCAAAGCTAGATTGTTGGAATCGTCAGAACAAGATTTGATTGCTGTTCCAGCACCACTTGAAATACCCCGCTCAGTATCAGCCTTTCTGAAAAAGATCCAGCCAGACCTTTTTGTTAACTTCGAAGCAGAATACTGGCCTATGCTTTTTGCTGGTCTAAAGGCAAGTAATGTGCCTGTAATTCTTGTCAACGGTCGTATTTCAAAAAGATCCTTTCTGATTTATAATCTTTTTTCCGGGACTTTTAGTCGGATCTTTCGGCAATTTGCCAGGCTTGGCATGATATCAGAAACACATCGCGAGCGAGCCATTAGACTTGGAGCACACCCGGGAGCGGTCTTTGTTACAGGAAGTTCTAAATATGATGATTTTTCAGTCCGCCGAGATCAAAAAAAAGACCTGTCAATGTGGCAGCAAAGATTAAAGACTGACTCAAAATTTCCAATCATCGTGGCAGGAAACCTTCGTGGTCGAGAATGTTTCATTGTGGTTAACACGATAAAAAAGCTATCTGGCTATTTCCCAAATCTCCTTGCCGTGCTTGCTCCAAGACATCTTTACAGAGTTAAAGAGATTTTCAAAGAAGCATCGGATATGGGATTTAATCCATGTTTTCTTTCTAGCTTAACTAATGGCAAGATACCTCTTACCAAAAACTTAACAGTTATTGTTGTGGACACCTTTGGCGATCTCTTTGACCTTTACGGCATTGCTGATATAGCTTTCTGCGGTGGGACATTTGAACCCATCGGCGGACATAACATTGTTGAGCCGGTAGTTTGGGGAAAGAAGGTTTTATACGGGCCTTTTATCCATAAAGTAGAAAGGGAGCATGAAGTATTGGAGAAATGGGGGATGGGAATCCTTTGTCAGGACCCCGATGATCTTCTAAAACAGTTGAAAATCGAGGTAGAAAAAGTGGATAGATGCAGGATGGGGGGTGTTGAAGACATTGTTCACCAAGCGATTGAAGAACTGTCAGGTGCATCTCGGATTTACGCTTCCTGGATAATCGAGTTAACGGAAAGACGGAGAAAAAATTAAGGATGGCAGACATCCGTAAGCTACTTGAAAGTTTCCGAGACGGTAAGGTTAGCGTCGAAACTGTTGTGGAATACATAAAGAAGCTGCCTTACGAAGAGTTGGTGGAAAAAACTACCGAGGGATCTTTAACCTTTGCCCGTCTTGATCACCACCGTATATTCCGCCGTGGAATTCCAGAAGTAATATACGGAGAAGGTAAGAGTCTAGAACACTTGAAATCTATTGTAGAAGCCATGGTAAAAACTGGGACAGACGTTCTAATCACAAGGCTTGAAGGCGAAAAGGCAGAAAAACTCTGTAAACAATTCCCCGAAGGAAAATACTCAGCAACCGCCAGAACATGGATTTTATCTCCGGCTGGAAACACTTCGAGGATTCCCGATGGATACGTTGCTGTTCTTACTGGCGGGACGCTTGACATTCCGGTGGCAGAAGAAGCTGCTATTACGGCGGAGTTTTTGGGAAGTTCGGTAAAGCGATTTTATGATGTTGGAGTAGCTGGCATTCACAGGCTGTTTGATATCATTGATGAAGTTCAAAAAGCCACTGTCTGGGTTGTTGTTGCCGGTATGGAGGGAGCTCTTCCAAGTGTTGTAGCTGGGCTTGTAGAAGGTCCCGTTATTGCCGTGCCAACAAGTGTTGGCTACGGTGCAAATTTTGGGGGAATCGCTCCCCTGTTATCCGCTTTAAACAGCTGCGCCCCTGGAGTCGTTGTGGTAAATATTGACAACGGCTTCGGCGGGGGGTATGTGGCATCTCTGATCCACAAAAGAATTGTTTGTTCAAACATAAGGAGGTAAGGCTAATGGGTAGAGACTTCAGACCTGACGGAAAAGAAGCAGCGGTAATTTCCCGCCTTGAACATGAAAAAGAAGCAATGAAGATGAAGGCTTTTCGACTTCTAAAAAAACATCTCGAGGAACTTAGTGATCGCATAACAACGCGTCTTATTGAAGTGAAGGCCATAGAAACCACCAGCAAGATCGAACTGGAGCGCCAGATAAACATTTGTCTGCAAACTTTGCTTACGTCCGAGGATGTGGATATTCAGTATCTAATAGCCCCTTTTCGCAACGTCGTTCCGAGACCTCATTTCATAAGCCTTTACGTCACGGCTTGGATTCTAGAAAAATTGATTAATCACAAATGCATAATTGAGATTTACGGAACGGACGAAGAAATTTACAGATACATCAACACTGAAGTTTCACGGCTTATACCCATGGAATAAAAATTTACTAGAAACACCAACAATCCCACTTCCTCTCACACCATCTAATCTAATAACAAGGTCAAATGATCCAGATGTCGGGTCATTTGCTTATTCCGAGAGAAGATCCATAAAATCTTCCTCGGTTAACTCTGCAAGAAGAGGATAGGGAGTAATGTCCTCTTCTTTAAGACGTTGCTCATATTGTTTGACCCTAAAAGGTTCGCTCATCTCTTCGACCCAAAATTTTCCTTCAAGATCCATATCAGAAAGGTATTCAAGCACTTTTTCTTCGGCTTCTTCCTCATCATCTGCCTGAACAAGTATAGGAGAACTATATCGAGTCACACCGTTAGATCTGTAACCAACGATAACCTCAAAAACATATACCCCTTCTTCAGGATCGAACAACATCTGCCACCTCCGTTTGGGAAAATCTAGGAAAGTAGGGGAAATTATAGGTCCCTACATCTAAAAAAGCGAAGTTCATTATCTAGGGTATTCCAAAAGACGAGTCAAGTAATCAAAAAATGGTTCTAAAATTTTTTCCATGCAGAGTTGTTCTGGCAATAGCCTCAGATTGGGACAGAGGCGGTCAGTTTGACTGATCCCCTCCCACACCACTCAGCATGCGGGTCCGCACCGGGCGGTTCGAGAAGTTGAGTCGAATTTACGCCACTTCGCCTTGATCACGAGAGCTTCGC
>JBBFKT010000016.1 GCA_037482015.1 Thermodesulforhabdaceae bacterium
CCTGCGAGCCGATGGACAAGAACCGGACCCATCCCCAGCCCTCCCCGTCAACGGGGAGGGAGTTTGTAGCAGGGCGAGTGCAGTAGGGGCGCACGGCCGTGCGCCCCTACATGCACCTGAAAGGGTGACGGTGATGAACCGGAGATAACGATAACCGTCCCGTAGGGGCAGGCCTTGTGTCTGCCCAATCCCGGGGCATGCCCGATTATGGGGCAACCACAAGGGATTGCCCCTACACTTCTCGAACCGCCCGGTGCGGACCCGCATGCCGTGTGGTGTGGGAGGGGATCGGTCAAATTGACCGCCCCCTATCCCAATTCGGGCCTCTGTAAGCCCATTCCCAAGACAACCCTGCATAGAAAAAATTTTGGACCTTCTAGCTTTTGTCCTTATAACATGTGTCTCCTGATTACACTTTTTCTTATAAGGAGTTTTCAGAACACCCTCTCTAAACCGGTTGACAAGTTTAGTATAGCTTTTTATGCTATGAATTGATTTCGTCAGGTGCGGAAACGCTTAAAAGGGAATCCCGTGAAAATCGGGAACGGTCCCGCCGCTGTGAACGGGGACGAAATCCGGAAAAAGCCACTGTCTCGTTAAAGCGAGATGGGAAGGCTCGGAGAGTAGGATGATCCGTGAGTCAGAAGACCTGCCTGACGGAGAGTGGCCCGTTGGAAACCGGAACATCCAATGGGCGCAGAGTTGAGGGCGAAGAAGCTGGGTGCAGACCTCAGAATTGAGAATTTGTTCTGAGGTCTTTTTTTTGTCAATAAGGAGAGCCAAATGGATGTTCAAGCACCTGGTGGTAAGAATTGTCGCCTTTTTGTATTTTTTGCTCTTTTTTACATGCTTTGCTGGAATGTTTCTGTAGTTTTCGCAGATACTGTTCAAGAAGACCTTTTTACTCACAAGACGTCAGTTCATTTCGCTAAGTGTTTTAACATCACTTACCACAACACTTATAAAAAGCTCGAAGTGAAAAACCCCTGGCGAGGAGCCAGAGAAGGTTTTACTTACATACTTGTTCCAGAAGGGCAAGCTATACCAAAAGATGTTCCTTCTGGAGCTATCATTGTGACAATACCGGTAAAAAAAGTAGCGCTTCTTTCCACCACATTTGCCGCCTTTTTTCCCATGATAGGTGTGGAAAAGTCTCTGGTTGGAATTGGCTCTCCCGAATGGGTTCACTCTCCAGAGATTCTTGCTCTGATAAAAGAGGGTCACATCGTCAAGGTTGGTAAAGGACAGGGAATGGGGCTCAAATTCGATGAAGAACGCCTTGTAGCTCTTAAACCTGACATCCTGATTCTTTACGGAACAGGCAATCCCGCTCTCGATCAACATCCAAAACTTATCGAAGGAGGATTCAAGCCAGTTATCGTGGCTACCCATATGGAGGCTCATCCACTTGGAAGAGCAGAATGGATCAAATTCCTTGCGGCTTTTTTCAATAAGGAAGCAGAAGCCGATCGAGTTTTCGATGACATAGTTGCTAGATACAAAGCTCTAGCCGATAAAGTTAAAAATGTTTCCTATCGTCCCACGGTTTTTTGCAATGCTCCCATTCGCGGAACCTGGCATATTCCCGGTGGGGAAGGATATGTTTCAAAATTGATACATGACGCTGGAGCCAGGTATCTCTGGGATGATGATCAATCTACAGGCACTTTGACTGTAGCTGTCGAAACTGTTATCGAGCGTGCCCGTAATGCCAATTTCTGGCTCGGTATTATCATGCCTGTTCGTTCTCTTGATGAATTGCGAGCAATAGACGATCGCTTTTCCGTTTTTGAAGCTTTTCGGAAAGGAAACGTCTTTAATAACGATGTGAAAGTAAACTCCGCCGGGGGAAACGATTTCTGGGAAACAGGAGTGGCTCGCCCGGATATCGTAATTGCCGATTTTATCAAGATCTTTCACCCTGAAGTGTTGCCGGATCATAAGCTTATTTGGTATCGGCAGTTGCCTTCAAAAAGCGAAACCTTGCAGTGAGAGGATCGATGAGCAGGTCCAATGGTTTAATGTGTTCGCCAATGTCGGTAGAGACACATGGAAACTCATCCTTAAAATCGATCAAGTGGTTTTTTCTCGGAGCTTTGCTTATTTTCATCTTTCTGCTGGAGCTTTGCCTGGGATCTATAATGATCCCTTTGAAAGACATTATCTTGAGCTTTGTAAGTCCTTCAGAAGTGGATGAAAAATGGCGAGAGATCATTTTTATTTTTCGGCTTCCTAGAGCCATAACGGCGGCTTTTGCCGGAGCCGCTTTAGGTATGGCAGGGCTTGAAATGCAAACGCTTTTCCGAAACCCGCTAGCAGGACCTTACGTATTGGGCATCAACTCTGGATCCAGTCTTGGGGTTGCTGTTTTGATTTTGACAGCTTGGAACTTTGGACTGCCAGCGATTTTTTCTAAAACAGGTTTTCTTGGCAACATAGCCATTGTTTTAGCTTCGATTACGGGAGCTGCTGTGGCATTCGGCATAGTGATCGCCTTTTCTAGACGAGTCCAACAAAGTGTTACGCTTCTCATTATTGGGCTTATGATAGGCTACATCAGCAATGCCTTTGTTGATGTTCTCCTTCAATTTGCCGCAGAACATCAGATGCAGCGCTTTATTACCTGGACTTTTGGTTCCTTTGGGGGAGTTACCTGGTTGCAGTTGAGAGTGTTCATTCCGGTGACCCTTTTAGGGCTATTGCTTGCTGTTCTTATGATGAAACCTCTCAATGCTTTGCTTCTCGGCGAAGAATATGCCCGGAGTATGGGAGTAAATGTCCAGCGAACCAGGGTCATTGTAATCTCTGGAAGTTCCCTTCTTGCGGGAGCAGTGACAGCTTTTTGTGGTCCAGTAGCGTTTATCGGTATTGCCGTACCTCACTTTTGTCGTCTGATCTTTCGAACATCAGATCATCGTGTGCTGGTTCCCGGTGTATTATTCGTAGGGGCCATTCTGGCGCTTGCTGCCGATTTTATTGCTCAAGTTCCGGGAAGTCGTGTTGTGCTACCACTTAATGCTGTTACTTCTATCATCGGTGCACCGGTAGTGATCTGGGTAATTATGAAGCGAAGACAAAATCTGGAGGTTTAATAGCATGTGTGGAGTTCTGGAAGCCAGAAAGCTTACCATTGGCTATAGATCCGCTAAAGGTCGCAAATTCGTGGTAGCTGATGAAATAGAAGCTAGCTTGAAAGCCGGTGAATTTGTATGTCTTCTTGGACCAAACGGCGCCGGCAAATCCACTCTTATTAAAACTCTTGCTGGAATCAACAGACCTCTTTCGGGCGAGGTGCTGATTGACGGAATGCCAATTTCTGCCATTTCATCTAGAGAGCTTGCTCGCCGTCTTAGCGTCGTGCTGACCGACAAACCGGCCATTGGGCTTATGACCGTCTTTTCTGTTGTTGCTCTGGGACGATATCCTTACACCGGTTGGACTGGAAGCCTCTCACCCAGAGACGAAGAAATAGTCTGGGAAGCTATAAAAGCTGTAGGAATAGAAGAACTTTCAAATCGGCTGGTGAGCGAACTAAGCGATGGAGAGCGACAGAAGGTCATGATTGCTCGAGCTCTTGCTCAACAACCTCGTGTGATGATACTCGATGAAGCTACGGCTTTCCTTGATCTTCCACGGCGAGTCGAACTGGTTCTTTTACTTCGAAGGCTTGCTCATGAATCCAACATCGCCGTTCTTCTTTCCACTCACGATCTTGATCTTGCTCTCAGGGGGGCTGATCGTCTGTGGATTCTTCCCAAAGGAGAAACCTTGATAGATGGTATCCCTGAAGATCTGGTTTTGAAGGGGGCTTTTGCTTCCGCTTTTAACGGTTCTAATGTCATTTTCGATTGCCATTCGGGCACGTTTGTCTTTGAAAGCCCATATCTGGGAGAAGTAGCCTGCGAAGGAAACGGTGTCTTTGGTGTCTGGACTCGTAGAGCTCTCAGCAGGGCGGGCTATAAAGTTGTTTCACGTGAAAAGGCATTTCTCAGGGTGGAAGTCTCGGACGAAAAAGGCTCGGAAGCGTTATGGCGAATTTATTGCGGGGAACACCCAGAGCGGTTCGCTCGCTCGCTGGAAGAACTGCTCCTGCATTTAAATTCTATCCGAGATGCAGCCTAAAAGCGCTAATGACCCCGTGACAGCGGCAGGCTGTGGCTATAATTAAAGATAAAGTGTTTTTCTCTATTGAGTCGTATTTTTTGGGAGATAATATCAGTTTTTCAAGATATTTTAGTCCTTCCATAAGATAAAGGGCTGGATACCCTCCTACACCTGGCGCAAGTTGAAAACTTCTAAAAATTAGAGCTGACCTTGTCTCGGGGATTACTTTAGCGATCACTTCGTAAAGATTTCCGGGTCTTGGTTTTCCGGTATGAGTGCATTTTTCTGGAGGTTCGGGGCAGTTGTCCGGGCAGATGAAGGAAGCAATACTTGCAAAGAGCAAATCATTTCGTCCTTCCAAAACAAATGGATTAGGAAGCCTTGCTCGCAATTCCTCTGGTATGGAATCGGGACTAATATCGTAGCCTTTTTGTTTGAGTTTCTTTACAATCCATTCGCCAGCGACATGAACGGGAATGGCTGGAATAATCCATGTATCGGGCTGGGCAATTTTTTCATATTGGGTAAGCACTTCCACGCCGTCGCCTTTGATTGTTCGTATCGGTGGACTATATAGCGCTTCTTGTTTTTTGATGATGTGGTGTAGGTTGGATAGAGATTCATCTGAGTCATCCACCACGGTGATGTAAGCGTTAGGGTATTTTGCTGAAAGGCGTTCAAGAGCCCTTTTTCCGAAGGCCCCCGCTCCAATTATGAACAGATCTTTTGTAGAAATTTCCGGTTGTATGAAAAAGGTCTTTATGGTAGCCATTTGACGGAGTCCCTCCAACAAATGTGCTAGATTTTACACCGCTCAGAGCGAGCGAGGCAAAGTTCTAGGAAAGGAAAGAAGTTATGAGCAATTTTTTCATGATTTTCGAAAAAATTGCCGAAGAGCGAATCAGAGAGGCAATGGAGAGAGGAGAGTTTGACAATCTCTCTTGTAAAGGTAAACCTGTAGAGCTTGAAAATGACAGCCATATTCCACCGGAACTTCGTATTGCTCATAAAATTCTCAAAAACGCTGGATGTCTTCCACTTGAAATGGAACTTAAGAAGGAAATTAAAACCACAGAAGAGCTTCTTTCCGGCATTAAGGACACTCAGGAAAAATATCGGCAGATTAAAAAGCTCAACTATCTTATTCTTAAGCTGAACATGATGAAACGCACGTCGCCTCTCCTTGAAGAGGGTCAATATTATTACGATAAGGTTCTCGAAAAGGTTGCTCCCCCTCGTAAAAAAGACGATCCAGATCGGGAATCCAGCACTCTCTAGTGGATTAGGTGTTGAGCATGTTAACGGTTGAGTGATAGATGCCCGCCGCATGACTCGCCTTTACTGATTTTGTCCCTTTGGTTCAGTTTCTCCAGATGTTGGCTCTTTTTCTCCGGAGAACCGCTTGAGTCTCTCCTGATAGAGTTTCTGCCGCATTTGAATGCGTTCTATAAGCTGGGAGAATGCACTTTCTAGCGATGGAGCCATCACTACCATGTCTTCATATGCAATAATGAGGCGTTTTAATTCTGGAATTGTTACCCCTGTTGTGGCTTTTAGATAAACCGGCTGAATGTAAATGACAGATCCCGCATAGGGCAATATGATAATGTTTCCTCGCTCAACTTCGGATCCAATCTGGTTCCAGAGAGTAAATTGCTGAGAAACAGCCGTATCTTGATCAATAATAGCGTCAACCTGAGAGGGACCATAAACTTGAGTTTCTTTCGGGAATGCCAGAACTGTTATTTTCCCATAACGTCCGCCCTCAGAAGATACAGTTGCAATTGCTCTCAGAATATCCAGACCTTTGGGGCTAAAGGGTTGGATGAGCAGGAATTCCGTATTGTTTGGATCGAAGATATTTAGCGTAAGGTAATAGGGGTGGATTGTTTTTTCTGCACCTTTTCTAAAAGTTCTGGAAAAACGCCATGAGTCATCCTGCTTATAAAAACTTTCCGGGTTGGTTTGATGATAGCGGGCAAACATAGCCATTTGAATCTCAAATATATCCTGAGGGTATCTGATATGGGGGCGTAATTCTTCATCCATTGAAGAAATGTCTTTGAAAAACCCCGGATAGGCTCTACGGTATGCCTGAATAACAGGATCTCTAGAATCAGAGATGTAATAATTTACAGAACCATCGTAGGCATTAATTACTATTTTTACGCTGTTTCGAATGTAATTTATCGTTTCACTAAAGGGTTCCGCATTTGGATAACGGTTAGAAAAGGTGTAAGCATCCTGGATCCAGAACAACTTACCTTTGGCAACAACTACATAGGGGTCTCTATCAAGTCCAAGATATGGAGTAAGTTTTTGGGCAATTTCTACGATGTTTCGCCTGAACATTATTCGTGATTCTTTTGTGGTGTTTGTAGTGAAGAATAGGTTGCGATCTTTGAAATAAATGGCAAATACAGCTTTTCTCAAAATTGATGTTAGGGGCACTCCCCCTGTGCCTTGATAACTTTCTGTTGAGGTAATTTCTCCTTGAGGATAGCCGACTTCGCCGAGTTTATTTGGAACGATTGCATAGGTATAGTTTGCTTGTCCGTAATATATGGAGAACTGATTCAAAGCAAATCCATAGGATGATCTGGGCGGAAGGTCTCTTATGAACCATGTTATTGGTTCTTCTCCGCCTTGAATGGCTGGAGTGATAACAACTCCATGGCCGTGAGTATATTTCATGTGAATGTTAACCCAGTTTTTTGCGCTTTCAGGAAGTTTTTCTATTGAGAGTTCTCTCGGGGCGATGAAGACCTGCTGAGGAAATCCACCAACGATGTATCGATCAACATCTACGCTGGTAAAGTCGTAGTAAGGCCTTAAGCCCTGAAGTTGTTTGTAAACGTCGTGGAGAAGGTCTTTATCCCAAACGGGAATGTTACGCAGGATGTTTTTTATCTCTTCTGTTTTTTCTAGTATCCCTCCATTTTCAGGAGGTTTATATTCTCGTATCTCTGCATCTCGAATATTGTAGGCTTCCAAGGTTGCTTGAATAGAGCGTTTAATGTAGGGGAGTTCCTTGGAAAGTTCATTCGGTTTTACGATATACTTTTGAACTCTGTCAGTTATAAAGTTCGATTGCAACAATCCATAGGATAAGGCCGCCAGAATGAGCAAGGCTCCAAGTTGCTTCCATGCTTTTCCTGAGTTAAAGAATATAACAAGGAATATACCCCCTAAAGCTATAAATATAGTTGTTAGCCATATTAGAGGTAGCTTAACGTTCATTTCTACGTAACCTGGGCCATAAAAAGTCGAATGACTGCTGGTGTAAACAAGTTCATACTGGATTATCATGAGATGCCATATCGCTATGAAAGCCAGGCCTGCAAGCAAAATACTCAAGTGAATTCGAACCGGTTTTGGAAAAGCAAAACGATCGAAGGTTCTTTTAAGAAGCCTTATTTCTAAGGCATAGAGAACAAAAGTTGCAGCAGTAAGTATGATAAAAATGATGGCAAATCGTTTTTCTATCAAACGATAAAAAGGAAGCGAAAAGATATAAAAGCTTATGTCCTTTGAGAAAGTTGGATCCTTTATGCCGGACGGGGTTGAGAAAATAAAGAGAAGAACCTTTTCCCATTCCTTGAACATAGGGTAGGCAAGGATTATAGCCAGAATCATGGCAAGAGGAGTGTAAACTCTTAAAGACCCATAGCGGAATTTTTCGACAATTTGCTTTATTCGACGTTGTTCTAACGCACCGGATTCCGGTTTTGCCTGTGGTTTAGTGAGAACTCGTGATGTAATCCAGAAATTAAGAAAAAAGACTGCGAAAAAGATAACTGTAGCTCCTGAAAATATAACGTATCGATAAATTGCTCTCTGCCAGAAGTATTTGCCGTAGCCTAAAGAGTCAAACCACCAGGAATCTATAACAAAGTCCATGAACAGAAAATGGAAACAAACATATCCGATAGCGATTAACAGCAAAATAAGTAAAACCCCGCCAAACTTTTCTTTGAGCCGTTGAACCATCTTTGTCCCTTTCGCTTGGATTTTCCAATCAAAATCAAACTTAAACAAACCCTAATGGGTTTCACATGATACCTTTAGGCAGTTTGAGTAGGAAGTCAACAATGAGAGTGTTCGAAAATTTTTTCCATCCAGGGTTGTCCTGGCAATAGTAGGGGCACGGCATGCCGTGCCCCTACTATCATCTTGGGAGGGACGGCGTCCTTGCCGTCCGTTTTTGGATATCTACCAATTCGCTTTGTTATTCGTTCCTCTCGGTAACTTTCCTTCATATTAACAATGACCACAGGGAAGCGTAAAATTTGCAATGCATTGGTCGCCGAGGACGGCGACCCTCCCAATATCCTACCGCCGTCTTTGGTCAAACTGACCGCACCTATCCCAAGCCTGAAGAATCACATGTTGGATTGTTTGTTAGATACCTGCGTCTAGAAAGGTCTTTCATGTTGAGTTCCATCCCTGCGTTTTCTCTGGTTTATGTCACTTTACCGTCCCATAATAGAAATTTTCGGACACCCTCCGTCAATAATTGACTTGCCTTTGGATGCAGTCCTGTGATTTGGTTTTAGTGTTTACGGGTTGCTTGCGTAAAAGGAGGTAAGCCATGTTAAGCAAGGTGTCTGAGTCTATAGGATTTAAATTTGAGCCGGTTGCTATTGTTTGGTCTAATGAAAAACCGGCATCAGCGGCAGAATTTAAAGAAGGTAAATGGGGTTGCGTTATGTGGATGCTCGCTCGTGCTGCTAAAGGGGGCACGGCGGTCTTTAGCGAAAAAACCTATGGTTGCTGGGGAGGGGGCGTTGGGCTTGGCTTTGGGAATCAATATATTAAATTCCCCGGTGGTATAGACGGATTTTGTTATTTCCTTTCGGTGGGAAATGCTCATTGGGAACCAGGAAAAAAAGTGGCCGATGAGATTAAACAATTCGTTTCCGAGGAATTTCTTGAAGATTTTCTGGAAGGCGAAAGATACTTAAAATCTCCCGAACTTGTTAAAGACTTTCTCGATAATCTTCCGATGATCGAGGTGCCATCCAAGTATGTCATTTTTAAGCCTCTCAGAGACGTTAACCCAGCTGAAGAAACACCGTCTGTGGTGGTGTTCCTTGCATCTCCCGAGGAACTTTCAGCCCTCGTGGTGCTTGCCAATTACTATAGAAAAGGCTTTGAAAATGTGATTATTCCCTTTGGTGCTGGTTGTCAGACTATAGGTGTTTTCCCTTATAGAGAAGCCGCTTCTGAAAATCCTCGAGCTGTTGTTGGATTGACCGACATTTCAGCAAGACTCTACTTAAAAAAACACCTTGGTAGAGATATCCTGTCTTTTGCGGTTCCGTGGAAGATGTTTCTGGAAATGGAAGAAAATGTTAAAGGAAGCTTTTTAGAGCGTGGAGTATGGGGACGCCTGAGAGGTAAAGAATCTGGATAAAATGATGATAGGAAATTAAACCATGAGCGTTTTTTCTAGAGAAGAACGAAAAGTTATTTCAATTCTTCATGTTGGTATGCCCTGGAGATTTCTCTCAAGGTATGTGGGATCTCTACTACAGGAAGGGATGTCTGTTGAGATTGGTATTGGTGGCGAGGAGTTGGATGGGCTTCCCAGAAAGGTATTTGCCGAAATGGCTAAAATTCTTAGACAAAAAGGTATTCGCTACTCTATTCATGGACCCTTTTGGGATCTCTGTCCCGGCAGTATTGATCCTATGATAAGAAATGTATCCTTTGTTCGACTCCACCAGCTTATGGATGTTTGTGAACTCATGAAACCCTGCCAGGTCGTATGTCACACGGGTTTTGATCCTCGCCATCATAGGGAGCATGTCAGCGAATTTATTGAACGTTCTCTGCCTCTTTGGGAAAGTATGGCAAAGAGAGCAGAACACATTGGTTGTTCTATAGCTATTGAAAATGTCTGGGAGGAGAATCCCGATATCCACTTGAGGATAATCAGAACAATCGATTCTCCCCACTTAGGTTTTTGCCTCGATGTGGGTCATAGAAACTGCTTTGCTAAAGCGCCTCTTATGGAATGGCTCGATAGCCTCATGCCCTACTTGAAAGAAGTTCACATTCATGACAATGACGGTTCAGAAGATACTCATTTTCCCCCCGGGACTGGAACGGTAGATTTTAAGGGACTTTTCAACAAGCTCGCAGAAAACAGACTTTATCCTATTCTTACTCTGGAGGCTCATCGAGAAGAACATTTTTACGATAGCGTTAAAAATCTTGTTCGCCTGATTCCTTCGGATTTTTTAGAGAAGTAGCGTAAAGTGCTTGCGAAATAACCCTTAAGGCATTAAAGAAATTTGGCGACAAAGGATTAGGGAGTTTAGCAAAATGGCGATTGTTGAGGTAAGTATTGTTCCTTTAGGAACATCTGATACAAGTCTAAGTAACTATGTAGCAAAGGTTCTTGAAGTGGTTGAGGAAAGCGGTCTTCAGTATGAACTTACCCCCATGGGGACAATATTGACCGGATCGTTAGGTGAGATTTTTCCAGTAATTTCCAGGATGCACGAACGATGTTTTGAAGAAGGAGTTCGTAGAGTTTTAACACTTATAAAAATTGATGACCGCAGAGATAAAATGGTTAAGCCTCAGGATAAAGTATTCTCCGTTAGAGCAAAGCTTGAGAAAAGAGGGGAGTAAATATGGCAGAACCTTTAAACGAAAAGATGAAAAGCCTTGTTGAATTTCTGGCTAAGTCTCTTGTGGAAAAACCAGGCGAAGTAGTGGTAGAGTCAAAAGAAAGCGAAAGGACGGTTCTTGTTGAACTCAAGGTAGCATCTGAGGATCTTGGTCGAGTGATCGGAAAGGATGGCCATACGATAAATGCTATACGAGTTGTTCTGCAAACTGCTGCGGCAAGCTACGACAAAAAGGTCAGATTAGACTTATTGAGCTAAAGGGGGAAGGAATATGATAGGTAACCATCCTGAATTGCCTGCAAAGGACACTCGAGCTTTTATAGATCCTGAAAAGCTTCCTTTTCGAAGCACAGCGGAGATAAGTGATAAGGCTGGAGGTGTCATCGGACAGGAAAGAGCTATAGATGCTATTCTTTTCGGCATAGGCATAAAAGAAGATGGCTACAATATCTTTGTGGCCGGTGCACCCAAAACGGGTCTTACTTACATAGCTAAAACCTTTTTGGAAGAGCAGGCAAAAAAGGAACCTACACCACCCGATTGGTGTTATGTTTATAACTTTAAGGAGCCCGATAAACCCAAGGCTATTAAGCTGGCATCGGGTAAGGGAAAGGAACTAAAAAAGGATATCCAGGATCTTATAACTACTCTCCAGCAAAAAATCCCGGAAGTTTTCGATAGCGATGATTACAGATCAAAGGAGAGCGAGCTTCAGCAACAGTTTGAAGAAAAAAGGCGAGAAATTATTGAAAATCTTTCAGAAACCGCCAGAGAAGAAGGTTTCATCCTGCAATTTTCCCAGGTTGGCATGATGATTATTCCAGCTCGCCCTGACGGTCAACCGATGAGTCAGGAGGACATAGCTCATCTTACGGATGAAGAAAGAAAGCATCTACGAGCCAAAAGCGAAGAGCTTCAGGAGAAAATGAAAGAAGCTATCCGCAAAATCCGAGAACTGGAGAGCAAGTTCAGGGAAAAGCGGGGCAAACTCGATAGAGAAATCGCCATGTTTGTCGTGGGACAGCTTGTGGAAGTTCTTCTTGAAAAATATCACGACGAAAAAGATGTAATTGAACACCTTAAGGCAATGCAGGAAGATATTGTAGAAAATATCGATGATTTCAAAAAGAAATCCGAAGAAGGACAGCCGCCTCAGATCTCACCCTTTACTATGCCTTACCGAAATGGGGTGATGAAACGATACGATGTCAATGTTTTTATAGACAATTCGGAACTTAAGGGGGCACCCGTAGTTATAGAATCAAATCCGGCTTATCCCAATTTATTTGGCACGATTGAGCGACAGGCTTGGTTTGGAGCTCTGTTTACCGATTTCACCATGATTAAACCGGGAGCTCTTCATAAAGCCAATGGTGGTTACCTGGTTATGAAGGCTCTCGATCTTTTGAAATGGTATATCTCCTGGGAAGCTCTTAAACGAGCCTTGAAAGATAAGGTTATTCGGATCGAGGACCTGGGTGAACTCTATGGAATTTTCAGCACTCGCACCATTCGCCCCGAGCCTATACCTCTTAACGTTAAGATTATTTTGACAGGTGACCCGTGGCTTTACGAGTTGCTCTATATTTACGACGATAAGTTCCAGAAGCTCTTTAAAGTCAAAGCGCACCTTGACACATCAATGGATAACAATGGATCTAACTTAATGCAGTGTGCCAGGATGCTGGCTAATTTTTGCGAATCCAACAATTATCGTCACCTTGACAGCACAGGTTTTGCTCGCCTCCTGGAATACAGTATGGAAAAGGCTGAAGACAAAGAGAAACTTTCTCTTGAAGTGGGAGACATTAGTGACCTCGTTCGGGAAGCCAATTATTTCGCCAGCTTGGACGGCTCGGAATTAATAAGAAGAGAACATGTTCAAAAGGCAATCGACAAGCGAATCTACAGATCGAATCTCATCGAAGAAAAAGTCCGGGAAATGGTTGAAAAGGATATTTTCTGGGTTGAAACCGACGGTTACAAGGTTGGTCAAGTTAATGGACTTTCTATTCTTATGACTGGGGATTACGAATTTGGAAAACCTAACAGGATTACCGCCACAGTGTCCATCGGAAGAGAAGGGGTTATTGCGATAGAGCGAGAGTCAAGGCTGAGTGGACCTATACATACCAAAGGTGTAATGATTCTTACTAATTTCCTTAAAGAAAGGTTTGCCCAGAATAAACCTATCTCACTAACCGCAAGTTTGTGTTTCGAACAAAGTTATGGGATGGTTGAAGGAGACAGTGCTTCAAGCGCTGAGTTATACGCACTCCTTAGCGCAATATCCGGAGTGCCAGTTTATCAGGGGATTGCTGTAACCGGTTCGGTTAGCCAGAAGGGTGAAATTCAACCTGTTGGGGGAGTTACAAAGAAAATCGAAGCCTTCTTCCACATCTGTAAAGCTAAGGGACTTAATGGGAAGCAGGGTGTTATTATCCCCGAGAAAAACGTGCGAAATCTGATGTTGAAGGAAGAAGTGGTAGAAGCAATAGATAAGGGCCTGTTCCACATATGGCCTATAAGTAGAATTGAGGAAGGAATTGAAATTTTGACGGGGATGAAAGCGGGGGCGCTACTACCCGACGGCACATACGAAGAAGGATCGTTTTTCAGGAAGGTAGATGATCGACTTAGAGAAATGATAGAAATCGTTCGGAAATTTGGCAAAGAAGAAGAAAGCCAGAAAGGGGAATCCAGAGAAGACACTTCTGGATGCAGTGGATGTGGAGCTTAAACCGATAGTCTAGAGCGGTTTCCTGGATGGGGACATGCTGTAATGTGTCCCCTACCGGGTCTATATTTTTAGGCTGCATCTCCATTCTTTGAGCCGTATTTCCGGAATAAATCTTGGTGGATGTGAAAAAGGAGTTGTGACGGCTTATGTCTTGTTCGGCTGTTAATTCTTGCGAGCCTTCGGGAGAATGTAAGGGAAAGGTTACAAAGGCTTTAATCATCGCAGCAGGTAAAGGATCACGGTTTGGGAAAAGAACCAACCATGTTCCTAAACCTCTTATTCCAGTAGGAGGAGTGCCTTTAATTCTTCGCACAATCTATACTGCTAGAGAAGCCGGTGTGAAGGATTTCGTGGTTGTGACAGGCTTTCTCAGCCATGAGCTAGAAGCCTTTCTTAAATCTAGAAGTCCCGAGGATGTTACGGTTCGCTGTGTTTATAATGATCAATGGGAAAGGCCTAATGGCTGGTCAGTTTATAAAGCAAAGGATGAATTTCAGGAAAATGATCGGTTTTTCCTGATGATGGCAGATCATGTTACGGAGCCGACTCTTATAAAAAGGCTTGCTGCTAACTTTCTTCCTGATAATCATTGCAGGCTTGCTGTGGATTTTGATCCTTCTCGAGTGCACGATTTGGAAGAAGCTACCAAGGTTTTCGTCGATAAACAAGGTCTGATAAGACGCATTGGCAAAAAAATTGATGAATTCAACGGGGTAGATACAGGGTTTTTCCTCTGTTCTAAGGTGGTTTTTGATGCCCTTGAAGAGGCTTTGCAGGAAGGCAAAGAAACCCTTTCCGATGGTATTCAAAAGCTTGCTGATAAGGGCTTTATGGAAAGCGCTGATGTTGGATCGGTCTTTTGGCAGGATGTTGATAACGAAGAAGATCTAAGACGAGCAGAAGATTATCTCTTCAATGCCTTAAAGAGTAAAACAGATAGCTGGCTCACAAGACATATCAATCGTAGAATTTCTCTGGCTATAACAAAGCGGCTGGCTGACCTGCCCATAACTCCAAATCAGATTACGGTAATCAACTTTCTTATAGGTCTTGCTGGGTGTATTATGATTTTTGAGGGCACCTATCTATCAATTATTCTAGGGTCTATAGCCTTTTTGTTTTCTTCTATTTTTGACGGCTGCGACGGAGAACTGGCAAGACTTCGTTTCCAGAAAAGCCGCCTCGGTGCATGGCTTGATGTGACCACTGATAACATAGTCCACTGGGTATTGTTTACTGCTTTAACGGTCGCATCTGTAAATAGATTAGGTTTTTTCCCTTACGGCTTGTTGGGAGGATTGCTGCTTCTCGGAAGCTTTCTTTCATTTGTTTTTACCTGGTTTGCGGTTCCACTAAAGAATGAGTCTGAACCTGGACTTTTATTTTCGGAATCAACTTTGAAAGATGTCATTACGGCCAGGGATACCGTTTCATCCCTTGTTGACAAAACAGCCAATCGAGATTTTGCCTATCTTCTTGTGATTCTTGCGATTGCTGATCGAATTCACTGGTTCCTTGTCCTGGGAGGTGTAGGAGCTCCACTTTTCGCTATGCTTCTTTATAAACGTTTGGTTTCGAGGAAAAGATAATGAGTGTAAACAAAGCTGTAATTCTTGCTGCTGGTCAGGGTAAAAGGCTTTTGCCTTATACTAAAGATCGTCCCAAATGCCTTCTTGATTTTGGTGGTAGAACTCTAATAGAGATTCAGCTAGCCGCATTCGAATCATGTGGCATTAAGGATGTAACTGTTGTTGTTGGATATAAGAGCGAGCGAGTTAGAGAGATTCTGGGTAATAGAGTGGTATATGTGGAGAATGAGGAATACGAGAATACATCCAGCATGTATTCTCTATGGCTTGCCAGAGAGACAGGTTATCAGGGCTGTATAGTGCTAAATTCTGATGTTCTTTTTCATCCTGACATATTACGAAAGCTTCTCGCTTGTGAAAGCCCCAATGCGTTAGCTATGGATTTTCATGCTAATCTCAATGAGGAGGAAATGAAAGTTCGAGTGGAAGGTAAACGTGTAAGCGGTTTGAGCAAAGCGTTTAAGGATGCCGACGGGGAAAACGTAGGAATGTTAAAATTTGATGCTGCTGGATGGGATATTCTTATGAATACGATCGAGAAACTTCTTGCCCAGGGTCATTTGAAGGAAATGGTTCCTTTTGCTGTAGATACCATCGCTTCCGGGTGTTTTATAGAAGCGGTGCCGGTGGAGAGACTACCGTGGATAGAAATCGATTTTCCTGAAGATTATGAGAAGGCTATTAGAGAAATTTATCCAGTTATAGAGGCGAATCTTTTTCATCGTGGATGATGGAGGTGTAAAGCTAAATGACAGGCAGAAGGATTGCTGGTTTAAACATTCTTGTTTTTTTATGTCTTACAATATGCTTTCTAGTTGTTGCTATGGGAGAAGGATGGGGAGGTGACGAAGAAGATTTCCCTATAAAACCACCAAAAAAGTATCCTTACTCATATCCAGACCGTACTGTTATTGGATCTTTACAGTATCACATCGTTAAAGATAAGGAGACGCTACTTGATATTGCTAGGAAATACGGCCTTGGCATAAATGAACTTCAGCTACTTTACGCTTCTATGGATCCGTGGGTCCCTCCAAAAGGGCTTAAGGTCATGATTCCTGCAATGTGGGTCTTACCTCCTATGCGTTACGGGGGTATCGTTCTTAATATTCCTGAATACAGACTTTACTACTTTAGACCCTCGGAAGGAACTGTGCAAACCTACCCTGTGGGGCTTGGGGATGAAGGATGGGAAACGCCTGTTGGTATTTACAAAATTCAGAGCAAAAGAGAAAATCCCACGTGGTATATTCCTCCTTCGCTTCAAGCTAAATACGGAGCTACCACAATGCCTCCGGGACCCGATAATCCTTTGGGAAAATACATTATGAAGTTTGCCCCCATGTATGGCATTCACGGAACTCACATGCCGTGGGGAGTTGGCAGGATGGTTAGCCACGGATGTATCAGAACTTATCCGGAACATATAGCTGTTTTGTATCCTCAGGTTGCTATTGGGACTCCAGTGGAAGTTATCTACGAACCGATAAAGATCGGAACGCTTGATGGTCGAGTATATGCTGAGATTCATCCGGATATTTACAAGAAAATCAAGGACTTTAATGACTACGCTGTAAGATTGCTAGAATCTCATCCTCTTAAAGAAAAAGTGGACAAGTCAAGATTTATGACTGCTGTATCTTTGCAGAACGGAATGCCAATGGATGTAACGAAGGATGGAGATGGTGTTATAATGTCTAACGTGTTGCATTAAATATGGTCTTTATATAATTTACCACTGTTTCTGCAGGGATAGCCAGACTGCAAATCTCATTTAATTTACATTTCTTTTTCAGGCATGGGCTGCAGGGCATAGGAACCTGGCAGGAAGCGTGAGTTGATCCAGAAGGGGTGTATTTAGCCGAATCCGTTGCTCTGAAAATGGAAACTGTAGGAATACCAATTAGCGCTGCAAGGTGAAGTGGTCCTGTGTCAGGACCTATTACAATAGATGTGAGAGATAGTGCTCCTATTAAGGATTTAATATTACCCCCTTCCCATATGATGGGGGACAATAACGAGCAGTTAGACCCTTTTCCATGATTAAGTCTAGATAAACTAAGAATCTTCTCAGCAAAGAGCCGTTCTTTTGGGGATCCCCAAAACATAAGAATTCTTCCAATGCCGTCTTTATAAAGAAGTTCCAAGCACTCACACCACCGTTTTAAATGCCACATCTTGGTTTCACGTGTGGTGCCGGGAATAACCCCGATCAAAGGCTCACCGTTCCAGCCTTGCCTTTTTAAAAGCATCTCCTGATGCGATCTCTCATTAGCATCGATGATGTGATCAAGATGTTTATTCCAGTAGGTCATATTGTTTCCGGGGGTTGGTATCTCTATGTCTTCCAGGAACTTACCTACAATGTGCAATATCTTCGTTCTTATGGGCTGGATAGTTCCAGGAATAGAAACTTTTCTGTTTGTAGCAAAAAGATTCGGAAATTCCCTAACTTCCGATCTAGAAAAACCATATCTTAGACGCGCTTGGGAAAGTATGGTGAAAATGGCACTTTTTATATTGCCCTGAAGATCTAAAGCCACATCGTAAGCTTGACTTGCCATCGTCCGACTTAAATGAATAAGAACTTTCCGAGCTTTTACAGGATGACGCCTTATTGTTCTGGTATCCACCGGATAAACACAATTTATAAGGGGATGGGCGGCAGGGAGTTCCTGAAAGCGCTCCTCCACCACCCAGTCTATTTCGGCTGCGGGAAGATAACTTTTAATATAGTCCACAACAGGTAAAGCGTGGACAATATCCCCAAGTGCACTGAGCTTAACGATAAGGATTTTCATAGTTTAAGGTTCGAGTAGCTTCCATGCTCCTTTTTCAACTTTTACTATAACTAGAGAATCCGTCCCAAGCCCGTTATGATCTTCTTGAGTTAGATTATAAATGCCACTCACACCCACATATCCTGTGATTTTTTCTAGCTCGGATCTTATCGCTTCCCGATCTACTCCGGCTTTCTTCATCGCTTGAGCAAGCAGCATGAGAGCGTCCCAGGCGTAGCCTGAATGAGTGTTAATGGGATATTGTTTGTCGTAATGATACACATCTTTGTAAAGTCTTATAAATTCAAGCACGACTGGTTTTTGAGGATCAGTATCTGGAAGTTGATCTGCAACCATCAGCCTGGTTGATGGCATTATAGTGCCTTCCGCAGCATCCCCGGCTAGTTCAATATACTTGGGATCTGGCTGTCCATGGCACTGGAAAAGCGGCATTGAAAGATTCAGTTGTTTATAATTTCTAGCTACCTTCCCACCTGCCGGCCCTATGGTCCAGCATATTACGGCTTCAGGATTACTTGCTTTGATCTTGGTAAGTTGTGTCGTCATGTCCGGATCGTTTACATCAAAAGATTCTACGGCGACAATTTCTATACCGTATTCGGGAGCAATCTCTTTAAGCCACATCAATCCGTCTCGACCGAACCCATCTGTAGCATGGATAATAGCAACCTTCTTGATCCCTTGCTTTTTCAAATAACCGTAAACCTTTTTGACCGCTACAGAAGTTCTCTGGGGTGTTTTGAATGTCCATTTATAACTTCCAAATTTACCCCCCGCTATAACCGGATCACCACCGATGGTCATTACTGTTGGTATTCCTTTTTCTTCAATGTAAGGTTTTATTGCCATTCCGCTGTCTGTTCTGGTTGGTCCGATAAGAGCGATGGCTCCTTCCTGTTCCACGAGTCGCTTAGCTACCATAAGAGCTTTAGTAGGATCGCTTTCCGTGTCGCCAAAAACAAGTTCTATAGGTCGTCCGTTAATTCCGCCTTCTTTGTTAATCTTGTCGGTTACCATCTGTGCAACCAGTTTAGTGGGTGTGCCTATTGAAGAGGCAGGTCCGGAAAGAGCAAAAAGAGCCCCAATTTTTATAGGTTCTTTACGATCCTTTCCTTCTTCGGCAGAAAGTATGCCGAAGGAACAAATGATTGCCCCAATCAAAAACAACGTAAGACATCCTAGGATCTTTTTTTTCATCTTTTTCCTCCTTTTTTGGGAGTTCTTACTGTTGAACTTTTTTCACCGGTAAAGGAACCTACCGATGAGATGTGCTCTACCCGGATCCAGGATTATTCAAAAAACAGAGAGCCCACGGATAATTTTGCGCTCTCTGCGTTTTAGTTACCGTTACCGTTAAGATTACGATGATCAAAGACTCTTTTACTTTTTCTATCTGTTCGAGGAAGTGTTCCGTAATCCAGAATCTCTACATCGGCTCGAACAAGAAGATGTCTTCGGATGGATTGAGCTATCGTTTCTCTGATTAATGGATCCTTTTCTTCTGGGATCTCCGGCGCTCGTTCAACCTTAACAAGCATCACGTCTCTTCCATCTTCTCGATGATATAAGTGGATCTGGTATTCGCTTCCTATTCCGCTTATCTGAGAAAGCACATAATCAATCTGCCCAGGATAAATGTTTACCGCTCGGAATATAAACATATCGTCAGAACGCCCCAGGATGTGATCGTGACGTGGGAAGGGGGTTCCGCAGGGACAAGGGTCTGGAATCAACCTTGTAAGGTCTCTTGTGCGGTATCTGATAAGGGGAGCAGCTTCTTTTCGAAGCGTTGTCACAACCATTTCTCCTACTTCTCCAGGTGCAACGGGTTCAAGAGTTTCTGGATTCAGAATTTCCAGAATGTAATAGTCTGCCCAGTAATGAATACCCTGGTGAACCATGCACTCAAGACCCGTTCCAGGACCGTAAAGCTCTGTCATCCCAGGAATATCGAATAAGTGTTCTACTCCGGTTAGTTCTTGGATTCGCTGTCTCATTCTGGCACTGTGACGTTCTGCTCCGAAGATTATTTTCTTCAGGGCGATTTTATCCCGTATGCCTCTTCGGTGTATTTCTTCTGCCATAAGAAGAGCCATGGAAGCCGTGGCACAAAAAACGGTCGATTGAAGATCCACAAGCATCTGACAGTGAATTTCTGCATTGGCAGGTCCTACGGGAACAGCCATTGCGCCAAATCGCTCGCAACCGTTTTGAAACCCAACTCCAGCCGTCCATAAACCATATCCTACGGCAATTTGAACGCGATCATTACGGGATAAGCCAGCCATCTGGTAGCATCTGGCGAACATATTTGCCCAATCGTCGATGTCCTTTTGAGTGTAACAAAGTATTTTTCTTTTTCCCGTTGTCCCGGATGATGCATGAACTCTAACAATCTTATCAAAAGGCACAGATCTAAGGGGAAAAGGATAGCCTTCTTGTAGATCATCGGTTGTTGTGAAGGGCAGTCGCCTAATATCGTCAAGACTTTTGATGTCTTCCGGTTTTACTCTGGCTTCATCGAGTCTTTGTCTATAAAAGGGCGAGTTGTTATAAACATGTTGAACCGTCCATTGAAGTCCTCGAAGTTGAATTTCTTTAAGGTCGCTTTCTGTAAGCTTCTCAGGCATGAAGTTTGGACTGTCCATGGATTCTTGATCCTCCTGCTTTTTTAGTTGATTTATCTCATTTCAATTCCCCAGCTCCAGATGCACATCGTAATATACTGCTTGGTGGCACAGGAAAGACTAACGCCTTTTTTTGATGTCCGAGATAAGCTTCGATAACTTCTGAATTATTGAAAATTTCTGTGGGAGAACCATCAGCGATCACCATTCCCTGGTGAAGCACAACCACCCGATTCGCAAGGCTTGATACCAGGTCCATATGGTGATCGATAAGAACAACACCGATACCGCACCGAGCAATCTGGGTAATTAACCAACTAATATCGGATTTTTCCATACTGCTTAGTCCACCTGCAGGTTCGTCAAGAAGGATAAAAACCGGGCGTCCCGCTATGGCTCGAGCTATTTCCAGAAGTTTATGTTCAAAAAGGGATAGAGTTTCTGCGCAAACAAAAGCCTTTTGGCGTAGCCCGAACATATCAAGCAAGCTCAGAGCTTCTTCTTCGTAAACTCTGATTTTCTTTTGAAAAGAAGGAAGCATCATCATGCCCGCTACAACGTTTTCCTGAATATCTTTGTGCATGCCTATAAGAACGTGTTCTAAAACAGTCATACCATGGAAAATCTGACTTACCTGGAAGGTTCTTCCGATCTTTTGGGCGATAATGTGAGTTGATTCTCGATTGATGGATAGAACTTTCCCATTTTCTAAAAGCTTTATGTTCCCCTCTTTGGCTTCCACCATAGCACAGATTACATTTAGAAGGGTTGTTTTGCCTGCGCCATTTGGTCCTATAATTGCGTGGATTCCCTTAGATGGAAATTCAAGCGTGATGTTATGAAGAACTCGCAACCCGCCGAAGTTTAATGATACCTGTTCAAGCTTAAGTAGCGCATTTGAATAGCCACTAGACGGCAAGATCTTTTCCTTTTTATTGGACATCGCTATGCGGTCGTCATCGTTGAATATAAGAGACTGTTGTGTTTCAGTTCTTTTAGAAAGTTTTTTTAAGGCTGGCACAAGTCCTTCGGGACAGAAAATCAGCGTTCCCATAAGGATGGAGCCGTAGAAAAGAATGTGTAAGTCTTCGAGTTTATGTAGAAATTCTGGAAGCAAGGTAAGAAAGGCTGTCCCTAGTATGCCTCCCCATACATCGCCCATACCGCCAAGCACAGACATGGTTAACCATTGCAAGGATGTTAAAATTCCGAAGGTTTTTGGACTGATGAAAGTCATGTAATGAGCATAAAGGACACCGGCTATACCGGCGTATATAGCGCTAATTACAAAAGCGAGTGATCGATATGAATGAACCGGCACACCTGATGCTTCCGACGCCACTTTGTTCGCTCGAATAGCTCTGAAAGCCCTCCCTATCTTTGTTCTTTCTAGGTTGATGGTTATCCATATTAGGAAAATAGCAATGCTCCATACGATCAGGAAAAACTGACGATCATTTTCTATGTGGAATTTGCCTAGAGAAAGCCTCGGAATTCCGCTGAAACCTGATGGTCCTCCAGTTACGGACTCCCATTGATTCATAATTATCTGAACCACAATGTTGAAACCAAGCGTAGCCATAACCAGATAATTTCCTTCCAGGCGGAGCGTGGGAATTGCAATTAGAAGTGCTATAAGGCTTACGACGAGAAGGCTGAGACTGCAACTTAACCAAATAGGCACGCTGTAAGTTGAAGAAAGTATAGCTGATAAATAAGCAACAATTCCCATAAAGGCTGCATGCCCTATGGAAACTTGGCCTGTCGCTCCTATAAGAATATTCAAGCCGGTTACGGCTATAATATTTATGGCGAGAATATTAGCGGTTGTGAAAATATAGTCGTTTTTAGCGGTAAGCCATATAAGTCCAAGAAGTATTGGAAGAATTAGAATCAATGATCGACGCTCCAGCATAGGAATGCCCTCAGACTCGATGAGTTCTAGCTTCACCTATAATACCAGTAGGTTTGCAAAACAAGATACCCAAAAGCACTACGAAAGCTATTGCGTCTTTGTATGTGGAAGAGATTAGACCGGCTCCTAGAGATTCCATAAGCCCGAGAGTTAGCCCTCCAAGCACCGCACCTGGAAAAGATCCAAATCCTCCAAGCACCGCAGCCGCAAAACCCTTGAGCCCAAGCATTAGCCCACATTGGTAGCTCATCGTCGTAAGCGGTGTGACCAAAATACCAGCCACTGCACCCAAAGCTCCACTAAGCCCAAAGGAAAACATTACGAGGTTTCTCACGGGAATTCCAATAAGCGCCGCCCCTTCAGGATATTCGGCTATGGCCCTTATAGCTTTGCCTAGACGGGTGTGATGGAAGAAAAAAGAGAGAAGCAGCAGAAGAGTTCCTGCTACGCCAAGGATGAAGAGAGTTTGAGGAATAATTGATGCGTTTAGTATCCGAATTGGTTCGTATCCGCCGATGGGTGGAAGCGTTTTAGCATCTTTGCCCCAGATAAGCATGCTTGTTCCCTGCATAAAAATTGACGCTCCAACAGTGAGCATCACCAGAATTAAATGATTTTTGGATTTTGCCTTACGAAGAGGACCATATTCTAAGAGAAAGCCTACGGTTGTTACTAGCCCGATCGAGGCTATAGCTCCAGCCCATAGCGGTAACCCCTGTTCTTGAGAGAAGGAGATTGCAATAAGGGCTCCAAGCATGACAAATTCGCCCTGGGCAAAGTTAACAATTCGAGATGCGTTATAGATTAGAGAAAAACCTAATGCGATAAGAGCGTAAATGCTACCACTTGTTATGCCGGATACGATGTATTGAGGCAGAAGGGCTAATTCACTGATCATGACTCTCGAGCCCCGATCTCTATAGCTTTAATAATGCCTTGGTTTTGGTCTTCGCCTTCCTTCTTTAACATTTCTATAAGATCATCTGGGGAACAGAACAAATAGCCCTTTGCTGCGGCAAATCCGATGAGAATGACATTTGCCATGCGGTGATTTCCCATCCTGGATGCAACGGATGTTGCGTCAAAAACGATCATGCTAGGCGGTGTGCTATCAGAAATGACCGGACTGTTGCAAATAATAATACCCCCTTCTTTTAGGAGATGTCTGTAAGGTGGAATGCTTTCCGGATGTAGAGCTATCAAAATGTCGGCATTACCCGACTGAATTAAAGGACTCCAGAATCTTCCATCTTTGTTTTGTGCATCATAGACCTTTATATGGCTTACTACATTGCCTCCACGTTGAGCCATTCCATGAGTTTCTGATGCAAGCACTGAAAGACCTTTGAAAACGGCCGTTTCTGTTATCAGTTTTGTAATGAATACAACCCCTTGACCGCCAAAACCCGAAATGACAATCTGTTGTTTCATAAACTTTCTCCTGGGTTGTTTACCCTTTAATAAGGAGTATTGTTCATTTCAACACTTCGACTTCTTCTAAATTTTGCGTCAACTCAATGATGCCAGTCCACCAAACGGGCAAACTTCAATGCAAACTCCACAGCCCACACAGAGCAATTCATTGATCTTCACCGGTTTTTTTCGTCCCTGACTTTCAATTGCAGGGCATTCAAACCTTCGAACACAGAACTGGCAGCCTCGACACTTGTCCGTAACCTGTACTTTAAGACCAGTAATTTTGTTTTTCTGCCGCCTGTCAGTAACACAGGGGCACTTAGCTATAATGACCGCAACACCCTTTTTCTCTTCAAAGGCGTAAGTGCCCGCTTTTCTGAGAGTTTCCATCACGCTTTGCAGGTCGTAGGCATCCACTGTTTCCAGGAAAGATACGCCGCAGGCTTTTACCATTTCTTCAATGGAGATTTTTGGAGTTTCTGAAAAAGTTTCCGGAGTGGGTTGATGACCCGTCATTGCTGTTGTTTTGTTATCTAGTATTACTAACACAAAAGAAGCTCCATAGGTTACCGCATCAACAAGGGGAGCAATGCCAGCATGAAAGAAGGTAGAGTCCCCTATGGTAGCTATTATGGGCGGTATAGAATCCCCTTTTGCTGAAAAAGCTCTGTAAAACCCTATAGCCTGCGATATGGATGCTCCCATGCAGAGCACTGTATCGACAGATCCAATGTTAAGCCCAAGAGTATAACATCCAATGTCACTTGGGTATATCCCTTTGGGAAAGCATTTTCTGATGGCAAAGAAGATTGATCTATGGCCGCAACCTGGACATAGAGTTGGGCGTCGCTGAGTAGCTTCGGAAGGGATAGTTGTTCTTTGGGGCAATCTGAGCCAGGAACTGATTATGCTTTCAACCTTGTCCGGTAGAAGTTCCCCTTCTCTGGGAATATGCCCTGTTTCTCTCCCCAGAACTTTGATTCCATTTCTTATCTGGAGTTCTATAACGGGATAAGTTTCTTCTATCACCAGGATTTCCTCAAAATTGGAAAGTTGTTCGAGCAGTTTTTTTGAAATGGGGTAGGGCATTAATACTTGAAATATTGGAATCTCTTCCCACAAACCAAGAGATGTTAGCACTTCACAAACGTAAGATGTTACTATACCGGAAGAAACAATGCACCGCTTTGAACGACGAACTCCATTAATTTCGTTTAGAACCCTGAAGGTTTTTAGTGTCTCGTTTTTAGATAAATCTTCTATCTTTTGGTTTAGAGCTTTATGAAGGATGAATCGGAATTTAGGTGTTGCTGCCCATCGTTGAGGATTTTTTTCAAAATGAGGTAGGTTTTGTGGGATAGAAAAAGATTCTAAGATTACATCCTGCCTGGCGTGGCACACCCTTGTGGTGGGTCGAAGCATAACCGGAAGTTCTAATTGTTCTGAAATTTCGAAAGCCTTTTTAACCATTTCTTTAGCTTCTTGGGGAGATGCTGGATCCAGCACGGGGATTTTGGCAAACATGGCAAAGAACCGGCTGTCTTGTTCAGTTTGGGAGCTGTGAGGACCAGGATCATCAGCCGAGATGATAACAAATCCGCCTTTAGTGCCCGTGTAAGCGCTACTCATGAGAGGATCTGAAGCAACGTTAAGCCCAACCTGCTTCATCATTACGGCTGAACGGAGTCCGGTATAACTTGCTGCTAAAGCTATCTCAAAGGCTACCTTTTCATTTACAGACCATTCGGCGTAAAAATGATCGAGATGATGGTTCTTTTTTATACGAAGAAGGGTATCGAGTATTTCCGATGCCGGCGTTCCTGGATAAGATGTTGCTACGGAACAGCCTGCTTCAACAAGCCCATAAGCTATAGCTTCGTTTCCTAAAAAGACTTTTCGATCTGCCACTTTTACACCTCTTTCTTGAAAATAAAAAAGCCGTGAGCGGGTGAGCCGCCCACGGCGCCTTGTCATCTCCTAACTGCGGCTACTGGTGGGCAGTCCTCACCCCCTTTATGTCACACCACCACCAGCACCACCAGAAACTTTCCTTTATGGTTGCTTTGCTAAATCTCATAGCCTTTTTGCCCCTCTTAAACTGCTATTTCGGAATTCTTGTTAGCAAAAATTCACAACTGGGTCAACTTGAAATAAGAGGGTGTTTGAAAACCTACCTTATAGGGTGGCAAAGTAACATAAACCATAAAAAAACGCAGGGATGAAACTCAACGTATATGATTCACCAGATAATTGTAGGGGCACGGCATGGGCGTGCTCCTGGAGGTGAAAGTCCTCCCGTGAGTTGATCACAGCGAGCGAAGGGAA
>JBBFKT010000017.1 GCA_037482015.1 Thermodesulforhabdaceae bacterium
ATCGGCTCGCAGTTTCGTTCCACGCTTCCTCCCCACACTCGGTCACCCTCGTGCAGTTGCGCTTCCCTTCGCTCGCTTTGATCAACTCACGGGAGGACTCTCACATCCAGGGGCACGCCCATGCCGGGTGCACCGATGTAGGGGCGCACGGCCGTACGCCCCTACAACTCTTGCTAGTTTATTAGCTAGGTAACCTTGCAAGGAAAAAATTTTCGAACACTCTCAGAAAAAAGAAAGTGTTTAGAAAATGGTTCTAAAGAAAGCTCAGGCCTTACACCCGCTTTAGATTCACATGTTTTTGTAATAAGGCAAAAAGCAAAGCGATTTTCTATGGTCGATTACAGAACAAAGAATTCCACAGCAACCTAAATTTTTCCTTGACTCGGTTTCGGTCTCATTGTATTGAATGAATGCTCATTCATTAAAGGCTATGTTTTTGGCTAAGTGAATAAGAGGAATGTTCAATGGGTAAAAATTCCAACGGCAAAAACGATAAGAAAGCCGAAAAATACGAACGGATACTCGATGCTGCCGTGAGAGTCTTCGCTAAAAAGGGATTTTATCAGTCTCGAGTCTCAGACATTGCTCGTGAAGCCGGGGTTGCCGACGGAACAATCTATCTCTACTTCAAAAACAAAGACGATATCCTTATCTCTATCTTCGAAGAAAAAATGAGAACCGCTATATCCTATTTCCAGCAGAAAATCTCCCAGGAAGAGAGTGCACTATTTAAATTAAAACGTTTTGTTCGAGTTCATCTGGAACTCTTTAAGAACAACCCGGAACTCGCTGCCGTCCTTCAAGTGGAACTTCGCCAGAGTAGTAGATTTATGAAGGAATACAAAAAGGTCGAACTAAAACGCTTTTTAGACCTGATTGGAGACATTGTTAAACAGGGTCAGGAGGAGGGAGTTTTTAGAAAGGATATTCCAGTAAGTCTAGTAAAACGTTTTGTTTTTGGCGCCCTGGATGAAGTCATTTCTACATGGGTTTCATCCGGGGGAAGGTTTGAGTTGATTGATTATGCCGATCCCCTATCAGATCTTTTTATACGGGGACTTGGCACAGCAAGAGTTTTTGAGGAAGTAATGCATTCAGAATCAGGAGGGGATTCTGAGCATACTTCCCATAATTCTCAGGAAGGGGGACAAAATTATGAAGCTTATCGTTGACGAACGAGACGCTAAGTTTGTGCTCTATGAACAACTTAAAGTTCAAGATCTTTGTCAGTATCCAAAGTTTGCCGACTTTTCCCCAGACATGTTCGACATGGCTATTGCCGAAGCGGCTAAGCTTGCAGAGAAAGAATTTTATCCCACGAACAAGATAGGCGATCGCGAAGGGTGCAAGTTTGAAAACGGACAGGTCAGAGTACCTGAAGCTTTCCACAAAGCTTATCGAGCCTACGTAGAAGGTGGATGGCTTGCTATGCCCGATCCACCTGAAGTAGGAGGACAGGGTTTCCCATTTGTCGTTTCTAACTGCTGTGTAGAATTTCTTGCTGCCGCTAACTGGTCTCTTCTTATGTATCCCGGTCTTACTCATGGTGCCGCTCGACTTCTCTACAAATACGGCACGCCAGAACTCAAAGAAATCTACATGTATAAAATGTTTTCCGGTGAATGGGGCGGCACGATGTGTCTTACCGAAGCCGGAGCGGGAAGCGATGTTGGTAACCTCCGAACAAAAGCCTATCGAAACCCCGATGGCACCTATAGAATAGAAGGTCAGAAAATTTTCATCTCTTCCGGTATGCATGACCTTACTGAAAATATCATTCACATGGTTCTTGCTCGCATTGAAGGGGCTCCTCCAGGAACCAAGGGCATTTCAATCTTCCTGGTGCCAAGACTTAGAGTCGATGAAAATGGAAATCTTGTTGACAACGACGTTACCTGCGGTGGAATCGAACACAAAATGGGTATTCATGGATCCGCAACCTGTGTGCTCAACTTCGGTGAAAACGGACAATGCATAGGTTATCTCATGGGCAAGGAAAACGAAGGAATGAAAATCATGTTCGACATGATGAATGAAGCACGACTTTTTGTCGGGCTTCAGGGACTTGCCCATGCCAGCACAGCTTACCTCCACGCTCTAAAGTATGCTAAAGAACGATTTCAGGGTGCACCGATTGAGAAGATGAAAGATGCAACGGCTCCACGAGTGCCCATCATTCAGCATCCCGATGTAAGAAGAATGCTCATGTTTATGAAAAGCGGAAGCGAAGCTCTTCGAGCTTTGATGTATGTGGCAGCTTACTGCATCGACAGGGTGGAAGTGGCTGAAAGTCAGGAAGAGCGAGATCTTTTCCAGGGCTATGTTGATCTTCTCATTCCTATCTGTAAGTCTGTTGGAAGTGACCTCGGCTTCCGAATCTGCGAAACGGCAATCCAGGTTTACGGTGGCTATGGCTATACATCCGAATACCCCGTTGAGCAGTTCTTGAGAGACTGCAAGATAGCCTCCATCTACGAAGGCACCAACGGTATTCAAGCGCTCGATCTGATAGGACGAAAACTCACCTACAAAAATGGTTTGCTAGTAAAGAACGCCTTTAAGTTAACTGCAGAAAAGCTCACTCAATTCAAACAGAATCATCGCCTGAGAGAACTTATTCAGATCTACGAAGAAGCTCAAAATGCCCTCATGGAAACCACCAAATACATGGGCTTCAAGGGTATGAGCGAAGACTTCTACGTAGCCATCTTGAATGCCAAGCCTTATCTCGATCTTTTCGGTGATGTCACCCTTGGCTTCCTCCTTCTCTGGCAGGCTAACATTGCGGACGAAAAGCTTCAGAAAATTTACGCTGAAAATGGTGCAACCGATGCTCGTTCTCAAAAGAAACTTCTTGATGAAAACCGAGAAGCTGCTTTCTACTACGGTAAGATCGCATCCGCTCGTTACTTCATTACCCAGACCCTTACCCAAGCAAAAGCGAAAGCAAGAGCAATAATGATTGGAGATGCCTCACCGCTTGATATTCCAGAAGCAGGGTTTGCGTTGGATTAAAACAGCATAGAAAAATCACGAGAGGCGCTTTTTACGGGCGTCTCTCGACTCCACATGAAGGAGGATAAGATATGAAAGCAAGAGATGTCGTGCTTGTTGATGGAATCAGAACAGCCTTTGGAAAAGCCGGAGAGAAGGGATTTTTCTGGTATACGAGAGCTGATGATATGGTGGTGAAGGTCATCAGGGAACTTCTTCGCCGGAATCCCCAGGTAAAGCCCGAAATGATAGAAGAAAACGTATGGGGCGCAACCACGCAGGAAAAGGATCAAGGTCTTACTCTTGGAAGAACTTCGGCTATTCTTGCAGGTCTTCCCGTTGATTGCTCCGGTTTCTCGGTGGATCGTATGTGCGCTGGTGGAATGACGGCTGTTACCTGCGCTGCCTCAGAAATCGCTCTTGGTGCCTGTGATATAGCTATAGCCGGAGGCGTTGAACACATGGGGCATCATCCCATGGGAGCAACCGCCGATCCTAACCCTCGCTTTCTCACCGAAAGACTCGTTTCCGAAGACGCTCTCGTTATGGGAAAGACAGCCGAAAATCTCCATGACGAATACCCTGAAATTACTAAGGAAATGTCGGACGAATACGCCTACTGGTCTCAGAAAAAGGCGGCAAAAGCTTACGAAGAAGGAAAAATCCAGAAAACCATCGTTCCCATGACCGTTTACACCAAGGAAGGATGGGTTGTAGCAGATTACGACCAGCAACTTCGTCCTGATACCACCCTTGAAGGACTCAAAAATCTTAGAACCCCCTTCAGAAATCTTGGTAAAGTAACCCCCGGTAACTCTTCGGGGCTAAATGACGGCGCGGCAGGCGTTCTGCTTATGTCTGCGGAAAAAGCCGCAGAACTTGGCATTCAACCCAAGATGCGTTTGGTGGCTTATGCCTATGCGGGAGTTCGTCCTGAAGTTATGGGCCTTGGTCCTGTTCCTGCCACTAAGAAAGTGCTCCAGAGAGCTGGCTTAACCATCGATGACATCGATATTATAGAACTCAACGAAGCCTTCGCCGTTCAGTGCATTGTATTTATGAAGGAATTCGGTTTCAAGTTACCAAACGATGAACGTATCAACCCCTGGGGTGGCGCAATCGCCCTTGGACATCCACTTGCTTCTTCCGGTCCTCGCCTTATGATTCACCTTATGCATCTATTTGAAGAAAATCCAAGCGCTCGTTACGGTCTTGCCACTATGTGTGTCGGACTGGGTCAGGGGGGAGCGGTTATTTGGGAAAACCTTATGAGAAAATAGCGTTGAGGCTATGTTAGCTGTTAGCCTTACGCTCAGTTAAGAAAGGGGGAATGAACCATGGCTGAGCCGATCACTCAGTTTTTCGTGACTTTCTATAAATCACCCGTGGGAAAGATCGCCATATTGACCATGGACAATGGTCAAGACTACAAAAAGCCAAATGTATTCAGCGAAGGTGCATTAAAGTCGCTTAATGAAGCTATAAACAAAGTTCTGGCAGAAAAAGATGTCAAGGGTCTCATGCTAACCGGAAAGCCTTATATTTTTGCCGCAGGAGCCGATCTTACTCAGGTTCCTTTCATCAACACTTTCGATCAGGGTTACGGTATAGGAAAAGCCGGACATGAGACTTTCAAGCGCCTCATGAATCTTCCCTTCCCTACTCTTGCCGCTATCAATGGAGTAGCTCTCGGTGGAGGGCTCGAGATATCGCTCTACTGCCAGTATCGCACCGTTTCTAAAAGCGCTCAGGGTATTGGTTTTCCGGAATGCTTCATTGGCCTTGTCCCGGGTTGGGGTGGCTGCACTCTTACACCAAAACTTGTCGGTCCGGAAAAAGCTGTCGAACTCATTATTTACAATGCCCTTAACCAGAATCGCATGATCGATGGTCCCACGCTCTACAAAATGGGTCTAGCCGATAGATGCTTTGAAGGCGCCGAATTCCTCGACGAATCCCTCCTTTTCCTTCAGAGAATTATCAAAGGCGAAGAAAAAGTAGAGCGCCAGGCTCCCGATATGTCTAAAGCGGCTGTGGTCATACAGAAGGCTCGTGAGTTCGTGGATAACAAGATTCACGGTGCTGCGCCTGCTCCTTATCGGGCTCTCGAAATCATCGAAGGTGTTTGCGTCCACGGCTGGGACATTGATCGCGGCTTTGAAGAAGAAAACAAGGCGCTCGGAGATCTTATCAAGAGCCGTCAGTGTAAGTGCTCAATCTACGCTTTCGATCTGGTAAACCGCTATGCCAAAAAAGTTAAGGGAATTCCCGAAGAAAAGCCCTTGCCCATCAAGAAAATCGGAATCATCGGCGCCGGTCTCATGGCTTCTCAGTTAGCCCATCTCTTCATTCATCGCCTCGGTGTACCCGTGGTTATGAAGGACATCAAGCAGGAATTCGTTGATAAAGGATGCGCCTACGTAGCTTCCGAATTTCAAAAGATGGTTCAGAAAGGACGCCTCACAGAAGCTAAAGCTCGCTATCTTACGAGCCTTCTTAAGGGAACTCTGGATTATGCGGACTTTGCCGATTGCGACTTCGTTATAGAAGCGGTTTTTGAAGACATGAAGGTCAAAAAGCAGGTCTTTGCTGAAACTGAAGCGGTCGTGAGCCCTCAGTGCATCCTCGCAACCAATACTTCTTCACTTAGCGTTACCGAAATGGGAGCCGATCTGAAGCACCCGGAAAGAGTCGTAGGATTCCACTTCTTTAACCCCGTTGCCGTGCTTCCGCTTATCGAAATTATCAAAACTCCTCAGACTAACAACGTCACTCTCGCTACCGCCTTTGATTTAACAAAGAAACTTAAAAAGACCGGTATATTTGTCAAAGATTCCCCAGCATTTCTGGTAAACCGCATCCTTGTTAAAATGCTCGTGGATTGTCTCGACATCGTGGATCAGGGAGCTCCTTTCCAGCAGGTAGATAATGCTGCTCTGTCTCTTGGACTGCCTATGGCGCCCTTTGATTTGCTTACCCTTGTAGGTCCGGCTATCGCTTACCATGTAAACTGCACCTTGCACGATCAGTTGAGCTCCGAAAGATTCCCGATAAATGAAAATCTTAAGCGCATTGTGGAAGCAGGAAAACGTTCCATCTATCTCCCGAACTCTAAAGAAGTGGATCCTGAAGTTGAAAAGCTCTGGATCAGAAAAGGCAATCGACAGTTCCATGAAGATGAAATCAAGGATATTGTGCTTTCTAACCTTGCAAAGGAAATCGATCTCATCCTCCAGGAAAAAGTTGTGAATAGCGCTCGAGATGTCGATCTGGCTATGATTATGGGAGCTGGTTGGCCATTCTTCATGGGCGGTATAACAATGTATCTCGATATGGCGGGAGTTACGCCCAAGGTTCTTCAGAAGCTTTTCTTTGATATGCGCTAGTCGATGGCATTCTTGCCGTTCCCTTTTTTAGGGGACGGTGTGATGTGCTTGCTTCTGGCGTGTTGGTGGTTCCCTCCTCGGTGAGGTTCGCGGTGATGTAAAAAACATTCGCCGCGAACCTTTTTATTTTGTAACCTGATATGCCTTTTTGCGACAAAATCGCTGTAAGAAACCGCTTGATTGTAATTGACGTGTAAAATATGCCCTTGCTCAAAATGCCATCGTTGGAAATGAAAGAAGGGATCTGTGCTTATGGATGGAAAATTTGCTAGATTTGCAATCGTCAGCTTAACAACGGTTATAATTGTTGGATGTGTGTCGGTAGGACCTGATTATATCAAGCCAGAGGTGCCTCTACCGGAAAAGTGGCGAAACCTTACCTCTACTCGGGTAGAAGAAACAACCTATCAGAGCACTTTTTCTCAAGAGCAGGAAAAAGATCTTGCACGATGGTGGCAAGTTTTGGGAGACCCTGAACTTACAAGACTGGTGGAAAGATCTATTAAAAACAATATGGATATAGCAAAGGCACAGGCTAAAGTTCGCGAAGCCAGAGCACGCCGAGCCATTGCTGCTGCACCGCTCTTCCCTACCCTTGGAACGTCATTTTCGGCTTCCGGAAAGCATCAGGATTTAGATAAAGGTTCCACGACGACTCAAGATTTTTACACGGCTGAATTCGATTCTTCCTGGGAGATTGATATCTTTGGGGGGACTCGCCGAGCGATCGAAGCATCACAAAGAACACTCGAAGCAACAGAAGAGGCTCTAAGAGATGTTCTGGTTTCAGTTGTGGCAGAGGTTGCACTCAACTACTTGGAACTTCGCACCTACCAGGCACGTCTAGCTGTGGCTAAAGAAAATCTTTTGGTGCAGGAAGAATCTCTACAGCTTGCGTCATGGCGTTACCAGGCAGGTTTGACCAGTGAGCTTGATGTTCATCAAGCCAGGTATAATCTTGAAAGCACTCGAGCTCAAATACCAATTCTGAAAACTGCCGTAGATGAAGCCATGAATCGCCTTGCGGTGCTTCTTGGAGAATCTCCAGGAAAACTTCACGAAGAATTGAACGATTTCGCACCTGTGCCGCTTCCCCCCGATCGTATTGCTGTTGGTATTCCTGCCGATATTTTAAGACGCAGACCTGATATACGAAAAGCAGAAAGGGAATTGGCTGCTCAAACGGCAAGGATTGGTGTTGCGATGGCAGAACTCTATCCGAAGTTTTCTCTTACAGGCAGCATCGGCATTGAAGCCTTATCCCCTGGTGGATTGGTTTCGTCTGCAACGAAAACTTTGATGGGGCAAGGGATCATATCTCTTCCGATATTCAAAGGTGGGGCTCTTAAACAGGCGGTAGAGGCAGAGAAAGCTCTTGCCGAGCAAGCTCTAGTCACTTACAAAGCAACGATTTTGAATGCACTGGAAGAAGTGGAAAATACTCTTATGGCCTACTCCGAAGAGTTAAGACGACAGGAATCGCTTGCAAAAGCGGAAGAAGCTGCTCGTCAGGCTGCAGAGCTAGCTAAACAACGATACGCTTCAGGATTGATAGACTTCGGTGCAGTTCTTGAAGCGGAGCGTTCCCATCTGGCATTTCAAGATCAGCTCATTCAGAGCCGTGGCGCCGTGACTTCCAACATAATACGACTCTACAAGGCTCTTGGTGGAGGATGGGATTCTTATGAATAATTTGGGGAATGGGGAGTTGGGAGTGGGGAATGGAGAATAAGGAGCAATCAAACATGATGATCGAGCAGAAAAAACCCGATGTGTCAGAGATTCTTTCCATGAGTCGGTCTTATTTTTTTGCTAAGAGATGGTTTAAATGGCTGATGGTAAGCCTGGTTGTCGTTTCGTTAGCTGTGGGGCTTGCTGTCAGCCGCTTTTCAGCTTCTAATTCGGGCATGAATTATAAGACCGAAAAGGCACAGGTAAGCAGTTTTACGGTGGTTGTTACCGCTACGGGAACGCTCCAGCCCACGAATACAGTAACAGTGGGAAGCGAACTTTCGGGAATAATCCGAAGTGTTGATGTTTATTACAATGATCGAGTTAAGGTAGGTCAGGTGCTTGCGCGATTAGACACATCAAAGCTTGAAGCTCAACTTGCACAGGCAAAAGCCACTCTTGAATCTGCTCAGGCTAAGGTGTTGCAGGCTCAGGCTACCGTTAAGGAAACTCGAGCTAAACTCACCCAGCTCCAGAATGCTCATAAACTTAGCGGTGGTAAGGTGCCATCTCAAACTGAGATGGATGCTGCAGAAGCAGCTTATGAGCGGGCTCAGGCGGATCTTGCCAGCGCTCGAGCAGCAGTCTCCCAGGCTAAGGCAACCATCCAGTCAATAGAAACCGATCTTTCAAAGTCTGTTATCCGCTCGCCAATAAACGGCGTGGTGCTCAATCGTAAGGTAGAACCGGGACAAACCGTTGCGGCTTCTTTACAAGCTCCAGAGTTGTTTATTCTGGCGGAAGACTTAACGAAGATGGATCTTCATGTAAATGTAGATGAGGCGGATGTGTCAAAAGTAAAGGAAGGACAGGAAGCCACATTTACCGTGGATGCCTATCCTCAACGGATCTTCAAAGCTGTGGTGAAACAAGTTCGATATGCTTCTACAACCGTTTCTGGCGTTGTTACCTATGAGGCTATACTCGACGTTAACAATGAAGATCTAGCTTTAAGACCGGGAATGACAGCCACAGCTCGCATTGTGGTTCAGGAAGTGAAGAACTCACTGGTAATTCCGGCCGCTGCCCTTAGATTTGCTCCTCCCGCTGCGCCAGGGAAAACTCAGGTTTCGTCTGGAGGTGGACTTGTCAGCAAGCTTTTGCCGAGATTTCCCGGACGTCCGAGGGGAATGCCGGCGTCGAAACCGGATTCTTCCAGAGAGGCTTTTTCCAGGGAACGAACAGTTTGGATACTTAAAGACGGAAAACTTGAACCTGTTACGGTAGTAACGGGAGCCACAAATGGAGTTCTTACTGAAATCACAGGTGGTGATTTGCAACCGGGAACGGATGTCGTGGTTGATGTGATTTTCAGCAAAAAAAGCTAACCAGACGACAAAGTTTAGGGGCAGTTCCCCCGACTAAGGTGGCACTGCCTCAGCCGATTATTTTAGCAGAGTTGATCCGGTAATGATCGGTTCATAGGATAGTATCTTCGTGATTTTTGTTGGTAGTTTGGAAAGTAATTCAAACAACATAATAGCTGGGTTAGAAGAATATGCCTATTGAATTCAAATCTGTTACTAAGATTTATGGTTCTGGTCGTGCTGCTGTGCAAGCCCTTCGGGGGGTAGATCTTCGGATCGATGAAGGCGAATTTGTGGCGGTTATGGGACCAAGCGGCTCGGGAAAGTCCACCTGCCTTCATATAATGGGTTGCTTGGATACCCCCACATCAGGAGAATATCTTTTCAAGGATGTAAACGTTGCAAAAATAAGTCGATACCAGCGTGCGATGCTTCGCCGTTACCATCTGGGGTTTGTGTTTCAGGGGTTTCATCTTTTGAATAGAGCTACCGCTCTTGAGAATGTTGAACTTCCTTTGGTTTATCACGGTTTGCCAGCTAAGGAACGTCGCGCTAAAGCTCTGGATGCGCTCGGAGTGGTTGGACTTTCGGGTTGGGAAGATCATACTCCGGCAGAACTTTCCGGGGGACAACAACAACGAGTTGCGATCGCTCGAGCGCTGGTTACGCGTCCTTCTGTAATCCTTGCAGATGAACCCACCGGTAATTTGGATTCGGTGCAAAGCCATGAAATCATGAAGCTTCTCACTTCTCTTAATAAGGATTATGGCATCACCGTAGTGATGATCACTCACGATGCTGAAATGGCTACCTACGCAGAAAGGACTATTCGGTTTTTTGATGGTAGAGTTGTTAGTTAGAACTGAGCACCGCTACGCCCCTTGGTTATAAACTGAAACGGGAGGTAAAAGCCGATGTTTTGGAATATGCTTAAAATAGCTCTGCGAGAGATCAGGCGTAATGTTATGCGGTCTTTTTTAACAATTCTAGGCATTGTTATAGGGGTTGCGGCGGTAATAACAATGGTGACCGTGGGGAGAGGAGCAACCGAGCAGGTGCGGCAACAAATCGCAAGTATGGGAAGTAATGTGCTGATAATTACTCAAGGGAAACGCTTCGGACATGGACAGCCTTTTGGAGCTAATATTCCCTTTAAGGAAGCCGACTCGGAAGCTATAGTAAGAGATATTACAGGAGTGGCGGCAGTAGCACCTGTTTCCAGTCAGGCTTTGACTGCAGTATATGGTAACCAGAACTGGACAACTCAGGTTACAGGCACTACCAACGACTACTTTATTGTGACAAATAGAAAACTCAAACAAGGAAGGCTCTTTGATGAAAGCGAACTAAGAAGTGGAGCCTCAGTTTGCATTTTGGGCGAAACGGTAAGAAAAATGCTCTTTGGAGCTCAAAACGCTCTTGGGGAAAGCGTTAGACTTCAAAAGTTTTCCTGCGAAGTGATAGGTATTCTGGAAGCGAAAGGACAGACCGCTACGGGAATTGATCAGGATGACTTTGTAGCTATTCCTTTAAGAACATTTCAACGCCGTGTTGCAGGAAATCAGAATGTTGGAACCATTATGGTTTCTCTTAAAGATGGTGTGCCTACAGAAAAAGGGCAAGAAAGTATTACCATACTGATGAGAGAAAGACGCCACTTAAGACCTGGAGATGAAGATAATTTTTCCGTTCTGGATATGAAAGAGATTACCAAAATGCTTACTAGCACGACGGAATTGCTTACGACTCTCCTGGGATCTGTTGCTGCGGTGAGCCTTCTTGTGGGAGGTGTGGGAATTATGAACATTATGCTTGTTTCGGTAACCGAACGCACTCGAGAAATTGGGCTTCGTCTTGCCATAGGAGCAACTGAGGAAGAAGTGCTCTTTCAATTTTTGATCGAAGCGGTGGTTCTTTCGGCTTTTGGGGGCATCATCGGGATTATTATTGCTGTGGGAGCATCGTTTGTTCTTACGAACATGATGAAAGTGCCTTATCATTTTCAGCCTGGTATAAACCTGTTAGCCTTTTTATTTTCCGCCGCCATAGGAATTATCTTTGGTTATGTGCCTGCCAGAAGAGCGGCTCAGATGGATCCAATAGAAGCTCTTCGGCACGAGTAACAATCGAGATCTGAGCCAGCCCAGAGCAGTGTCAATAACAGGGGTCGTCTTTACAATTATTCTGTTGACACTATATCGCAAAATACATGATAGAGGTTTTGAAAGCTCAGGGTGACTTGTGGGGCGTGTCGTAAATTTGCGGGAGATTGAAACATGAATATCCGACTTATAATTGTTGCTTGCATAATTTTTTATCAGTTTTTCTCTGCAGGATTATCTTTCGGCGAGGATAATGGTTCCACAAAACTTACACTGCAGGAAGCAATATCAGAAGCTCTTAAAAATAACACACTTATTCAGGAAGCTCTTGAACGAGAAAAAGCGGCGGTTTGGGAAGAAAAGAGCGCTAGAGCGGATCTCCTGCCTAAGGTTTCTCTTTCTTACGAATATGTGCGTCTTAAAGAAGATCCATACGCAATTTTTTCTAACATGAAGGTTGGCGTAGGTCCTCTCAATAATTACTCATGGAACGCAACGGTAACTCAACCTGTTTTCACCGGTTTTGCTCTGGAAACTAAAAAGAAAATTGCCGAACTTGGTATCACATCCAGGACATTTGACCGAGAACGAGCTATGCTCGATGTGGTAAAAATGACCAAGGTGGCTTATTTTCGAGTGCTCCTTGCGGAAAAGTATCTTCGAGTTGCAGAAGAGCAGGAGGCTCAGCTTAAGGCGCACCTTAACGATGCAAAAGCCTTTTACGAACAGGGACTTATTCCTCAGAACGATCTTCTAAAGTCTGAGGTGGCCTATGCCAGAGCTCAGCAAGAAAGGGTTTCCGCCGAAAGTTCTCTTGCTGTAGCCATTTCGTCCTTCAATACAGTTCTTCGCCGATCTTTGAACGATAAGACTCAACTGGAAGATGTAACAGCGCTTCCCTCGGTTTCTTACGATCTTTCGGCTTTAATGGATGAAGCCCTCACCAATCGCCCTGAAATAAAGATGTTAGAGATCGCTCTCAAGCAAGCTCAACTGGGAGAGCAACTTGCCCGTAGTGGCTATTATCCCAAGGTTTACGTTTTTGGCCAGTACAAGCAACAGGGAGAAGATTGGCGAGCTACGCAAAACGATTACCAGAACAGCTATAATGCAAGCGTGGGTGTGCAGATTAACTGGCCTATTTTTGAATCAGGAAAAACCAGAGCCGAATCGGCGAAGGCTCTTCATGAACGTCTGGCTGTGGCTGAAAAGATCAAAGGCGTAAAAGATTCTATAATGCTTGAAGTAAAGGATGCCTTTGAAAAGCTTACGGTTGCTCAGAAAAACATAGCTACTGCCGAGGCAGCTCTTTCTCAAGCGAAAGAAAACTATCGCATAACTAACCTTCAGTATCAGCAGCAGATCACTACATCAACTGAAGTGCTGGACGCTCAAACCTATCTTACTCAAGCCCAGGTTAACTACTACAATGCCCTTTACGGCTATTATACGGCTCAGGCTGAGCTTGAACGAGCCGTAGGGAAAAAATGGTGGACCAGCGCTCAGAAATAACGCTTCCCTGGGTGTAGAGGAGGACTCCATGATGCGAAGGAGAACCGTGCTGTTCACCGTTGTTATTGTTTTTGCGGCTATGGCGTCGGTTTCGGCCCTTGCCGATCACCACGAAAAGAAGGATCATGGGTTCTTCAGGGAACAAAAAGAGCACGCCTCTGGGGAATCCCATAAAGACAACGGGAATGAAACAACGGGCCAGATGGCTGCGTGGCTTTTCGCCGTGGCGAATTTTCCTGCCGCGGGAACTCTCTTGACGCGCTGGTTTCTTCGGGCAAAGACCTCCGGGAATTCCCAAAAGACGGTAGGGAAGCTCTATATTTGGGTGAAGAAATATCTTATGCCCTTTCACTATGTTTTCAACCCGGTAGCCATCATCATAGCATTGATTCACTTCAAACTTTCATGGTGCCGATCTACAAACCTTCCTGAATGGGCCTTGCTCTTGGTCAGTGTTCTTGGGCTTACGGGAATTGTCATCAAGTTTCGCCTCATTCCACAGCCCTTGATCCCAAGGCTTCGCGCGATTCACACGCATCCCATCGTCGTAGTTGTCGTTTTCGGATTGTTATATCTCGGTCACCAGTTTTTAGATTGAACATGCTCAACCCCTAGCACTGTCTCGGTAGATGCCCAATGGACGGTGGAAAAATTCTCGTGGTCACAGGTCTGGCAGTCCTCGCATTTGAGCTGTGCGAGCATGTCATTTTTCTGCTGGTGTGGAACTGGAGGATGCGCCGCCGATCGCCTCTGACTGGTCTGGAATCTATGCTCGGAAAACAGGCTCAGGTCTTGCGTTGGAACAACACCACGGGACTCGTGTGCTTCGACGGCGAGCAATGGAAAGCGGAGAGTTTGACGGTCTTGGCTCCTGGGGATCTTGTTCTCATCACGGCGGTGCGCTCCTTGACTCTGACGGTGGTGCCATTCAGGCAAGAAAGCGACAACGGTGCTAGTCTTTGACTTTCGATGGCCATGGCGCCATGTTCCTTCCTTTGGGGGCAAGGGATGGGACAGGAGATGCATCGTTGAGAGACACTAAAGGAGGGAGCATGGACAAGCTGGCCGTCTATCAGGGTTCTTTCGATCCCATCATCAAAGGACATCTTACATTAAGTTATCAATCTTTTCTGAAATTTTGACCACACGCTGCTTTATATCTTTTATTTCCAATTCTATGTTCGTTGGATTGCTCGTATTTTACATCCTTCGCCATCTCTCTTTCACCTGTTATTTTAGTCCTGTTAATACTGCCTATTCCTGTCACTTATGGGTGAAGCTGGGCTCATGTCTTTAATCTCACCACAGAAGTCCAGATGTTGGGCACAGAGAATTTTCTCTGTGCCTCTGGGGTGAATCTTAAAGATACCTCTTACAGGCTCTTATTGTGCGTATATTCTAAGTATTGTTATCACAGCCAACCGAGGAGTGTTTTAGGGATCAGGATTTGTAAATATGATTCTTGTTGATAAGAACAGCTATTTGGCATATATTTTTACACTTTAGAGATAATATTTGTGAAGGTATTCCAGCACCATCCGGTGAGTGTTGAAAAAGGGTGTAATATCGGCTATTGAATGTTTCATTATACTCACCCACTTTTTTGGAGCGGCGTAGTAGGTGGTTACCATATCATCGAGATCCCGGTAAAGATCCATAGCTGCTTCTTCATCAGTTTGATCTTCATCATCGCCAATTGCCCATCCATTTATTCGATCTTTGCAGGCTTCTCTCCACCATCCATCCAGCACGCTCATGTTTATTGCGCCGTTAAAGCACACTTTCATCCCACTTGTGCCACAGGCTTCTCGGGGTCTTCTCGGGGTATTTAACCAAACATCGGTTCCTTGAGTCATGAGTTTTGCAATCCACATGTTGTAGTTTGGAATGAATACCAAACGCAGACGATCTTCGTATCGCCTGGATATGTCCACAATCTGGCGGATAAGATCTTTCCCGGCTTGATCCTGAGGGTGAGCCTTGCCAGCGAAAATATACTGCACTCGATCGTAGGAAAGGTTCATGAGATATTCAATATCGGTAAATATTAACGTGGCGCGTTTGTATGCCGCCGCACGCCTTGCAAAGCATATAGTCATCATCTCGTCGGTAAATCCCGCCCCGGTTATAGAATTAACGTAAGCGATAAGACGCTTCTTTGCTTCCTTCTTCGCCTTCTGTATGGCCTCATCCGGGATTGATAGAGCGTCTTTTAGCACCTGAGGTTGAGCCCTCCAGTTAGGTAGATATTGGTCGAAGAGATTTTGAAATTCTACTCCAGTCCACGTGAGATGATGAACTCCATTTGTGACGTGCCCAATGTCATAACCGGGAAACATCTGGCGTGACACTTCTCCGTGTAATTGGCTGACTCCATTACTGGCTCTAGAGAGATTTAGAGCAAGGATAGTCATGTTTAGAGCATCATGGCCGGCAAGTTGCTGAATATTTGATGGAAGATATTCCTTGAGCACCTGCCATGCCATGTCGTACGGAAAGCGATCGTGACCAGCCGGGACGGGAGTGTGGGTTGTGAATATACACATGTTGCGAACTTTGTGTTCATTTCCGTTAAAATCCTTAAGGAGAGCTAGAGTAAGAAAAGCGGCATGCCCTTCGTTCATGTGATAGGTTGTAATATTTGGTTCCAATTTTTTTAGGACGGTATAGCCGCCTATACCTAAAATAGCTTCTTGAAGAATGCGGTTATAGTGGTCTCCGCCGTAAAGATACTGGGTAATCAGGCGATCCTGAGGAGAATTTTCTGGCAGGTCGGTGTCAAGGAAATAGATCGGCACTTTGGCAGTCATGCCTTGATAGACATATTTCCAGACACCGACAGCTATGTTTCTTCCGTCAAGTTTCAGGGTTATTTTGAAAGGGAGAGGTTCCATAAATCCTCGAGGATCAAAATACGGATAGGCTTCTAACTGGACCCCGTCGGGGGTTATGTGCTGAATAAAATAGCCGCGTTTGTAAAGCAACGTAACCCCTACGATAGGGATAGCAAGATCGGCGCTGGATTTTAGGTGGTCTCCCGCCAGAATGCCCAGACCCCCGCTGTAGGACGGGATATTCTCGCTTATGCCTATTTCCATGCAAAAGTAAGCGATTTTCATATTTCCCCCTCTGGAATGGATGATGATTGATGAGTGATGGTTGATGGATGTGAAAAAGCCTCAACCATCAACTAATAAAGGATACGCCGCCGGATATATATTAGCAGGTAGGAGTTTTAATGCATAGATGCTTTTTTAAGGTAACTCCAGTCTTTTTAATAGTGGTTATTGATTCTACCGTCATGGGATTATTCTGAGAGTGTTCGAAAATTTTTTTCATGCAGGATTGTCCTGGTAATAGACTCACAAGTATAGAGTTGTAGGGGCGACTTATGCGTCGCCATCTTGGGAGGGACGGCGTCCTTGCCGTCCGTTATCTGCTCCATAAGGGAAGTTTTCGAACACCCTCTGGGATTATTCTTGACTTGATTTCCAGGTTGTTAGAATGAAAGAAGAATGGAATGGCGAAAGGTATTAAAAGCATTGTAGGGGCAGGAACACTCTCTTGCCATGGAATGAATTATTGATGGATGATAGATGATAAATATTAAAAAGTCCAAACTGTCGGCTAAGTTCTAAGTGGAGGATAGCATGGCAATAGCTCAAAAGATGGCTCAATTTATGGGAAGAAGTTCCTGGATCAGAAAGATGTTTGAAGAAGGAGCACGGCTCAAAGCTATATACGGAGCCGACAAAGTCTATGATTTTAGCCTTGGAAATCCAAATGTGTATCCTCCAGAAATTGTCCATGAAGAACTGGTTAAAGTTGCTCAGGAAAGCACCGGAGCATCCCACAGTTACATGCCTAACGCTGGGTATCCCTGGGTTAGAGAAAAAATTGCAGAATTTCTTAATAGCGAACACAATCTTGTCGGTGATGAAACTCTTTCGGCAGAACACATCATTATGACCTGTGGAGCTGCTGGAGGACTTAACGTTGTCCTTAAAGCTTTGCTTGACCCAGAAGATGAAGTTATAGTGCCAACTCCCTATTTTGTGGAGTATGGCTTTTATACAGATAATCACGGCGGTGTAATGAAGGCTGTTCCAACTCGATCTGACTTTACGCTTGACTTTGAAACTATTGAAGCCGCCATCTCTCCAAAAACCAAAGCGGTTCTTATCAATTCTCCCAATAACCCTACAGGACAAGTTTATAACGTGGAAAGTTTGATTGAACTTGGAAGTCTTCTAAGCCAAAAAAGTGCCCTTTATGGGAGAACAATTTATCTTATTTCTGACGAACCTTACAGGCGTATCGTATTTGACAGTATTACGGTTCCTTCCATCCTGAAAGTGTATCCTCATAGCTTCGTGGTAACGTCCTACTCAAAGGATTTGTGTCTTCCCGGAGAACGAATAGGCTTTATAGCAGTAAATCCTAAGATGGAAAACGTCCAGGAAGTTATAGATGCGCTCATTCTTGCTAACCGCATTCTTGGCTTTGTGAATGCCCCCGCTTTAATGCAGCGTCTTGTGGCGAAACTTCAGGGAATTTCGGTAGATCCCGTGATATATCAAAGGAAAAGGGATAGATTGTTTAACGCACTGGTGGATATCGGCTACGAGTGTGTTAAACCTAAAGGAGCTTTTTACCTTTTCCCCAGAACACCTGTGCCTGATGATGTTGCTTTTGTTAGGATATTGCAGGAAGAACGTATTCTTGCGGTGCCAGGGACAGGTTTTGGATGTTCAGGGCACATGCGTATAGCCTATTGTGTAGATGATGCAACAATTGAAGGTTCCATAGAAGGATTTGCTAGAGCCTTCAAACGAGTCTAATAAACCGAGGATAATGCTATGGCAACCAAGGGACTTTATCTTCAAAGAGGCATAAAAAAAGAGCGAAAAAGCCATCGTAAACTTATTCTTTTACTTGCCATTCTGATCGCCTTTGGTGTTTTGATTTCACCTCTTTTGTGGAAAAAATCCAGATTAAAACACTCGGTAGAAAAATCCTCCGTAACGGCACCCATAAGCTCCGAACAGGAGGCACGACGCTCACAACAAAACGTGGTCACAGGAAAAATTCCTAAAACAACCCTGGTTACCGCTTCCCAGGATGTTAATGCACCTAAAGAATCGCTTCCTACCGGGGGAGCTTTAACGGATGATAAGTCAAAGCTAGAGCCTCAGCCGTCCAAAACATCTACCGTTTCTTCCGATTTAGTCGCATCTTCTGAAGTTGCATCCCAAAAAGCTGTTACCGTGCCTTCCGAACCGTCTTCAACTCCACCGGCTTCCCATGGCGTTGAAAAACAGCAAAATATTTATGAACTTCGGTCCGAACTTCAGCGAAAGGAAGCTGCAGAGGATAAAAAAGCTAAAGAGATGGTGGCTCAGAGTGCCTTAAAGGAAATGCCCCTTTCCGGTTCTGGTGGAGAAACTGCATCGGCTGGTTCAACAGGGAAACACACTATTGTGAGTCTTCTTGCTCCTGAAGGCAAAAAACAACAAGAAAAACCTTCTCCCGATAAAACCACTTCCAAGCCTACTCCAATGACACCCAAGGATAAAACGTCTGCTACTCCAAAACCACAACAGGAAGCATCTGTCACATCAAAACCGTTAAAACCTGCGACTGAAGCTGAAAAAACAGGTTCATCTACATCAGATCGTGAAGCTTCCTACTGGATTCAGGTAGGGGCTTATCGCGAAGAAGCAAACGCAAAGAAAGTTAAGGGTCTGATTGATGCTCTGGGATACGAAGCGATTCTTAAGCAGAGTTCCCATCCAAAGCTTGGGACGATTTACATTGTGCGAGTTCCCATAAAGGGAAGTAAAGCCGATGCGCAGAAGGCTATCTCTGTGATTTCGCAAAAAACAGGGGACAAACCATTTCTTATGGAAGCGAGATAACCAAGCGGCGTGGGGCGATGCCTCCTGCCAGCTTTTTTAACTGTTACCGCCACTTGTGACTTAAAATTAAGACACAATGTGGGATGTGATTACGGCGTTTTTAATTTAACTGCCACAAATTTTGCCACCAGCGCTGTTTTCGTTTGCGTTTTTACGCCTTGCTTTAACGGTTTTTCTGCAGTGTTCCCAGATTATACAGGCAGTTCTGTGTTTGCAGTAAAGTTCCGGGTCGGTGCAAGCATCACATTTTTCCAAGCATTCCTCACAGTAATCGTATTGGAACTTTTCGCACCTGAATTTTGCTTCTCGATCAGGATGAAATCTGCATTTCATAAATTTTGATCTCCCTCCGTAACGTTAACCCTAAAAAGGAAACTTTCTTTCCCCCTCCTGGCTTTTTACTGGCTTCGATGAAACTGTAAGAATCTTTTCATGGGTGGCAAGTCCTTCCACGTAAATGGCTTTTCTGGGTTGAGCGGGACATACGGTTTCACAGGCACCACAGCCTATACAGACCGATTCATCTATTATCGGTTCTCCTATTGTGCGTCCTCTACCTCGACCTCTTGACCTTTCCAGGATGCTTATCGCACCTGTTGGGCAATGTTCGGCACAGGCGCCGCATGGTCTTCCATATCTTACCATGATGCAACGCCCTCTTACGATGTGGCTGATTCCCACTCGAAGGCGTTTTTTGTCTTCTAAAGGCATCAAGCTTAGAGCTCCTGTAGGGCATACAGCCATACATCTGCGACATTCATACTGACAGTAGCCCCGCCCGTAGTTTAGCACTGGGAGAGCTGGATGAGCGATACCCTGAACTGACGATGAAAGTTGAATGACTCCAGAAGGGCACACAGCTTCGCAGAGTCCGCAACCAACACAACGACTTATGAATCTTTCTATGGAACCAGCTCCAGGCGGGATGGCTACATGACGCTCGTAAGATCCGATAAAGATTTCCGCGCTACTTTGAGCTTTTCTGCGTATGCCTGGTTCGATCAAGATCCATGTTCCAACCAGTAGAAGCATCGGTATAAGTTTGATGAATCCTCTGCGATCGGAAACTTCCGCTGTGGTGGTTGAAATTTCAGGTGCCTTTTCTCTTACCTGCTCGTATTTTATAGCCCCTTTGGGACACTCAGAAAGGCAATCGAAGCAAAGCACACATCGTCGATAATCTATAAACTGTTTTGTTGAATCTATACACACGGCTCGACAGATAGATTCACATCGTCCACAACTGACGCAGGTTGAAGGATCCATCTGGAGTCTGGCTTTAGTTCCAAGTGCGCACGATTCAAGGATGGCTCCCACCGGACATAGATGGCGGCAAAAGAAACGTCCCCGAAAAAAAGCCACAACAAGGAAAAGAGCTAGCCAGGTAGAAGCTAGTAAGAAGGTTGCCGAAGCGAATGTGGAGTATTGGGAATGCAGGGTTTGGTAGGAAAGTCTTCTGGCGAGAGGTTCCATAGCAAGAGCGAAGGGACGTAGAGCAACTCCATAGGGCTCGAACATAGTGTAAAGAAGCCCATACCCCCGCATCAGTCCGTAGCTAATTAGAACGATAATAGCCCATGGAACTGCATGTTGAGGTTTATGGAAGCTAAAACGACGGGATTTTTTGAACTTTTTTGATATGCGAAATGAAAGATCTTGGAGAATCCCCATGGGGCAGAGAGATCCACAATACCACCTGCCAAAAGCTACTGTAATAGAAATTGTTGTTAGAAGCCCTAATAAGCTCAGGAAAAATCCCCATTGGATCGAAGGAGCAAGGAAAAGTCGGACAATTGCAGGTCCAATTTGGAGAATAGCGGGAAAAGACTCCATAAGAATGTCGCTATTGGATGTGCCGCGAGGACCATGAAGGAGAGCCATTAGCCAGGCTAGAACGAAGATCCACAGCAGTGTTAGCCGTAAATATACCAGATGAGTTTGGGATGTTTTGTTAGAGTTTTTCAAACAGCGATCCTCCTGACTTCAGCGTTCTCAAGAGAGTTTACTCCTATTCCCAGTTTGGCAGCTTTATCTATATAGCCCAGTTCTTCCGGTTTTTTGCCCAGCGTTAGAGCTGATGCTATGTCGCATGCTACGGGATCGGTGGATGCGATGAGCATATCTTGCCGTTCGAATACGCTCTTCGGGTTGCCTCTAGGTCCACCAGTTTTCATTATGGTTCCTGCATCTACAACAGTAAGAGTTGGAATTCGAAGAAGAGCAAATTCGGCAATGCAGGTATCCAGTCCGTGCAAGTGGTAATAGGCTCGATCCCAGACAACCCCCATAAGGTTTTTCAATGCGCAGGTCATGCCGGCTCCGCTGTGGTTCTTGAGTATAGGAACATTGATGATCACGTCGGCGTTGAGATATTCTCCGTGAACTTTTACTTCTTTCAGAGTGGATGCCCCAGGGATTTCCTTTTTTTCGTAGAGTGATTCCGAATTAGCTGGGATGATTTTTCCTCCCGCTGATTTAACAGCTTCTTCAATTCCGCTGTTTTTATATGCGGCTTGCCAGGAATCGCAGGTGTGATCAAAAACCAGCACTTCTTTGGCTCCTGCTGATATGCACTGTTCAACGATTCGCTTGACTACTCGTGGGTGGGTATTGGCGGCTCCTTCAGGAGCTACGTTCCAACCGATATTTGGTTTTACTACTACTCGGGAGCCTTTTCCAACCCATTGTTTAATGCCTCCGAGAGCTTCCAGTGCACGATCGACTCGCTCCTCGTAGCTTCCGCCCTTTACAGCAACAAGAAGAGGTTTTGTTGCGGGATTCTTGCCCGCTTGATTTTTTTCCGCATCCGAAGCAAGAGCAAATTTTAGTGGAATAACTGGTTGAACCATCATCACAGCTGTTACCCATAAAGCTCCACGGATTAGATCCCTTCTTGAGACTTCCAAAGACTGTTCATCGGCTTTGTTAAGATTTTTCTCATTCATGGGTTAACTCCTCTTTGGGAATGATTCCTCATTAATTATTTTTGTTGAGTGAATCTTAATTAGTCCTGAGATGCTGTCAACTTCTTATGGGAGATTGTGCTTCGAAAAGATCAATAGGGTAACTCATAAAAATTTTTCTGAAAGGTTTCTGAAGAATTTGTTTTGGATAGATGGTCTGGCATAATAAAAGGTGAGAAGATTTTTAAGTTTGATAGTTGCTTGTATTATTTGCCTTTGTTATGTCTTGCTTAAGGAGGTCGTCTTTTTTACAGGAGATAGACTTATGGGAATTGGGTTAACCAGCTTAAGACAGCTTTAGGGGGTTATATGCCGGTTACGCTACCACTGGATATTTACGAAGTGTTTGAGAAGATTTTGGGTAAAGAAGATGCCAGGGTGGTCATAAAGTCTCTCGAGGCGGTAATAGGTAACGAAATAATAAACAAGTGGCATCAGACAAAGGAAGAACTCAAAACCGAGTTGCTCAGGGAAGTGCCCACAAAGCTGGAACTTGAGAATGTAAGGATTGAATTAATAGGCAAGATAAATGAACTTTATGCCAGGATGGAAAGGGATAAAGCAGAACTTCTTGGTAAGACAGAAAAGGACAAAGCGGAACTTCTTGGCAAGATAGAGACGGAGATAACCCGGTTAGACCGTAAGTTTACCATAATGTTTGTGGTATTATTTTTCACGATAATATTCCTAAACCAGAATGCCCTGGAGTTTCTGGCAAGGGTAATAGGACTGGTGAAGTAAGCGGAACGAAATAGGAGGTTATATGCCGGTTACGATACCGCTGGATGTTTACGAAGTGTTTGAGAGGATTTTGGGTAAAGAAGATGCCAGGGTGGTGATAAAGTCTCTCGAGGCGGTAATAGGTAACGAAATAATAAACAAGTGGCATCAGACAAAGGAAGAACTCAAAACCGA
>JBBFKT010000018.1 GCA_037482015.1 Thermodesulforhabdaceae bacterium
GCACCTGAAAGGGTGACGGTGGTGAACCGGAGATAACGATAACCGTCCCGTAGGGGCAGGCCTTGTGCCTGCCCAATTCCAGGGCCGTGTGCATGTCCGATTACGGGGCAACCACAAGGGATTGCCCCTACACTTCTCGAACCGCCCGGTGCAGACCCGCATGCCGGGTGGTGTGGGAGGGGATCAGTCAAACTGACCAACCCTATCCCAATTCTGGTGAATCGTATATTTAAGTCGTTTTTTAGCTGCATAAGTCTGGAAAGGTTTTCCAGGTTGAGATTCATCCATGCGTTTTCTATGGTTTATGTCACTTTGCCACCATGTAAGAGAAGTTTTCGGACACCCTCGAATAGGCTTGACTATTCCAGGGACTGATGTAGGCTTTTCCGTCGAAAGGATAGTGGACAAGTTGTTTGGAAAGCATGTGTCATTCTAAAGAAACCGGAGGAGATGCTATGGAAAGAACGCTTTCGATCATCAAACCTGATGCAGTATCACGAGGTCTAATGGGGAAAATTATGGCTCGGTTTGAATCAGAAGGTATCAGGATTGTAGCTGCTAAGATGGTGAAATTAACTAAGGAAGAAGCAATGGCTTTCTATGCTGTGCACAAGGATAAACCTTTTTACGATAGCTTGACTGATTTCATGTCTTCGGGACCCATCATGGTTATGGTGCTCGAAGGAGAAGATGTAATCCGCCGAAATAGAGCCATCATGGGAGCTACGAATCCTAAACAGGCAGAACCGGGCACGATAAGGGCTGAATATGGAACTGATGTGGAAAAAAATGCTGTGCATGGTTCCGACAGCCCTGAGACGGCGGTTAAAGAGATAGGATTTTTCTTCAGCGAGTATGAACTTGTTGGAATGTAAGAAAACTCGGCTGTGTACCCTTGGTGAGTTGTGTTGGGGCAGGATAAATATGGATGAGAGAGGTGGAATTATGAGAGCCGTGAGGTATGCTTCGAGTTTTATCATATTATTCCTGTTTATTAGTGGCTGTAGTAGCGTGGGGACAATGGAATCGGAAGGATCTGGGGGAGCGAAGAAACTTGCTTCTTTACCGCCTCAGATCACGCCTGTTCAACCTTCTCAGCCATCGATGCCTTCCGGAATTGTTCCTTACTTCCGCCTGCCGTCTGAATTTACCTTCTGTGGAGAGTCTGTGCCCCTTAAGAGACCTGATATTATGGAACGGTTCGATCGAGAGTTCACAATAGTAGTGTATTCTCATGCTCAGGTCTATCTGTGGCTTAAGAGAGCGGAACGGTATTTCCCGTGGCTGGAGCAGCAACTTAAAGCGAAGGGACTGCCTGACGACTTGAAATATGTTATGGTGGCAGAAAGCGATCTGTTGCCAGGAGCAAAATCTTCAGCTGGTGCTGCTGGTATATGGCAATTTATTCCATCCACAGGGTCTAATTATGGACTTAGAGTAGCCAACCATCTGGATGAGCGTTACGACTTTGAGAAAGCCACAGAAAGTGCGCTTAGATACCTTACCGACCTTTACAATAAGTTCCATAGCTGGACTCTCGCTCTAGCGGCATACAATTGTGGGGAAGATCGAGTCTTTCGTGAGATGTCGAAGCAAAGGGTTAAAAGCTATTACGATCTTAGATTGCCGAACGAAACTGAGCGATATGTATTCAGAATTATGGCTATTAAAGAAGTGCTCTCGAATCCTGAAAAATATGGCTACCAGTATATCAAAGGAACAGGTTACCAGCCTTTTCAACTGGAAAAGGTGCCGGTTACTCTTAACGATTCCATTTCCGTTGTTGATCTTGCAGAAGCTGCAGGTTTGACCTACAGACAATTCCTTATTTATAATCCTCATATTCAATCGGATACCCTTCCTGCTGGTTTTTATGCTTTTCGTGTTCCCCCGGAGCAAAAAGACTCTTTTGGAATGAAAGTTGAAGAACTCAAGAAGCGTTACGTTCAACAATTCCGATACCACGTGGTTTCAAAAGGAGAAAGTCTGGTTTCCATTGCTAAACGTTATGGCGTTTCAGTAGATGACATTAAGCAGTGGAACCAATTAAAGAGTAACCATGTGGTTAAAGGACAGACTGTTAAAATTAAAGTATCCAAGTAGGAGCGCACCCTACATATTCGTGGGTGCTCTTTGTGTGTGATAATAGCAACAACCAGGAGCTAGGCGGTTATGGAAGATAAATACAAAATTGCAGCAGAGAAAATCAAGAATGCCCGCTTCGGCATAGCTCTTACAGGGGCGGGGATTTCGGTAGAAAGTGGAATCCCTGATTTCAGAAGCCCTTCCGGTTTGTGGTCAAAATATGATCCTGAAGAATACGGCTACATTGAGTCTTTTAGAAAGGATCCTGCTAAAGTATGGCGAATGATTCTTGAAGTTCAAGATCTTCTTAATAACGCTAAACCTAATCCGGCTCACATAAGTCTTGCAGAACTTGAAAGGGAAGGGCATATCAGGGCAATCGTTACCCAAAACATAGACAGCCTTCATCAAAGGGCCGGTAGTGTTGAGGTTATAGAATATCACGGCCATGCAAGAACATTGCGGTGCGATGTTTGCGGACAGACTTATCTTCCCGAAATGATAAGATTTGACGATTTGCCACCTAGGTGTTCCTGTTCAGGACCTATTAGACCTGATTTTGTCTTCTTTGGTGAGCCTATCCCACCCTTGGCTTATCGCCGTTCTATGGAATATGCTGCGCGCTGCGATGTAATGCTTATAATTGGCACTTCGGCGACTGTTGCTCCGGCTTCTTACCTGCCCGTTATTGCTAAAGAGCGCGGAGCCTACATTGTGGAGATTAACCCCACCCCTTCGGCCATTAGTTCAGCACTGACTGACCTTTACATTGGGGAACCGGCTGGTAAAGCTCTGCCCTGCATAGTGCAAGCGCTTCGCGAACTCAAAGAAGGTTCATCGTAACGATGAAAATGGCTTGGTGGTGCCTATAAAAAGTCTCCGGAATAGGAGGATTTTTTGAAATGTTTTCGTTTGTGACAACAACTCTTGGTGCAGGTTCGGAAGGTTCTGTGCTTTCCATACTGGGGCATACTGGTATTGTCGTTAGAATTGTGCTCCTTATTCTGGTGCTTCTTTCGCTAGCTTGCTGGACCATCGTAGTAGCAAAGTTCTGGAGTTTCAGGAAGATTCAGCGTGAGAATGTGGAGTTTCTCTCCAAATTTCACCTAGCTCGAAGTATTGGGCTCTTTTATCAGGACACTCGACGTTTCTCTGAAACCCCCCTGTTGTATATCTTCCGAGCAGGATATGGGGAATTTGTAAGGTTCCTGAAATCCGTTGAATCGGCAAAGGTTGAAGCGGAAACCCCCAGATTTGGTAGATTCCACAGTGGAGCAAATATCCTTTTGGGAGATCACATGAAAGAGATTGTCCACAGAGCGATGGAGACGGCGAGCATGGTAGAGCGGGCCAGGATGGAGAAATGGCTTCCTGTGCTGGCTTCTACCGGAAGTAGTGCTCCCTTTATTGGTCTCTTCGGAACCGTTTGGGGCATTATGAACAGCTTTCGGCATATAGGACTTCAAGGCTCGGCCAACCTTGCCGTTGTGGCTCCAGGTATAGCTGAAGCACTTATCGCTACTGCTATTGGTCTTGCTGCTGCCATTCCCGCCGTTATCGCCTATAATTACTTTATGCAGAAGATTCACGTTGTTGAAACGGATATGCAACATTTCATTAATGATTTCCTGAACACTGTGGAAAAAGAGTGGATCAAGAGAAAAATGACGGAAGGGCAATCACAGCCAGAATCAAAAACCGTTTCTGCGGCAAGTCAGGGGAATTTGCTATGAACGTTGGGGATCAGCGAAAACCAAGATCTCTTATGGCAGACATTAACGTTACACCTTTCGTGGACGTTATGCTTGTGCTTCTCGTGATCTTTATGGTTACGGCACCCATGATGATGCAAGGAGTTGACGTTAAACTTCCCCAGGTTCAGGCGCCAGCTATTGAAGCAAAAGAAGAACGACTCATTATCACCATAGCAGGGGATCGAAAGATATTTATTAACGAATATGAGGTAACTCTTGGAGACCTTGTGTCGAAGCTTGAAGCTATCTACGCCAATAGAGCTACCAAAGCGGGGGTTTTTTTGCGAGCTGATGAGGGACTTCCTTACGGTTTTGTGATGGAAGTTATGGGAAAGATCAGGCAGGCTGGAATAGAAGAAATTGGAATGGTAACTGAAGGCAAACCAACGTTAACCCCAGACGATGTAAAACGATAAAAATTAGATGTTCATAGATAGCCCCAGGGTTGAAAAATTACTTGGGTTGATACTGTGATGTGTAGCATTGATGTTTGTGAGTGCTAATCGAGGGGAGATTTTATGGATCTTGAACGGTCAGTTTTTGCCGTTAGTGAACCTAAGAAGCTCTACGCTATAGGGTTGATCATATCTATTCTCATTCATGCTGTGTTGGTTATTGCTGTTGTGGTGCTTCCTAAGCTGACCCCTTCATCGAAGTTCACCGACATCAAGGCCTACAAAGTTAAAGTGGTATCTGCCGATCAGTTAGGCAAGCTTCCTCAGAAAAATATAAAGGCTCCCTCGGTTAGTGAAATCCTGGCCAGTGCAGGAAGTAAAGAGTCGCGCGGAGGGAAAAAAGAAGATATTCCCATTTATTCAGTAAGGAAAATCAGTGTGCCTGTGGAGGAGAAAGAGGTTCAAAAGTCTGAAATAAAACCTATTGAAGCTCCTTCCCCATCTATCGCTATGCCTAAAACTTCCCAGCAGCCATCTGCCAGATGGGAAAACCTTCTTCCGAATATAAGTGTAAAAAGAGATGCTCCTAAGCCTATAGAACAGCGTAAGGAACTACTTAAGGAGACCAGTGCTAGCGGTTCTAAGGAGAATTCTAAACAGACTGAGAAGTCTAGCGAAGCCAAGGCTCAAAGAGAAGAAACCTCGGGGGGCGGAGGCCATTCTGCGTCTTCATTAGATGAAAAAGGCAAGTCTTCCGGGGGGAAAAGCAGTGCTGAAGGTAAAGGCGATTCATCGGAAGCTGGTGGAAGTTCTCAGACATCAGAAGAATATGGGCTTGCGAGAAGGCTTTATTACAGTGAAGTCTGGAGAGCAATCCAAAGTCAATGGGCGGTGCCTTCAGAACTAATTAATAGAGACGATATAGAAGCTATACTTGTAATAAAAATTCGGCGGGATGGAACCATTATGGACGTCCGATTTGAAAAAAAATCCGGAAACGAAATTTTTGATTCTTCAGTCTGGAGAGCGGTTCAAAAAGCAAATCCTCTTCCTCCTTTTCCAAAAACTTATAGCCCGCCCTACGAAGAAATTGGTATTCGCTTTAGACCAAAAGATTTGGTAAAAGGACAGCGATCGTAAGAGAGACATCCTCTGGTGTGGATGCCTTTTTAGGGACGCGGAAGTGTCACTGTGTCCCTAAAAATTTATGATGCGGATTTTTTGAATCGGAGGTTCAACAAGGTATGAAACGATGGCTCAAAAGATTTGCTGTTTTGCCTGTGGTAACACTGGTATCCACTGTTTTCCTTGTTATGCAGGCTTATGGTTCGGATCGAGTCTATCTTGATATTACAGATCCTTCATTTAGAAAGCTACCGATAGCCGTCCCGGGTTTTAGAGTGGATGGGGGTGGTTCAGGAGTTGCTGAGGACCTGTTATCCACAACGAAAAAGGATCTCCAAATATCCGGTATTTTTCAGGTGCTGGATTCTCGAGCATTTTTTGCCGATCCACAGAAATTAGGAGTTACGGCAGCAGAGATAGATTTTGGTCAGTTTAAGCAAGGAGGTGCTGAATATCTCATTAGAGGATCCTATTCCACCGATGGACAGAACATCCATATGGAACTTCGATTTTTTGATGTGGTGGGTAGGAAAATGCTTCTTGGTAAAGCTTACGACGGAAAGCTTCAGGATAGAAAACTCATGATCCATCGATTCGTTGACGAAATATTGAAACTTATCACGGGAGAAGGAGGCGTTTTTTCAACTAAAATCGCTTTTGTTAACAAAGAAGGGAAAGTCTCCAGGATTTATATGGTGGATTTCGATGGTTCTAATCCTACGCTACTTACACCGAGAGAAGAATTAGCCATGTCTCCTAGCTGGAGTCCTGATGGAAGGTTCATAGCTTATGTTGGCTTTCGTGGAAATAAAACAGCTTTGTGCGTTCTGGACGTTGGAAGCCGAATTGTTCGAGACTTTTTCCTGGGAGGAACTATTTCAAATGTTCGCTTTAATCCTCAAAGGGACCTGATTGCTGTTTCAGTTGCCCGTTCTGATAGTGGTCCAGAAATTGTTGGAGTGGATCCGCAGGGAAACATTGTGGGTAGGCTTGTAAGTGGAGGCTGGAACATAAAAACCAGTCCTTCTTGGTCTCCGGACGGTAGAAAAATTGCCTATGTCTCAAACGAAACAGGGAACCCCCAGATTTACGTTTATGATGTTTCTACAGGGTCAAAGCGACGCATCACCTTTTCAGGTGACTATAATACAAGCCCCAGTTGGTCACCCAAAGGGGATTGGATTGCCTATTCGGGGTTAAGCGGAGGGCATCATCATATTTTTATTGTAAATCCAGAAACATCAAGCACTATGCAGCTTACTAACGGTAACTATAACAACGAAGCTCCTACCTGGTCTCCTGATGGAAGAATGATTGCTTTCCAGTCCAGCAGATCGGGAAGAAATGCTATATGGGTGATGTTAAGAAACGGAGCGGACGCAAGACTTCTTACGGAAATGCCAGGTGATCAGATTTTGCCATCATGGTCACCTAGATTTCAGTAGAGTTGCAACAACTGGGTTGTTTTAGATGTATTCTCTGTGGATGCATTTTGTTGACGAGAGATTAGGTGAGGACACAGTTCAATGCGTCCTTGCCGTAGAGAATTTTAAAAAGGAGGGTGACAGATCATGAGGAAAAGTAGATTGCTTATGGGGATGGTTGGAATGCTTTTGGTGTGCGGTCTGCTAGTAAGCTGTAGTAAAAAAACCGTTCAGGGACCACCTATGGGACCGGGACTTGCGGGACCTGGTGCTGGTGGCTACGGAGCACCTGGTGCCGAAGCAGGTATTGGAACTACTCCTTTGACAGACGAAAAACTTCGAGCTCTTGGTATTACCACTGAGGAACAGAAGCGAGAATTTCTTAGACAAAAGGAAGAATTTGAAAATCAAGATATCCATTTCGATTTTGACTCTGCAGCGATTCGAGAAGATGCAAAACCTATTTTGTCTAAGAAAGCTGAATTCTTGAAGAGATACCCTTCTCTTACTATCACCATTGAAGGACATTGCGACGAGCGAGGAACTAACGAGTATAACCTTGCTCTTGGGGAGAGAAGAGCCCACAGCGCGTGGCAGTATCTCGTAAATCTTGGTATAAATCCGGAACGAATGCAGATGATCAGTTACGGTGAAGAGAGACCAATAGCTACTGGGCACGATGAAGCATCATGGGCAAAAAACCGCCGAGCCCATTTCGTAATACATTTCTAGAACTTATTTGCACTCTTTGCGGGAGCACCTTTTAAAGTGCTCTTGCAATGGGCAATAACCGAGATGGATAGAAAAGAAATAGGGGTAAAGGTATCTTGCCCCTGTGACGGATCATAAAATGAGAGGTATGTGAAAACCATGAAAGGTAAAATTTTGCTGTTAATTGTAATTTTTGGAGTTATTGCCGGGATTAGTGGCTGTGTTACTACCGGTGGTAACGAACTGTCTGCTCTGAATCAGAGAATGGTTATGCTGGAAGAGCGAGTTTACAGATTAGAGCAGACAATGGAAGGTTATAAGGCTAGCGCTAAAAATGTGGCAGACATGGGTGCATCCATTGATGCTCTTAGAACCAAGGTGGGGCAGGTGCAGGGTAAAGTTGAAGAACACGAACAGAAGCTCTCGGCAGTTTCTAATCAACTCGCTCAGATTCAGGATGCGGCGAAAAAACAGCAGGAAAAGCCTTCTACTCCTCCTTTAACTGCTCCTGCTGAACAACAAAAAGAACAAAAAGCTGAACCTTCACCTAAACCACCAGAAAAGCCCACAGAACAACCTGCTGGAACAACAAAACAAGCTGCCGTTTCTGAAAAACCTCAAGAAACTCCACAAAAAAAACCCTCAGAGGAATCTCCTCAACAAAAGCCTTCTTCAGAGAAAGCTATGTATGAGGAATCTCTGGCAGCATACAATCGCAAGGATTACAATGCCTCAGAAAAGGGCTTTCAAGAGTTTCTCAAGAAATATCCCGATTCTCCTTTAGCCGATGACGCAACTTTCTGGCTGGGGGAAATCCAGTTTACTCGCGGCAATCTTCTAAAAGCTATCGAGCATTACCAAAAAGTTATAGATGTCTATCCCAAGGGCAACAAGGTTCCCATGGCTATGTATAAGCAGGGGAAAGCCTGGGAAAAATTGGGAGATTCAACGGCGGCAAAAATACTCTATGAAAAAGTTATAAAGAAATATGCCAACACCAGCGAAGCAAATCTTGCAAAACAAGCCTTAGATGAGCTGAATAAGGGATCTTCAAAACAATAGTTTCGCTGTAGTTTTACGCGCATTCTTTTTTGGGTAGAGGCGTGAAATGTGTTGCGCCTCTACTCTACTGGAAATGTCCCGCAAGTAAAATTTTCCGCACTTAAATTACCAGCTCGTGAATAGTTGAAGCCCTTGCACCCTAACAAACACCCAGTATAACGCGAATGCTACCATTTTAGGGGCATAGTCCTAAAAGCTGGCTTTTTAACATTTTCATTTCTCATTTTGCTTGCTCGGTCTTTGTGGTTCACATTATAATGAACAATGTTCACTTTAGGCAATGTTGTTTTCGAAAGAGAGGAGTATGTATGGATGATGATCGCATTTTAAATCCTTATAGTTTCGATGAGTTTTTAAACGTGCGAGAAAGTCTCGATTTCTACCGCTCAGACGCCTTCACTCAAAAGGCTTTCCGGCATTTTCCTCCGCCTTCGATAAGAGAGCAAGTTGATAAAGCCGCAAGCGAAATATCCCTTAAGGTTTCATTTAGATGGCGGAAGTTCGTTGAGCGTATGGCATCCTGGGATAGACGCCCCTGCATAATCCATTACGATGCCCACGGGCACAGAATAGACGAAATAATTAGACCCATGGAAACCGAGCTTCTCGAAAAAGAGATCTTTTCTGAAGCTCTCTTTTCCACCAAAACTCATCCCTGGGTTAGGCTTGCCAAGCTTTTCCTCGTTTACCAGCTTGGTGAAGCTTGTATCGCCTGCCCTCTTGTCTGCACCGAGGGACTTATCGCTCTTCTGGAACGCTATGCTGACACCCCTGAACTTAAACGAATCCTTGTTCACTGCCGTGAAGGTCTAGATGGAGATTTTGGCATAGGAGCACAATACCTTTCCGAAATTCAGGGCGGTTCTGATGTTCCATCAAACCGCGTCATGGCGATTAAAGAAGGTGATCATTGGAAGATTTACGGCGATAAATTCTTCTGTTCCGCTACCCACGCTGATTATGCCGTAGTCACAGCAAAACCAGAAGGTTCTCCCCATGTAGCTGCCTTCGTTGTTCCTTCCTGGGAAGTTCCTGACGGGAAGGCTAGAAAAAAGCGAAACAATTTTACTATAAACAGACTCAAGTGGAAGATGGGAACGGTGGAACTTCCTACAGCCGAGATCACTTTTAATGGAAGTATTGCATACCCTGTGGGTCCTCTTGATAAAGGACTTGCAAATGTTGTTGGTATTGTGCTCGCCTATTCTCGCATGACCGTTGGCCTTTCCAGTGCCGCTTTTATGATAAGGGGAGTTCGTGAGGCGCGCCTCTATGCCTCGTTTCGTGAAGCTTTTGGAACACGGCTGGAAAATTTCCCTCTGGTGGCAAGAACTCTCGATGAAATAGAAAACATTGCAAGAAGAAGCCTTGCAGGGGCCCTGAAGCTTTATTCGCTCTTTTTCGATCTTCCTGGAGGATTTCAAGGAGGACTAAAGCCCACTGATGAACCGCTTGATTTGTGGCGAAGAAGATTTGTAGTCCGTGAACTTGTTATGCTCCAAAAAATTACCGCTGCTCAAGATGCCCCCGATGTTCTCAGAAAAGCCATTTCTATATTTGGTGGTCACGGTGTAATAGAAGATTTTTCAGACCTTCCACGTCTATTTCGTGACTCCATAGTAAACGAACTCTGGGAAGGACCAAGAAATGTACTCCTTACCCAAATCTACAGGGATTTGCAGAGAGTGAGAGAGGGCGGATATTCTCCTGTTTTGTTTTGTCGTGATCTATTGGGAGATGGTCTTGGCAATGAGTTTGGAAAAGAATGCGATGAACTGGTTCAAAAGAATGTGCTGACAAGTCGTCATGAGTGTGGAAGATGGGATGATTTCTGTGCCAGATTGTGCTGGGCTTTCCAAAATAATGCGCTTCAAGAAGTTACTAGTTCAACAGAAGGTTAATTCCCAATTCCTAGTTCCTAATCCCTAATCCCTAATTCCTGGCTTCCAATTCCGCGCTCCAGGAAATTACTAATTTCAACAGGAGGAAATCTATGAAACATGCTTTCATGGAACTGCGGGAGGAAGAGCGAGAAAAGCGCAAAGAGCTCATACTAGATGCTGCCGAGAGAGTCTTTGGTTCGAAGTCCTTTAAAGATGTTGGAATGAGGGATATAGCCAAAGAACTAGGTGTTTCTGTAGGTGCTCTTTATCGCTACTTTCCGGATAAGCAATCGCTTTTCGTGGAAGCCTTCATGCGAGGTGCTAAAGAACTAATAGAACTTACCGAAAAAGCGATCGAAGAAAAAAGCGATCCGAAATCCATCGCTCGCCTTTATGTAAACTTCCTGCTGGAAAAGGACCATTATTTCAAAATGATGAGCCATTTCATGCTCGAGGGAAACCTCGAAGGAGAAGCCCTTGACCGGCTCAATTCCATGGAAAAACGTTTACTGGACGTCTTCCAGAAACTGTTTGAGTCTTCATGTTCGACACCTTTGAAAAGAATTATCGCTCATGCCTTCTTTGCAGCACTCAATGGAATCCTTATCACTTTTCGAAACTATCCCGGCAGAACCCCCGAAGAGGTTCGTTCCCACGTATATCGCCTCGCTGATTTGATAACGGCAATGTTCATACAAGGCACTAACATAGACATGAAAGGAGGCTATTATGAAAGCTCTAGTAGTTCATGAATTGTTAGGAAGAACAACATCGCTTTTCGGAAATCAAGAAATTGTTTCAGGATCAGTGCGGCTTACCTATAGAAGTTTTTATGAACGAGTCTGCCGCCTTGCATCAAGCCTTAAACGTATAGGTATAAAGAAAGGCACAGTAGTTGGAGTGTTGGACGCAAATACTCATCGCTATCTTGAACTGCACTACGCTCTTTCTATGGTGGGGGCTATTATCCACACTTTGAATTTTCGCCTTCCTGGTGAAGATCTTGTCTATACCATGGTGCACGCTGGCGATGAATGGATATGCGTATCAGATCTTTTTATTCAGGCAGTTAAACCGGTGGCGGAGCGTTTCCCAAATTGGATAATTATGAGCGACGACGAAAACCTTAAGCTTCCCGGTGCGTCTAATTCTTTTTCCTACGAAGAACTTGTTCGAAGTGGTGACTTTTTGGAGACCCCAGAGAAAGTTAGCGAAACTGATACTTACTCCATTTTTTACACCACTGGGACGACGGGAAGACCAAAGGGTATTCGCTATCGCCATCGCGATATCTTGCTGGGCTCTCTTCAACTCTGCCATCACCTGACAATTCATGAAACTGGCGCGCATATTGGAAGTTCCGATGTGATAATGCCGCTTATCCCGTTTTTCCACATCCACGGCTGGGGAACGGCTTTTTTCGGTCCTTACCTGGGGGCGAAGATGGTTTTGCCGGGAAGAGCTATTCCGTCTGAGCAAGCTGAAATCATTCATCGTGAAGGAGTTACCTGGCTTAACATGGTGCCTACACAGCTTCATATGTTGCTTGATGTTGAAAATTTTGGAAAAGTGAAGATTCTTACTGGTGGTAGTGCACTTCCAACGGGTCTTGCTCGCCAGGCTGTCTCACGTGGAGTTCGCTACAGCCTTATATATGGTGGATCAGATCAGTTGGGTGCTTCTATTTCTGTTGTTCCAGAAGGAAAAACTCTACCTTCTAGTTATTCCGAAGAATGGGAAATGCTTCGGACTCGCATGAGGCCTCTTCCTATGGTGGATATTTCCATACGGGACGAGAAAGGTTCTCCACTTCCTAATGACGGTAAAACCATTGGTGAAATCTGGGTTTCAAGCCCCTGGCTTCCTGAGGGTTATTACAACGATCCCGAGCGTTCTGCAGAGGCTTATCCACCGGAACACCCAGGCTGGTTTAAGACTGGCGATCTTGGAAGTCTAAGCCCTGATGGTTGGCTTACCGTAGCAGATCGTCAGAAAGATGCGATAAAAAGTGGCGGCGAATGGATTATGTCTTCTGTGCTCGAAGCGGTTATTTCAGAGCATCCCAAAGTTGCTATGGTGGCGGTTATACCTGTTCCTGATGATCGCTGGGGAGAACGTCCTTTGGCTGTTGTTAAGCCTAAGGAACCTGTATCTGATTCTGAGCTTAGGAGTTTTATTGAAAACAAGGTTTCGGAAGGTCGAATAGCCAAATTCTGGATTCCCGATAGATTCTTAATAGTTGAAGAAATCCCTGTTACCAGCGCAGGTAAGCTTAACAAAGAACAACTCAGGAAAATCTATCGATAACCAGGAGGGAAAAACATGATGGACCATCTTCTTACGGATGCTCAAAAGGCTTGGCGGGACGAGGTACGAGACTTTGTCAAATCCGTTCCCCGTCAGATGATCATTGATATGGACGCTGATAAGATCAAGTTTCCAAAGGAGTTTCTGCAAGAAGCTGCTCGGAGAAATCTTTTAGGCTGTCGCTATCCAAAAAAGTGGGGCGGACGTGAAATGGACTGGGTTAGCACCTGTGTGGCTATGGAAGAGGTTGGCACTCTGGGATACATATTTGCCTGTGTCTTTGGGGTTGGTGCTGAACTCGTGTGTGATGCAATAGTAATTCATGGCACAGATGAACAGAAGGAACGCTACGTTAAGCCGCTTCTTCGAGGGGAACTCTTCGCTGCTGAATGCCTTACCGAACCCCGCGGTGGATCTGACTTCTTTGGCACCACAACTTACGCCGTAGATAAAGGCGATTATTTCCTTCTAAATGGTCAGAAACGATTTATCGTGGGAGGTGAAGGGGCAGATTATTTCCTTGTTTATGCTCGCACAAACCCGGATGTTGATCCCCATCATGGGATTACATGCTTTATCGTCGATAGAGGACCCGGTGTCGAAACGAAATATTTGTATGGGCTTATGGGATGCCGGGGGGGCGGCACAAGCAGACTGGTGTTTCGAGATGTGAAAGTCCCGAAAGAAAACGTGCTGGGCAAGGTTAATGGTGGTTACGAAGTTTTTAAGACAATGATGATCCCTGAAAGACTTGGCACGGCAGCGATGACAATCGGAGCCGCCAGGCCGGCTCTGGAAATTGCCACGGGTTATTCTACTCGTAGGAAAGCCTTTGGAAAACCAATTTATGAGTTTCAAGGCGTGAGTTTTCAGATTGCCGAAGCTGTTATGCTCCTTGATGCATCTAGAACAATGGTTTACTCAACCGCTCGAGCTGTTGATCAAAAAGCGCCTGAAAACTACGTAAGGCGGCTTATATCGGAGACGAAGAAATTTGTCACAGAATCATGCCAGAAAGTTGTTCACAACGCTATGCAGGTAATGGGAGGAATTGGCTATACTAACATCTTTCCAATTGAGCGTATCTACCGCGATATCAGGCTTGCGTCTATATGGACCGGAACAAACGAGATAATGTCGGTGGTTACTGCCCATGAGTGGTATAAAGAGTATTGGAAAATCAAGCAACTTGGGCTAACCAGAGATTGCGAACAGGACGCTCCCGAAGCTCACGCTGAAGAAGAAAAAGTTTACGAATAATTTTGGCAATTTCCTATAGACCATCCCGAACATTGTGATGTAGTTGAAAAATGTTCGGGATGGTTTTTTCGTTTAAAGATTTAGTCGTAGATAGAAAGGATATGTGGGAGATATGGTAGATAGCCAGGGCATAACTGAGTCCTTTCAGGATTTCAGCAGATACAAGCAAGAAATTATTGTTGCTATTGAGCAGTTTAAGCAGATCGGTGCGTCTCAGCGGTTTACGCTTGAAGAAATCCGCAATAAACTGGATCAGGAAGTTTTTGAACTTGTTGTGGTGGGCCAGTTCAAAAGAGGCAAGACCTATCTTATCAATGCCTTGCTTGGTGAAGAACTTCTTCCCACAGGTGTGGTGCCCCTTACGTCCATTGTTACGGTAATTACCTATGGAGAAAAAGTTTCGGCGACGGTTTTTTTTGCAGACGGAATAACCAGAGAAATAGCTGTGGAAGAAATTGGTGAATACGTTACGGAAATTGGCAATCCCAGGAATGAAAAAAACGTTCAGGAAGTGCAGGTAAGTTTCCCTTCAGAATATCTCCGAGGCGGTGTGAAACTGGTTGATACTCCTGGTGTCGGTTCAGTCTATAAGCATAACACGGATATTGCATATAAATATCTTCCGAAATCTGATGCAGCCATTTTTGTTCTTTCGATTGATCAGCCTGCAAGTGAAGCAGAACTGGATTTTTTGAAAGACGTTAGGAATTTCGCTCACAAGATCTTTTTTGTCCTGAACAAGATCGATGTAGCCCCTAGAGAAGAGCTTGATAGAGCGGTATCTTTTACCAGAAGTGTGCTTGAAGAAACAATGGGGAAAGATGTAAGGCTTTTCCCGGTGTCTGCAAAGTGGGCTTTAGAAGGCAAGAATAAAGGACTTTCACAACTCCTTGAAGATAGCGGGCTTCAAACTTTTTCGTCGGCTTTGGAAGCTTTTCTTATGGAAGAAAAGGGTAGAGTGCTCGTGTGTTCTGCTGCTCATAGAATGTTGTGGTATCTTTCGGAAGCGTCTCTTTCACTTGAGCTTGAGCGGAAGGCTTTGTTGAGTCCCATTGAGGAGCTTAGAGCAAAGCTTGAACTCTTTGATAAGAAACGTTCTGAACTTTCTATACGAATGACCCACCTTGCTTCTATCATTGATAATTCCGTAAATAAAACAATTTTAAGTCAGCTTGATGCGGATCTAAGGTCTTTCAGACAGTCTATAGAGGGAGAAATAAAAGCCGAGGTTCTTAAGATATTTGAAGATTACCAGAATCGATCTCTTGAAGAACTTAATGAAGCGTTGAGACGTTGTATTACGGATGGGCTCTATGATGGTTACATGGCGTGGTGTGAAAAGGAAAGAGAAATACTTGATAAACACCTCCAGGAAATTTTTGATCCTTTGAGAAGAGATGTTGAGGTAGAAACGGCGGAATTGATGAAATTTTCATCTGAGCTTTTTGATCTGCCGGCTTTTTCAGGAAGCTTTTCAATGAAATTTATGGATAAAGCAGGAAGTGTATTTCGGATCAAGCAGGATCCGGTGGCTCTGGAACTTCTCGATACTATGCTTACAGAAAAAGTTCCCAGATGGATGAGCCGGTTTTCTCGTTTGAAGGAATTTTTGATTAGGAAAGCGAGAGATCGCATTTTGAAAAGATGGCTCAATCAGCTTTCAATTATGTCTGATATGTATAGTGGAAGAGCTCGATTTGCTCTCGTTAAAACAACAGAAAAAGCAACAGATCAGTTTCGCCGTGGTATATTAGAAGGAGTAAACCGCACCTTAAAATCTCTTTCCGATGCAATCAGTAAGGGTATGGAAGTCAAGGAAAGGAGCGAAGCTGAATCAAGGGAACGAGTTTACGCTATAGAAAAGGAACTTGTTCTCGTTAATTCTCTTAGGGAACGCATAGGACAACTTTATACCAGAGTAAGCTTTTCTTCTTGACAACGTTAAGGCGCTAATTTAGTTATGAATCATGTGAAAAAAGTATCGAAAAGAAGGAAGATTGTTGTCTTTTTACGCGGTAAGCGTAGAAGCGGTATCAAAAAGGTAGAGGGTAAGAGATGGTGTAAAGTCAATTTTTCACACATATGAGGAGGTGAGAGGGGAAGAGCAATGTAAATTAGCAGTATTTTTAGGGCATTTTTTAAGGGTATGTGCTCAATAGGGCACTGAAGAATCAATGGTTGTATGAAAGGAGGATGGGTCGATGGAGTTAAGCCAGATTTTGATGTTTGCTTTGGGATGTGGTTTGCTTAGTGTCGTCTATGCGCTTTTTACAGCCGCGTGGGTTGTTAAGCTTCCCGCCGGATCTGAAAAAATGCAGATGATTTCAGATGCTATTCATGAAGGAGCCAAGGCCTTTCTGAACCGTGAGTATAAGACGGTTGCAATGGTTGGCGTTGTGCTCGCAGCAGCGCTAGTCTATCTAGGAAAATTCGTGGCTCTCGGATTCGTACTCGGTGCTTTCGGCTCCGCTCTTGCCGGCTACATTGGAATGATGGTTACGGTTAGAGCTAACGTGAGAACAGCAGAAGCAGCAAAAGCCGGTCTTGATTCGGCTCTCAAAGTAGCCTTCAGAGGCGGTTCAGTTACGGGACTTATGGTAGTGGGTCTTGGTCTTTTGAGCATCGCCGGCTACTATGTTATAGTCAAATCTATGGCCCCCATAGATGAAGCTTTTCACGCTCTCGTTGGTCTCGGATTCGGTTGTTCGCTCATGAGCGTCTTCGCTCGAATCGCCGGTGGTATTTACACCAAGGCTGCCGACGTCGGAGCCGACCTTGTCGGTAAAGTTGAAGCGGGTATTCCCGAGGACGATCCTCGAAATGCCGCAGTAATCGCCGATAACGTGGGTGACAATGTTGGTGACTGCGCAGGTATGGCCGCTGACCTTTATGAAACTTACGTTGTTACCGTTGTTGCGGCAATGCTTCTTGCCAAAACCGTTTATGGACCCCAGAGTCTTTGGGTTGAATTTCCGCTCCTTATCGGTGGCGTATCTATCCTTGCTTCAATTATAGGCACCTTCTTTGTTCGCCTTGGAAAGAGCCAGTATATCATGGGTGCTCTCTATAAGGGTCTTGCTGTATCCGCTGTCCTGGCAGCAATAGCATTTTATTTTGTTTCTCAGTGGTTCCTTAAGCTCCCCAACGTCCAGCCTGCCTTTACTCCAATGGGCGTCTTCTTGACCGCGGTTATAGGTGTTATCCTGACCGGTCTTATTGTTATGATAACCGAATACTTTACGTCCAAGAGCTTCAAGCCGGTTCAGCATATTGCAGCGTCCAGCTTGACTGGCCATGCAACCAACATTATTGCAGGTCTTGCAGTTAGCATGAAGTCAACCAGTCTTCCAGTGCTTGCCATCAGTGCCGCTATTATAGGTGCCTATTACCTTGGTGGTGGTTTTTCCGGTAGCCCCGGTGGCGGTCTCTTTGCTATCGCTCTTTCTGCCGTATCAATGCTCTCCATGACGGGTATCGTGGTTGCCATCGACTCCTATGGTCCGATCACCGATAATGCTGGCGGTATTGCCGAAATGGCTGAGCTGCCCGACAGCGTCCGCGCTGTAACTGATCCTCTTGATGCCGTAGGAAATACCACAAAGGCGGTTACCAAAGGATACGCAATCGGATCTGCCGGATTGGCAGCTCTCGTACTCTTCGCCGAATACTCCAGATCTTTCGGCGAAAGCATTGCTTTCGACCTCTCCAACCCGAAGGTGCTCGTTGGTCTTTTCATTGGCGGCTTGCTCCCATTCCTCTTTGGATCGCTCCTTATGGAAGCCGTTGGTAGAGCTGCGGGTGGCGTTGTTGAAGAAGTTCGACGTCAGTTCCGCGAAATTCCTGGCATTATGGAAGGAACTGCTCGTCCTGAATATGGAAAATGCGTTGATATCGTTACCAAGAGCGCCATTAAGGAAATGATGATTCCTGCGCTTCTGCCCGTGGCGACTCCTCTTCTCGTTGGCTTCCTTATTGGTAAGGAAGCTCTCGGTGGTGTTCTTATTGGAAGCATCGTAACAGGTCTTTTCCAGGCTATTGCTATGACCAGCGGTGGTGGTGCTTGGGACAATGCCAAAAAATACATCGAAGATGGTGCTTTCGGTGGCAAGGGATCTGATGCTCATAAGGCTGCCGTAACCGGCGACACCGTGGGCGACCCCTACAAAGACACCGCAGGTCCTGCCATCAACCCGATGATCAAGGTTGTGAACATCGTCGCCTTGCTCATCGTTCCGTTACTTAAGTAAAGCTAACTTTTAGGGATGAGCCCCCACAAAGTAAGAGGCTCATCCCCATTAGTCGAAATGAAAAAACCGGGGATTTTCCCCGGTTCGTTTTTTTGAAAAAATAAAAGGGGCGACCAACAACTTAGCCGCCCTTTTAATTTTTTATTTTTCGCCGCCTTCTTCTTCCTTTGGTTCAATAATTAAAGAATCGGCAACTAGTTCCCACAGGTATTTTACTTCAATATCAAGGTCATATTCTTTTTTGAGGCTCTTTTTGATTTGATCACGGCAGTTGTGGCATGGAGCTACGACAAGCGTTGCTCCTGTGTCTTTAATCTGTTTTGCCTTCACTCTGCCGTAAAAGACCCGTTCTTCTACATAGGGACCAGCCCAAGCACCACCACCTGCTCCGCAGCAGAAGTTATTTGCTTTGGTTGGATTCATGTCAACGAAGTTTTCACAGCATTGCTGAACAATCCATCTTGGTTCTTCGTAATAGCCATGACCGAAGGCTTTTTCACTCTTTCTGCCGTAATTACAGGGATCGTGATAGGTGGTGAGTTCGGTGTGGATTGACTTGTCAACCTTAATGCGACCTTCTTCCAGGTATTGCTTTAGAAGGTCATGAATGCTCAGGTATTTTACTTCGCCCTTAAACCATCTTTCGAGACCCAACCTGGTCGCGTAGTATGCGTGGCCTCATTCAGGCAAGAGCAAATACTCGCATTCAAGCTCCTTGTAATTCTTAACTATACGGCTGACTATTTCCTTCATAGCCGCATCATCGCCGGTGAATAGACCCCAGTTTACACCTTCCCAGTTTTCTGATGGAACAGTCCAGGATTCACCGGCAGCGTAGAAGATTTTCCACCAGAAAGTCATGTCTTCGGGTTCGGCAAAAGGTTCTTTGGAGTTAATAGTAACAAGGATTCGTGCGCCTTTTTTGTCAACCGGCACTTCAAAGCCAGGCAGTTCTTCGGCAAGCTCTGCTCCAACATCTTCTAAGAGGAAAAGGAAGTCTTCTTTTGGAATTCCCACATTGTTTCCAGTATTAAGGCACATTTCTACGCCTTTGTGAAGAACGCCCGGCACTTTGTCGCGGGCTCTCAATCCTCGAGCGGATCTCAAAAGCGCTAACAGATCAACCCCCATTGGACATGCATACTCGCAACGACCGCAGAGAGTGCAAACCCAGGGAAATTTGGAATCGATAATCTCCTGATCCAGCCCCAGCACGGCAAGACGAACTACTTTTCTTGGATCGAGTCCATCTACGCCTGCTACGGGACATCCTCCTGCGCAGGTTCCGCAGGTAAGGCAAAGCTCGGCATACTGACTTGCGAGCTTTCGCCTTTCTCTTTTCGACAGCAATAACGGCTCCATAGGCTCCTCTCCTTACTCGAGAAACATCCCACAAAATCCCTCAACCTTGGCTCTCGCACTCCTCCTCCCCAGCAGAGAAACGAGAGCCACTTGTTACTTGCGTTTCAAATTTAAGCTGTATTGTAAAGACTAAAAGCGAAAACATCAACTATGAATTTGATAATCGGGCGCAAAAATAGATTTTTTCTATACCATAGAAGTTTGTCGGTTGTGGCTGTAAACTTCCTCGGTTTCCTCCTCCCATCCGTCCCAGAGATAATACTGTTCTTCTCCTCTAGCGATCACTCTAAAAGCGTATCTTACCTGCTCTTCGTAGAAGGCGCAGTATGGAGCTGGAGACTGAAGGGATCCCGCGAGAGCGTAAACTTCAGCGGGGCAGGGAGCTCCACAAAAGTGTCTTATGGCGCATCTATTGCAAGGATCGATTTGTTCTACTGTGCGGGTAGTAATCATTTGGAAAGCTTCAGAAGAAAGAATTTCGGGAATTGAATGATAAAAAATATTCCCGCCTTTGAAACTCTCAAGCCCTATAAACTCGCTGCAGGGAAAAACATCCCCCCTGGCTGAAACGGCGAAGAAACACCTTCCTCCACCGCAGGGAGATATGTCACACATAAGCCGTCTTGTGGTTGGTCCAATAATGCCTGCCAGAACATTGGCGAAATTCACTACAACAATCTTGAACCCACGCTCTTTCCTGATTTCCTGCGTCCGATCCAGAGCTTTACAAAAATATGTTGCGAAAATATCATCCTCGGGTTTTAGATCTCGTCCTCCTTTCTGAGTGCATCGAACAGGGTTGAACATGACCATACTAACACCATGATCTGCGTAAAAATCTACCATCTGAGGCAGAATGGAAACATTATGTTTGGTTACGGTGGTGATAACATTAAAACCCGGGTAGTCTGCAAGATCGGCCATGACCTTAAGAAGATGCTTAAAAGCTCCGTTTCCTCCCCAGGAATGACGTAGTGAATCAGCAATTGCCTGATCATGGGCGTCCAGCGATATGCCTATACTTATGCCTTTGTTTCTAAGAAATGTTATGGCTTCATCGTCCAGAAGAGAGCCGTTGGTTTGAATTCCGAAGTGGAAATCGTTTTCGAATTTTTCTATTGCTCTAAAGACTGTGTCTTTTGCTACCATGGGTTCGCTGCCGTGAAAAATAAGCTGGGGCTTTACGGATGGGTGGAGATTAGATCGAAAATAGTCAAGAAGGCGATGAAGAGCCTCGGATAGAGTTTCATAAGACATTGTTTCACCAGATCGTCTCATGGTTTCGGGAAGGTAGCAGTATGGACAGTTAAAATTGCAACGCTCGGTAGGGTTAAAATAAACTGCCGAAGGTGTGAGTTCAAACCTGAAGGAGTGCATTTCTTTCCTGAATCGATCAGCTTCTTCAAGAAAATCTTTAACAATGCCTCCAGAGAGAGCGTCTCCTAGATCCTTGTTTTCTACGAGGGCCCAGAATCCCGTATCTGGTTCTATAACTGCTACACGATCTTCAAGTCCCACATCTAACACGGCAAACTGTGGACCATACCCGGAATTAGCGTATTTCATGGTTTTGCAAGCCTCCTTCAAGAAATTTTTAAATTTTGGATCATGTTAATAAGCCTAATGGGGGCGCATATTAGCGCGCCCCCACCGGATAGAGACTTCCCGCTGCAGGTTGCCTCTAATACCTAGTTTTTACTTCTTGGCCGTGAGAAGAACATAGTGGGACAGACCGGTTCCTTCCATACGTTTGCATTTTCTTCTGTAGCTGATCACTTTCTTCATTCCTGTTCACCTCCTTTCTACTGTGAATTAAAGGGATATAATAAAAAAACCCGGACCAATCCCTTCTAGAGATTGATCCGGGTCCCTTTGCCATCAGGATGCCCGAACTTCCTCCCCGACAGGTCTTCTGGCTTCCCTCCTCTTTGGCGCCTTCCCATCCCGCTTTAGCGAGACAGTGGCTTTTTGCCGAAGAGCCGCTCCTTTATTAGGAGCGCTTGAGGGTTACAGCGGCGGGTCCGCCACGGATTTTCACCGTGTTCCGGGATGTCGGGAGGATCCAAGCCAATCTATCTTTTAACTGGGCATGTTAAAATGGTCAAGGAGTTTGTGGATGTTCGACAATTCTTTATTGCTTTTTTGACTTTTAAACCAAGTTTGTCACTTTTTAGGACGGAAACAGCCTATACTAATTAGAGAAGCTAAAAAACAGATAGATGCTATGTACCTGGGCTTTCGCTTCGACTTCTAAAAACCGTAAGAAAAATCTAATAAACTGAAATTCATAGTGTAGCATGAACATAACTTATCAAGTAGTTGCATCAACTTACGATAGATGACAAACTTGGACAAGCAATTTCCTCTATAGCGGCAGACTATCTTTAAATCTTCTATGGATCCAATACCACTGGGAAGGATCCTCTAGAATCATTTTTTCAAGGAGATTGTTGAACAGAGTGGTAGTTTCAATAATCCTTTTTTCTAGAGGTCCCTCCTTGGGCATCTCCAGAGGTTTTAGAAATTTTATGAGGTATGTGCCATCAGGTTTTCTCAGGTTGTAAATAGGCAGTACAAGGCTTTGGGTTTTTATAGCCAGAAGGGAAAGGGATTTGTGGGTGAGCACTTTTCGGTTAAAAAACTTGGCTCATGTACAAACCTGGTGCAATAGAGTATACTATACTGGACTTTTTTCTTGGAGTTTATGTATGGAGTTCCC
>JBBFKT010000019.1 GCA_037482015.1 Thermodesulforhabdaceae bacterium
AATCCGTAGTGTAGAATGAAAATGACTTATCAAGTAATTACGGTAGTTTACACAAATAAATGACAAACTTGGGCTAAGTATCCCTTTGACGTTGGCTATCATGGTATGGACCCATGGAAGAAGCTTTGATGTTTGAGGCCCTTTCCCTACTACAATATTTTCATGGGCTTTGATCTTTTTACCCATAATCCCATAAGAACGCCAACCATCTGATCGCAGTCTGGTATCCAAATCCAAATTTTTCCACATGGTTTTTAAGATCTACTCTCCACTAACCCTATTAACTAAAGACATTTTCACGTAACCTGCTCTATCCCCTTTGTTTTCTACCGCAACAACTACTTTGCTCTTTCCAACCGCTCCTCTCCCTCGCTTCCCGGGTTTCGATGGACCAAAGTAGCTGTCATCCATTTCTACAAGCCCTCCAAGCTTATAATGACTATCCCTTTCCTCCATGGCCTTCCTCATTTTATGCCCCATAACCCATACCGTCTTGTAACTCTTTATCTCTAACATCCTTTTAATAGACATCATCGAGATCCCGCTTTTTGATCGAGACATAAGAAAAATCATCCAGAACCATTTCCTTAAAGGTATCCTTGTCTTGTGAAATATTGTCCCTGCCGTAACTGATACCTGAGACTTACACCCCTTGCACTGATATAATTCTCTCGTACTATGATATGAGTACTCAGTATTCCCACATCTGGGACACTTATATCCATCTGGCTACCTGAGTCTAAATAGGTGCTCTTTACAAGCCTCTTCAGTGGCAAACCTTTCTTGAAACTTTATAATATCCATAGATTCTTGTTCCATGTTACTGGACCTCCTTTGTTTTTTCCCTTTATACCAAAAAGACGGACCTAAAGAAACAATCGAAAACAATATTGAAGGGATAACTTTGTGGTTACTCACACTTGGAAATGTACCAATACATGTTCACGATAAGACATAATTTTCGAACATCTTCACAAAAAAGAGTTGTTAAAATAACGTGTTTTAAGGAAACATTTTTATAATTCATTATTATTTAGCGTATGGTACAAATCTGCTCATGAATTTCAATGATGGATCAAAATAGCCCCGTTTTCAAAACGGGGCTATTTTGCTTAATTTTTTCTAAAACGCTTCTTCTTCACTAAGAAGAATAGCGTTATTATTGGTGCCACCGTAGGTCGAATTATTCAGGACATACTCAAGTTTGAAAACATTTACATAAGATGCTCGATTTGATGTGCTCACATAGTCAGGATAAAGAATAGCCCAACCGCCGGAGTTTTCTATTTGGGCTCTCTGGGTAGCATCAAGGAAGCTTTCTATTTCAAGGGCTCCCATGCATTTTACCGTTTGAGCCCCCGATCCGGTTCTAGCAAGGCTTATGCCATCTCTCGTAAAAACACCCTCTGTTTCGGAACATTGATCACCTCCGCAAGAGGCAGTACTAGCTATTCGAGATGCGGCGCTGTCCTTTGATGTTACAAGTTTAAGAGTTGCTACGTAATCCGTATCATTCATGTTTATCCCTACAGGGGTTACAAAAAGTTTTGTAGTCCATATGTTCAGAGGGAAAAAGGGAAGTGTCGCGCCTTCACCAGAGTAATATTGGGAAGAGCTGAAACGCTCGGTGCTTAGGTGTAGTTCACTCAGATCTGTAAAATCATAAGTTTGTAAGTCGCTTCTATTCTGTGCCCGATATCCCCAAGCAGCTCCAGAAGTAATGTCCAAAAGAACTGCCTCCCCATAAAGAGTTGTGTCACCATATTCCAAAGTACTCAATCCAACATCTACACGAGATCCAGATGCATTCGAATGTGTTACGAGCAGATAACCTCTCAATGGGGCTACCGGGGCCTTAAATGATCCACCATAAGAATTTGTGTCACTGTACATAGCGTTACCGCCGGAAAATATCCCAGCCACATCAAATGTAATGAGATCGTTTGGAACCGTAGGTCTAGTAAGAGAAGAGGTGCTACAGCTTTCCCCAATAGGGGTGCTTGGCGTTTTATAACGATAGATAAAGGTTAAATGCTGGCCACTTGCGGAAGCTTTGTTAACGATTGAGACAATGGTTGTCACATTGGCACCATCTGAAGCAATGTAAGGGAAGAAGATGGTATCAGCGTAAACACCACCGGCACTTAACAAAAAAATACAAAAAAAAGTAACTACCAAAATCTTTGGAAAAGTTGCTTTTTTCATGGCTTAACTCCTTATTAAATTGTCTTTGTGTGACATTAACAACTACAATATATCTTATGCAAACTGTACAATATAAAAAAGTCAACGATAAATTTACAATGCTCTAAAAAATTTTTACCATGCAAGTAATTATTCGAGCTGTTCCTCGTCTTTCTCCTTTTCGTTTTAGTATCTGATGGAACTCCCTTCCATTAACGGATTTATGTATTTCTTGTGCCATTCATTGTCCACAAAGATCCATAAATCGTGAAGAAGTCGCTCCTCTTTTTCCGACGAAAATTTTTGGTTGCCAACTATTAAATCCTTGACTTCATAGAGGACCTTTATGTGGACGGTGGCTTCCGGTCCTTTTATTTCCACTCCTTCCACCTGAGCTTTATGGTATATTATGCTTCCAAGCTTTGCTGCGTAGTTCTCATATTTGATTCTCGCTCTAAAAAAGGGATCGTAAAAACTGTAGGTTTTACGAAAATCCCTGGAAATCATGTATTTCCAGTAATCGTTCACTCTTTTTACGAGAAGCCTTTCGGTTTTCTCCGGATCTAAGATATTGTTTTTTTTAGTGAATAGTTTTTCAGGCGAAAGGATTTTAGCGAAAACAAGCTGTCCGTCCGAAAAAGTATCGTTGGAAAATTGAAGCCAACTCACATAAAAAGCATCTTTGTAAAAGGATAGAGTCGGCCTGAAGCTATAGTTTTTTCTGAATGATAAAAGTATATTGCGTCTTTGCCAAGTTTTTCCGTTGTCTGGTGAGAATGTTGCAAAAACACCTCGCCTTATCAAACGACTGTCCTCCCAAACCACGAAAACTCTATTTCTCCCATCATGAACTGCTACAGGAAGCCAAGCAAAAGTATTATCAAAACCATTGTCAAGCCTTGCTGTTGTTCCCATTTTTTCTGGCAAATTAGCCTTGTAAACAAAAACTCTTTGCTTTGTCTTCCCGGGTATTTCAGAGCTATATACCACAAGGACTGAGTCGTCCTTGGGATAAACCTTATGAGCAAAGGCCACATCTTCGTTGGTAACGAGGGGAACTTCTCTAAACCCCTCTTTGTCAAGATAAAATAGTGATAATACGATCTCCTGATTTCGAGAGTATTTGACTAACGCTTCCGGTAATTCCCTTTGGTTGTCAGTTTCTACAAAAGATACGACATCTACTCCTTCCTTTACCAAAAATTTTTCATAAACCCCGTCCCGGCCTGGATCAAAAAGATAGCACGCAATAGCAGAACGATTCTTTTCCTTTTCTCCTAAAAAGATAAAGACACCTTTTACTGTGACTGCTAAAGATGGACTGGCTATGCTTCCCGTATCCGTAAGATCAAGGGGGTACCATCTAACATCACTTCCGTTTTCTAGAACACCTACGGCGATAGATTTCTTCGATATATCTTCAGCCAGAATATGCACTTTACCCTTGAACCAAGCTATCTTTACCAATTGAACAGAGTCAAAAGGCGCGGATTCATTCACTTTTGCCCAGTTTTCTCCCCTATCTTGAGAAAGGATTAACCCTATTTTGGCTTTACCATCTCGCTTTTCAACCCAAGAAACCGCCACCTTATCGCCTTCTACTGCCATAGCGGGAGAGGACACTTTTTCGGAAAAATAAATAGGCTTTTTGTTCCAGCGCCAGAAGGTTAACCGGCCCTTTTCTACGAATAAAACCATATCCTCTTTTACGATCGGATTAACAGAATAATCAATGGAATCTCTTATTTCAAAAGATAAATCTGCCTTCTCCTGTTTTCCCTTGAGAGCAAAACAATGAGTAGTGAAAATAGTAGCATCAAAAACTAAAGCTGCCAGGATTATTACCAGAGACTCTCTCATAAAGCTTTTACCTCCTTATTTTCTTATATTATACTTCCGTAAAGTGTTAACAGTGACAACATAAAATAAAGGTTACAGGAAAGTCTAAACCACAACAGCCGCTAGGGCAAGTTAAGGATGTCCTTCCAATTGAATATCATTTTACATATTACCTTAACAGGGGGGAGAGCAAAGAAATATCATGAGATGAAGAAAAAAATCTCGGGGAAGCATTGGACATAAAACCATGACAAAACTTATAACAAGCAGCACAAAAATTTTTAATACTCCAATAGCTACAAGTTAACGCTAGAGGGGTTTTATTCCGAAGACAGAACCTGATCCTACAACCGTTGGAAAACTCATATCCAAAAGAATTCTTACGAACCTTGCAAAGGCTATTAGAAACATCATCCCAACTACTAACAAGATAATATCCAAATAATTGGCAACATTTGAAAAAATACTTCTGTTGTTTCTGCTTTTCAACATATGGCAGGTCTAAAAGTCTGCATAGGTGTGCCAGTATTCCAAAAGCCCTAATGAAAAGGATGCATTTCTGTAGAAGACCATTATTGGGATATGTAACATTTAAGCAGGAATAAGTTGTGGCTATTTTATATAACTAAATAAACTCTGTAAAAAACCAGCCTAAATCCAGAAAAGCCAATCTATATAGGTTTTAGTAAAAGACAGAACCTAACTTGTTGCCCAGTTCTGCGCTTAAAAACTTCTCTTTAGTGGCTCATGATGTTTTCAAATTCCTCACGAGAACCCACTTTTTCTCCTACCTTCTTAAAAAATGGGAACAGGATAACAATTGGAGATTCTTTAAGCTTACCTTCAGAATAGTAAGCTTCGTTTATTTCGGCACAGACCACTTTCCCAATAATTAGAGAGTATTTGTCCCTCAGAATTTCTTCTTCAAGTTTAGCTTCAATCCATCCCAAAGAGTCTTTCACTCGAGGAGGTTTTACTTTTCGAGCGGGCACGGATTCCAGCCCAACTTCTTCAAGTTCATTAACACCAGGAGGATAGGACTTAGAGCAAAGCATTGCCTTCCTGAATGACGCCGGAACCACAACGTTTACTACAAACTCTTGAGTTTCCCTTATGTTTTTTAGAGTATCTCGGGGAAGAGCTGATGCAATGGCTATAATATCCAATGGCCTCAAGATGGGCATAACACACCCATAAGGGGCTGCATTTGCTCTGCCTTCCCCATCAACCGTCGTGATTAAAGTGAGAGGAAGAGGAAGCAACCGTTTGAAATCATGCGGCTCCAGGATCATATTAATCCCTCCTTTCAGCGCAAGCCCGACAAAGCTTTTTACCGTCACGTTCTACCATTTTCGTTTGCATGGTTGCTTCACCACATTCGTCACACATCTCCGAAGGAACAATCCTGGCTTTGGGTGGAAGATCAATCTTGATTTCCTCAATCTTAAAGAACTCTTCCGGATCAGATTCCAACACTTTTCTGCTCCGCTCTATGTGGAGTTCCCAGAAACGATTTCTTTCTTCGTCGGTAGCCGTATCATTCAACACCTTCTGTAACAATTCAAAGTGCTCCCTTCTATCCTGTGGTCTAAAAGCTCTTTCCCTAAGGCTGACCCTTACGCCTTTGCCTGTTTTCCGACTAGCAAAAGTGACTGCCATCTTGCCGTAATCTTTGTAAATAAGATTCCCCTTACCAAAGGTGCACCCTGTAAGGACCTGAACTGCATCTACAAAACAAGAATCATTTTCCACTATGGCAACTAATTCCTCGTCTTCTGCTCGCATTTCGTTTAGTTTTTCCATACCGATTCTTGCTGCCTTATAACCCAGGGATAATCCAGGACAAACATGGCCATGAAAATCTACACAGTCTTCAAAACCTTCATATTTTTTAATCTCATCGCGATCCATGAAGCTATCCTCCATTTTCTCTCGTCTTTTAAGTTCCTCTAAAAAGTTACCTTTTCTCCTGGTTTTCCATAAAGATTCTTCATTGAGTCGTAAACATCTTTTCCAAGGAAAAATTTATAAATTTCTCGAGCCTTAGCATCTATTTCAACATCCTGGAACCTATCTGGATAAAGCACTTTACCAACAACGTAAGAATCCACTATTACCGTTTCCACATTAGTAGCATAGTAATTAAAGGGGAAAAGTAAATACACCGAACCATCTTGGAAGGACTTAAGGTTTTTATAAAAATCCGACTTTTTAAGATAATCCTGTCGGATCAATTCAAGTCCTCCTCCGTCGATAAAGATCACGTCAGGATTTAGCTTAAGTATCACTTCCTTATCACTAAACACGTGGGATCCTATCTTGGCACTGATTTCATTAGCAAGATTTATTGAGTTGGTCCAATCAAGTGGAAGATAGTGTTGTTCAGTGCTTTCGATGCCATGGGCGCCGCGATAGCCAATCCCCCCAACGTAAACTCGAGGCTTTTTCTCCTTTGGAATATCTTCTGTGCGATTATTCAGGTCATGTCGGATACCTTCGATAAAGTTAATCAATGCCTCAGCCCGGTTTTCTTTCCCGAGAACCTTTGCAGCGGTTCTAAGGGATTCATAGAGAGTCTCGTCAAAGGTAGCAAAACGACCATACGAAAGCACTACCACAGGAATATTGATGGCTTTCTGAACATCCTCTGCAAGTGATTTTTCCATGTAGGTTATAAAAATGACGTCCGGTGAAACTCTAAGTAACGCTTCCAAGTTGGGCTTTTTATTAATGCTTTCAGGACCACCCGGGCCTATGGATGGAAGACTGGCTAATTCAGGATGAGCCAACCAATATGGGCGACCGCCAGCGGCCCGCTTTTCCATATCTTCCACTCCAACTACTCGGTCCACCGCATCCAGATAGCTGATCAGCCTCAAAGCACCGGGCCCAAGACACACAATCCGCTTCGCTTCTCCAGAGATTTCAACTATTCTTCCTGCTCCGTCGGTAATAGTTATTTTTCCGCTACTTACGGACTCACTATGAGCATCTTTCAGATACCCTATGCCCATAGTAAGACACATCAGGCACCAGATAATTACTCTCTTCATCATCGCACTCCTCCACTAAATCGTCCACCGGAATCACCACAGTGTGTTTTCCTGCCCGAACCATTTGCACTCTAACCCCATAAACATCCTTAAAAGTTCTTGGATCGAGTTCATCCGGTGTTGTTGCCGCCCAGATAATGCCGTTCTTGAGAAAAATCAGCCTATCAGCAAACCTTAGAGCAAGATTCACATCATGGAGGCAAACGATAGTTGCTACTAAAGGCCTTCTATTCTTTGTTATGTTCCATATGATTTTCATAACCTCAAGCTGGTTCTTTATATCAAGGTGACTTGTGGGTTCGTCCAGGAGCAAAACATCTGGGGTCTGAGCAAGAGCCCGAGCAATCAGCACTTTTTGCATCTCCCCACCGCTTAATTCGCTAACCCTTTTCATGGCGAGACTTTTTAAACCGAGAGCCGTTATAACATCATCAACAATCTTATAGTCATGTTTGCTAAGCGACCAGGTTATATAAGGCTTTCTTCCAAGGGCAATCATTTCGAAAACGGTTAATTCAGAGTCGTGAGACCGTTGAGGCACGTAGCCAATGCGGCGAGCAATCTGATTGCGACTCCACTTAGCAATATCTTCACATCCAACAAGAACCACCCCTTTATGAGGAGATAGAATAGAGTTCATACACTTAAGAAGGGTTGATTTCCCTGCCCCGTTTACTCCAAGAAGAGCAATACATTCTCCGCGCCGAACATCAAAGGTCACCCCCTCCAAAACGCTTTTTCTGGAAGGATAACCGAAGTGAACATCTTCTACCTTGATGATCATATTTTAACCCCTATGCAGTTACGTTAGAGCTAGCAATACAAGATTCATTTATAGCCTCTCATCAAAAGATACAAAAAGAGAGGAGCTCCCATAAATGATGTAATAACTCCAACGGGAAGACCACCGGATCCAATTAAAATTCGCCCAGCCGTATCTGCTCCAAGAAGAAGTAAAGCTCCCAACAGTGCTGTAGCTGGGATTAGCAAAGAATAATTCATTCCGAAAAGCCGTCTTGCTGCGTGAGGAGCTATCAATCCCACAAAGGCAATTACGCCGTGAAAAGCTGTTGCTACTGAAGCCACTACTGCTACCATTGCCATTCCTTGCCATCGAAGCTTTTCAACAGAGACCCCAAGCCCTTTTGCTGATTCTTCCCCAGATTCCACAGCCATAAAATCCCAGGCTTTCAAATACAGAAAGACCAAAGCTAGAATGACTACAGCAACAGTTGCGGCAATTTCTCTCCAGCTTGACCTTGCAACATCCCCGAAGGTCCAAAAAACTATCATGGCTAGCTCGGTTTCCGTTGCGAGATATTGGATAAGAACCGTCGATGCAGAAAAAAGGGAAGATAGGGCGACCCCAGCTAATACTATAGATTCGGGAGTAAGTTTCTTTATGCGCCCCAAAAAGAGAATGGTCATCCCAGCAAAAAGAGAGCCACCAAAAGCAAAGATGGCTATGGAAAGATATTTTAACTTGAAAAGCACAACCGATAAAGCCGCTCCAAAAGCCGCACCCTGGCTGATTCCTAGAGTTGAAGGCGAAGCAAGAGGATTTCTTAATAGAGATTGAAGAGCAAGCCCCGAGAGGGCAAGTCCTGCACCAACTACAAGTGCAGCTATTGTTCTAGGCAAACGAATGTTCCAGATAAGAATCGCATGTTTTCCGGCACCTACACCTAGAAGAGCTTTCAATATGTCATCTATCGAAAGATGGTATGCCCCTACAATAAGCGACACAATTACAAGCAAAAGGCATAATAGGGTAAGAATCAGTAGAAACCATCGTTTTTGGGTAACGCTTTTTTTGAAAAAATCCGATGGCGAATCTTCCAATTTGGGATAATCGCAAGGAACTACCTGAATTTTGGACTGAAAAAAAGAAAACGCCACGAATGCAAATACCCCCCAAATTCTTGGTTTCGCCTTCGTGGCTTTCTGGCTTTGCTTCGTGCAAAGTTTCGACTTGAAGGATAATCCAAACCCCAAAACTTGTCAAAATGATATTTCAAATATTCCGCTAAGGATCTATAATCTGGCCCCGAGTTAAATGTGGCGGAAAAGAAAGCAACAATTTAATTTCTTAGGAGCAAAAGAAATGTCACTAAGAGTTTCAATATTCTGGTTAATTTTAATGGTATCAAGCTCCTTTTTATGGACAATTCTCAACCTAAATATTGCGCACGCGGACGATGAAACGACATCACTGCAATCGCAGGAATCAACGCCAGTAGTAGAAGATAATATAACACCTCTTTTGAAGACAGCCCTTGTATGCGAATCGGTAAGGAACGGAAATTGCGAGCGATCAACAGTGGTGCTTTCGGTAGAAAAAAAGCAGGTCTTTTGTTATACTCTTTTTGAAAACGTTTATTCTCCTAGAGTTATCTATCATCGTTGGTATCACCGTGGTGAATTAACGACTCAGATAAGGTTAAAGCTTCAACCTCCGCGCTGGGCAACCTACAGTTCGATACAACTTCGAGAAGCCGACAAGGGCCCATGGCAAGTTGAGATAGTGGATGAAACGGGACGCATATATGGAATCTTGAGATTTAGTATAACAGATTGACAAGTTATGAAAACAATCCTTGATTTTCTAAAAACCGTAAGATGGCAAGATGTACTGGACATACTTCTCAACAGCTACATCCTTTTCAGGATTTATGTGCTTTTTCGCCATACCAATGCTTTTAGAGTCGTCATAGGCATTGGAATTTTGTGGGTGTGCCAGAAGATCGCAACAAGCCTCGGGCTTGTCATAACTAGCTGGATCCTTCAAGCGGTGATCGCACTTGCAGCCATTATCATCATTGTGGTTTTCCGAAATGAACTCCGCTCAGCACTTCAAGTGCAAAACCTTAGAAGTTTTCTCTGGGGAGGTCCTTCCAAACACGCTATAACCCCAGCTCAGATTATTGCCGATACGGCCATGTACATGGGGAAAAAGCGCATTGGAGCATTGATTGTAATTCCAGGCAGAGAAGATATTTCGGAATTGGTTCATGGCGGCATACCATGGCACGGGAAAGTTTCTCAAGAAATGATAGTAAGCATTTTCTGGCCCAACAATCCTGTCCATGACGGTGCTATAATTATTGATGGAGAGGAGATTAAAGAAGTAGCGGTTCTCTTGCCTCTTTCTCAAAGATCCGATCTGCCAAGTTTTTACGGCACTCGCCATAGAGCCGCCCTAGGTTTAGCAGAAAGAAGTGACGCATTGGTTATAGTCGTCTCCGAAGAACGTGGACGAGTCTCCATAGCAAAAAACGGCACAATTCGGGTGGTATCCGAAACGGAAACTCTTTATCAAGCCATCACTGAACACCTGAAACCCATCTCTCAAGAACAAACTAACTGGTTTGATAAAACTCGCCTACAGACCATTCTAGCCGCTTTTGCTTCCTTCATAATTATTTCAGGAGCCTGGTTTGCCTTCACAAGAAGCAAAGACGTTGTAATGTCAGTTGAAGTTCCAATAGAGTTCCTAAATCGTCCATTGAATTACGAAATAATAGAAGTCAATCCTACTCAGGTCACCCTCCATCTTACAGGATCCAGCGCTTTCATGAAATCTATAAGACCGCAGCAAATAGAGGTAAGAATCGACTTAAAAAAAGCTTCCGAAGGCAAAAATATTATGCCTATTACACAGGAAAATATATTTATTCCGCCGGGCATTTTTATAAGTCGTGTTGAGCCAAGCTTTGTTGAAGTTACTCTAGACACCATTGCATCAAAGGAAGTAAGCATACAAGTTGACTGGAAAGGGCATCTTGACGACAACCTGATACTTAGCGAAGTAAAACTTTCTCCACCAACTATTGTTCTAATTGGGGGGAAGTCTATCTTGAATAACATTTCTACGATATACACAGCACCAGTGCCACTTGATACTATACACAGTTCAGGAAGCACATCTGTGCCGATCATAGTCATGCCGGCATCCGTTAAAATTGCATCTAATATGCCGGACAGAGTTGTGGTGGAATATGTTGTGAGAGATCGCAAAACCATGGAGGTTATTCCTCCATAAAAGCAATCTACTTTGAGTAAACATTCAAAGATTTAAGCTCAAAAATCTTTTTGAAACGGAGGGAATTAGGTAATGGCTCAAAATGTCGAAATCTCGGAAGGAAAAATTATCGTACCAGATCAACCCATCATAGGTTTTATCGAAGGCGATGGAACCGGACCAGACATCTGGAGAGCAACTCGTATGGTGATTGACGCAGCCGTTGAAAAAGCCTCTAACGGAAGGAAAAAAATCGAATGGAAAGAACTTCTTGCGGGAGAAAAGGCATATCGAGAAACCGGAAGCTGGCTTCCTCAAGAAACCATCGAAGAGATTCGCTCTTTGAAAATCGCCATAAAGGGACCTCTAACTACTCCCGTTGGTGGAGGTTTTCGTAGTGTAAATGTAACTCTTAGGCAAGTGTTAGATTTATATGCCTGCATTCGCCCTGTCCGCTACATACGAGGTGTCCCATCTCCAATGAAAAACCCGGAAAAAGTTAACATGGTCATTTTCAGAGAAAACACAGAAGATGTTTACGCTGGTATAGAATGGCCTGCAGGATCGGAAGAAGCCAAAAAAGTAGCGACCTTCTTGAAAGACTCTTTTTCAGTTCATATCCCTGAAGATGCCGGTATAGGGATCAAGCCGATAAGCCGTCGATGCACTGAGAGGCTCGTAAAGAAGGCTATTGAATACGCCATAGACAACAATCTACCTTCGGTAACCCTTGTTCATAAAGGAAACATTATGAAATACACCGAAGGAGCGTTTAGAAATTGGGGATACGCGTTTGCCGCTTCTTATTTTGGAGACAAAACCATAACCGAGGACGATCTCTGGAAGCTTTACGATGGAAAGATCCCACCAGATAAAATTGTAATAAAAGACAGAATCGCTGATGCAATGTTCCAGCAAGTGCTCCTTAGACCCGAAGAATATTCAGTTATCGCCACACCAAACCTAAACGGAGACTATCTTTCTGATGCGCTTGCGGCTCAGGTTGGTGGTCTGGGTATGGCACCAGGAGCAAACATCGGGGATCAGTGTGCAGTCTTTGAAGCTACTCACGGCACTGCACCGAAATACGCTGGCCTTGATAAGGTTAACCCAAGTTCCCTTATTCTCTCGGGAGCGATGATGCTTAGATATATGGGCTGGAAGGAAGAGGCAGATCTTATCGAGCGGGGATTAGAAAAAGCCATTGAATCAAGGCGAGTGACCTATGATTTAGCCAGACAGATGGATGGTGCCGAGGAAGTTTCTTGCTCTAAATTTGGAGAGATAATTGTTGAAATGATGAAATAATCTGGATCACCCCATCGAGCCTAAAAAACTCGTTGGGGTGACTTCCTACCTCAAGTATTCTGGATACTTAAGAAAAAATGTGCCAAAAGCCGCTACAATAAGAGCATGAGAAATTACACCATCTTTAAGGAGCTTTGGTATTTCCGATACTGGATAGAGCACTACTTCAATATCCTCAAGCTCATCTAAATGCTGGCGAGCGGCTGGATAGGCATTCCTGGCTAAAAAAGTGTAACAGACATTAGTTTGAATAGCCGGGTTAGGATGAAGTGTTCCAAGAAGTTCCCAAACCTGAGCGTCATAGCCCGTTTCTTCCAGCAACTCTCGGCGAGCTCCACTTTGCGGGTCATCCCGTTCGTCTATTACTCCTCCGGGAAGTTCAAGAGTTATTTCACGAATCCCATGCCGATATTGTCTAACCATTACTACTTCATCATTTGGTGTGATAGCAATAATGTTTGCCCAGGGAGCAAAATCTAAAGCATAAACGCTGTAAAGTCGCCCTGTTGTTGGCATTACCACTTCATCAATTCTAAGTCTGAAAAGTCCCAACTTTTTCTCTGATTTTGTGGATACTACACGCCACGGTTTTATAGCCATCTCGCCAGAAAACTCCTCTACTTTTCCAAAAATTGGGTTTCCAGGATAACTTAGAGAGACCGAATAATCTAGAAGTAATTTTATAGAAACTCTCCTCCGGCAATTTCGATAAGCATATTTTTTAACTCTTTACCACACCTTCTAAACCCCTCTTGACCATAGACCATATTAGCTTCTATGACGTACAAAGCGCCATTAAAAATGATCATATCAAGCCCTACATCGTCAAAACCACAGCGATTCGATACATTCTCAGCAAAAGCCAGAGCATCCGGCGGTATATCTTTGAAGGATATATCTGCTCCCTGAGACACATTGTGCCTGAACTCCCCTGTTCTACCAATACGCCAATATGCATGGACCGCCTTTGAACCCAAAACCACAACTCTTAGATCCCTATCTACCGGGAGATATTCCTGGATGTAGGCAGGATGGTGATTTTCAAGATACCTTCCAAGATCTTCTTCAGAAGAAATTAAAAAAACTCCTCGCCCCTGTGAACTGCCTACAGGATCTTTGGCAATAAATGGGTAAGAAAATTCCTGAAGAATTTGCTCCTTCCTTACTTTTCCGTAATAAATGCGAGTCCTTGGATGGGGTATGGCGAGCCACTCAAAGAGAAGAGTCTGACGAATTTTGTTTCCAATAAACTCACAGTAGTTCCTTGGAAAAACTTTTTTACCTAAAGCTTTGAAGAACTGTTCGTAAAGTCTGGAGGGATAATAAATAAGGTCGGCTTCCCAAAGAAGCTTTTGTTCATCGATATTATATTCATCCCAGTTTAGACGAACTCCTAAAACCGGTACTGATTCGCTAAAACTAATTCGACGTCCAAGAGCCACTCTTTTCATTGTCTTCTAAGACCTGTCCCATAATAAGCCCTTGCATAAACCAAAAATACATTGTCACCTCGGCATCGCCGAAATTGTTTTCCGTCAATCCTTCGAGCATATACATGACCAGGACGATCAGACCAGCAAAAGCCCAAAAGTTGCCAGTTTTTCTGAAGCTTTTATAAAGCCTAAAAGCCAATGCACCATAAACCATAAGAAAGAAAAGTAAACCTGGAAGTCCGTAATTTATCGCCATCTGGAGATAGGCATTATGGGCGTGTCCCTTAGCATCAAGCGGGTATCCCTTTGTGTAGTGGTCAATCAGTTTAGGAAATACATGAACACCAATCCCAAATATGGGATAATCTTTGATTATGCCGACTGCTCCTTTCCAGAGCGCAAATCGAGTAGAATCGCTTATTATCACGGTATATCCCCGATTATAAAGACGTTCAAATCTGGGACTGTTTATAGTCAGAACCACTAAAAAAACTCCCAAAACTCCAACAAATATAAACCCTTTCAGCCGATATCTAAAGATCACCAGTAAGCTAATTACAAAGATCAAGCCGTATATGACCATCCGACTCAAAGAAACAAAAACGCCCGCTAAAATGATCACTCCGGTAAAGACAAGAACAGCCCGGTTTTTCGCAGATAAACCTCGATTGAAAAATAACCATGACATAATAAGAACGACCGTTAAAGCCAGTCCATTAGCGTATGTTAAGGAATTACTCGAAACCCCAATCGCTCGCTCAGCTCCGGCTACAACAAATTGAAAGATGCCGCAAAAGGACTGAATTATAGATCCAACAATGAACAAAATCCAAAACCTAGTAGCTTTTTCACCAAGCCTGACAGTGAAATAGCCAAACGGGAAAAATAATACATGCCACCAGCTAAACATCTGCTTAAAAAGTCTAACATCGACGAAAAAACTCCCTAGTACGATCCATCCAATCCACAATGCAAAAGGGATCAGCATCGGAAAATTTTTATAAAGACCTTGCTTAAAAGCTTTTGTTACTATGTAAGGGAAAGCCAGTATAAAGCTTATCTGTGTGATCGTAATAGATAAGCCATGTGAGACTGCGTTGGCATACAGAAGAAACTTGGCAAGAAATTCAATTTTATCCCGATATCTCATATTTTTTGAAACCCTTAGTTCTCGTCTATACTAAGCCAGTCTTCCAATATACTTGGTCAAGATACCTTGAATGCAACAAAATAGATCCACAACCCACCGTGAGGAAGCCGAAAAACGGCAGGATTGTAAACCTGAAAAACACGTAGTAGTTCCGGATCAGGCACAACAAGTCCTGCGCGCCAATTTCGATAATGACTTCCTAAGTGCTCTTTAATTTGGTTGTAAAGCTTGCCTGCTGATACAGAAAGCCTTCTTCCGTAGGGAGGATTCATAACAATGGCACCAGTAGTTGTTAGATTAAGGTCTTTTGGGACAAGTTCAAAAAAGTTACCCTGTATCCATATGATATCATCAGCAACACTGGCTCTCTTAGCATTCCGTCTGGCTCGATCCAATTGATGACTATCCTTATCTATTGCCACAATGGGTTGACAAAGATTTTTGATGGAAGCCAAGGCTGTTTTCTGTTCGTATTGCCAGGGAGCATCGTCAAAAAAGGGAAGCTGTTCAAAGAGAAAACTTCTCTCAAGCCCTGGAGCTCTGTTTTTTCCTATTAAAGCCGCTTCAATAGCAAAGGTGCCTGATCCAGTCATGGCGTCAACGAGTGGTTCCCCAGCAGGATCCCATCGAAGGAATTTGAACATCGCACAGGCAAGCGTTTCCCTCAAAGGAGCATAGCCAGGTTCAAGTCTGTAACCACGCTCATGGAGATGAACACCCGTAAGATCCATTTTCACAGTGCAAACGTTACGAACTAAATCAACCCATAATCTGCACCTAGGAAAAGAAAATTCATCGATCTGGTCTTCCGAATCCAAGGTCATACGTTCCCAGGACACGATCAATCCTTGCTCGGCAAATCGATTACAAATAGCCTTAACAGTTTCTTCACAAACCATCCCTTCATGCCTTAAATTCGAATATTTCACATTGCAATAAATCCGGACAGGAATGGAAGGATTAAGCCATAGTTCCCAGGGTATGTCTCTCATGCGCTTCTGAAAAACTTTAACAGACCCTGCTGTAAATTGAGCAAGACGAATGAGCACTCGACTCGCCGTTCTAAGCCATAGACAAAGCTTGTAAGCATCCCAGATTCTCCCTCTAAAACTAATTGAAGTAGATGTTTTGTCCCCTGAAAAAGCTTCTTCAGAAAGAACACTGTAACCAAGTGATGAAATCTCGCTCTGGCAAACATCTATCCACTGAGGAGGCACAATAACCTCAAAAATATGTTGAGGTGCCCGCACGAAACGCTTTACTCGCCGCAAAAAGGCTTTGGAATAGTATCGTTCAGCTTTCCAGGCCTGAATCCCATTTCCTTCAAACCGAATCATCATCGACACAGCAATCTCCCCGTAGAAAATAATCCCGATAAAGCTTGTAACATGTCCGTTTCTTGAGTAAATTCCCTAGGTCGTAAAGTATATACAACAAAAACTCCAAGGAAGCGAAAATGAACGCCTTCATTGTGGGTGGCACTCATAGTGGAGTTGGAAAAACTACCATTAGCCTGGCTCTCATGGCATTCTTTTCTTCAAAGGGAATTAAAGTTCAGCCATTCAAAGTTGGCCCGGATTTTATAGATCCAGGACTCCATTCTCGAGTCACCGGAAGAGTCTCTAGAAACTTGGATGGTTGGATGCTAACTCGATCTTATAACCAGGCACTATTTGCCTGGAATTGCAGGGATGCAGAAATTGCCATCATAGAAGGTGTCATGGGGTTTTACGATGGTTTTGACGGAAAAAGCGAAGATGGAAGCACAGCGCAAATGGCAAAATGGCTTGATGTGCCAGTCCTTCTCATTGTTGATGCTCAAAGTATGGCTCGCAGTGTTGCTGCAATCGTTCACGGTTTTACAACATTCGATAAAGAAATTAAGTGGGTTGGAGTAATTTTAAATCGGGTGGGCAGTTACAAGCATTTCGAATACCTGAGAGAAGCTCTTCTGTCCTCCCTTCCTCACATACCCATACTGGGTTGGATACCACGCGAACAAAGTTTAACCTTGCCAGAACGTCATTTAGGTTTGGTAACTGTCGATGAAAGTCCGCTTGACAAACCATGGATGGATCGAGCAGCGGATTTAATCAGAAAGTTCATAGATGTTGAAACACTTCTCGCCAGAAGCCATGTAGCAGTTCCATTCACTCACCAGTCACCTTTTAATTACAACAACTTCAAGGAATCGCCGGATCAAACTCGAATCAGGATTGCCATCGCCCGCGATGAAGCCTTTTGCTTTTATTACGAAGATAACATTGACTTATTAAAAGCCTACGGAGCCGATATTTGCTTTTTCTCGCCAGTCAGAGGGGAACCCATTCCTACGGATATCGATGCAGTAATTCTTGGTGGAGGCTACCCCGAAATGCACCTAGAAAAACTTTCCAGCAATAAGATTTTCTTTGATGAACTAAGAAGACGCTTTTCCCTGGGGATCCCAATATACGCCGAATGCGGTGGGTTAATGACACTATCACGCTTCATAGAAGACTGGGAAGGTAAACGATGGACAATGGCTGGTATCCTTCCTTTCGGGACGAAGATGCTAAAAAGGCGGAAAGCTCTTGGTTATGTGGAGGTAAAGCTATCCAGAAACTGTATCTTGGGACCTGCTGGTAGTCGCATTAGGGGGCATGAATTTCACTACTCTGAAATTTGTAACGAGGATTTTGCAAATGCGCCGCCTATTAACCACCACAAAGAAGGTCTGTTAGCTAGGCAAGGCGGATTTATAGGGCGGGCTGCCCCTAAATCTAACGTTTCAATTACTGCAAGTATGGAAACCATTTACGAAGTTTCCCGCCGTAAAGGTGATACAATTAGACAAGAAGGATACTGTATAGGGAGTGCGATTGCTAGCTATGTTCATCAACATTGGGGTAGCAACCCTAATGTCCCAAAAAACTTTGTGTCTTTCCTGAAAAGGAGGATAAAAAACAGTCCATGAAGCGCGCCAAATCCGTAATGTTTCTTGGCACAGGTTCTGATGTTGGAAAAAGCATCCTTGCTGCTGCGTTGTGTAGAGTTCTTAAACAGGATGGTTACAAGGTTGCCCCGTTCAAAGCCCAAAATATGGCTCTAAATTCTTTTGTAACGCCTGAGGGCGGAGAAATGGGCAGAGCTCAAGTGGTGCAGGCTGAAGCAGCAGGTGTAGAACCTCATGTGGACATGAATCCAATTTTGCTTAAACCCACATCCCAAGTAGGATCGCAAGTAATAGTCCTGGGACGCCCTATTGGTAACATGACAGCTAAAGAATATTACCGTTACAAAAAACAACTTATATCAGTTGTTGGTGATGCCTACGAAAGGCTCGCAAAAAACTACGATGTTATAGTGCTTGAAGGAGCCGGAAGTGCTGTCGAACTCAATCTCAAAGAACATGATATTGTAAATCTTTCCATGGCAAAAATGGTGCAGTCTCCCTCCATTCTGGTTGGAGATATTGATCGTGGTGGAATTTTTGCGTCCCTTTTGGGAAGCATCGCCCTAATGGAACCAGATGAACGGAATCTCATAGCTGGTATGGTAGTTAATAAATTCCGGGGCGATCCTGCTCTCTTTGAAAGCGGGGTTAAAATCCTTGAAAACCTTTCAGGAAAGCCTGTGCTTGGGGTTGTGCCCTTTTTTTCTCATATTCAAATACACGAAGAAGATAGCGTTGCTCTCTCAAAAAAATTTGCTCAAAGAACCAGCAATGATGCAGGTCCCCAAATATCTTCGGAAGTAATATCTATTGGAATTCTTCGCCTTCCCTATATTTCAAACTACACCGATTTTGATGCTTTGGAACAGGAATCCAACGTAAACATTGCTTATTTTGATCGTCCGGAAGATGTTTTTTCCTTTGATGCAATTATAATCCCCGGTAGCAAGAATACCATTGAAGATCTTGCAATCCTGCACAACCTGGGGTTAGTTGATGCTCTTAGATCATTTGTCAAAACCGGGCGTATCTTAGTCGGAATTTGTGGTGGATACCAGATGTTAGGAAAGTATGTACGTGACGAAGAAGGAGTAGAAAGTAAGATAAGAGAAATTGATGGCTTAGGAATAATCCCAATGGGAACGGAGATGTTCAAAGAAAAAATCACTTACCAAGTCGAAGCACTACCGAATCCTGATCATCCTCTCTGGGAATTTCTAACAGAAAACACTAAGCCCCTGTTAGGTTATGAAATCCACATGGGCAGAAGCTTTTCCCTGATCAAAGAGGCAAAACATCTTTTTAAGGTCAGACGTGTTGGAACTTCATCCGATGATTTTCATCTAGATGGTCTGGTGGGAGATGTGGGTGAATGCTGGGGCACTTACATACACGGTATATTTGACAACGATTATTTCAGAAAATATTTCCTGAGAAGAATTGCAACAAAACTAGGTAAAAGAGTGCCGGAATGTGAGAAAAGCATGGAGTTCCTGAAATGGAAGGAACAACAGTATAACCTTTTAGCTGACCACTTCAGACGCCATGTTGATGTGAACCGAATATACAAAATAATTGGACTTTAGGAGACTACAGTGTCGTTTTCAGATTTTTCCCTGTGGCATTTAATTACAGCCTATGTGTTAGATCTCATTATCGGCGATCCCTATTGGATGCCTCACCCCGTTAGATGGATAGGAAGTTTGATATCTTATCTTGAAAAAGTCTTATATCCCAAAAAAAATTCAAACACGGATTCTCTTATTGCTTCATGGAATCTCGCGCTAAGAGGCGGGATGCTCGTGACTCTCACTATTACCATTGTGGTTGGAACTTGTTGGGTAGCAATTAAAATGCTTCCTCGCCCATTGTTAGATATCTTCTTTGTATGGCTTACATACACACTTCTAGCAACACGAAGTTTGCATATTGAAACAAAACGAGTTATTCAGGCTGTTGAAACAGGTGACATTGAAAAAGCTAGAAAAAAGTTAGCCTGGCTTGTAAGTAGGGATACAGAAAACCTTGATGAAAAAGGGGTTTTGCGAGGTACCCTTGAAACACTTTCTGAAAACATATCTGATGGCGTTCTAGCTCCTCTTTTCTGTATTGGAATTGGCGGTCCCATAATGGGGCTTCTTTATAAAACCATCAACACTCTCGATTCGATGATCGGTTACAAAAACGAAAGATATTTATATTTCGGCAAAATTGCCGCTCGACTGGATGATGTTTTTAACTATATTCCTGCAAGGTTAACCGGGGTTTTCATTGTTTCTTCATCATGGATTATTCAACATCTCAGCGAACTTATATTAAAATCCCGGAGCGTATTAGACTGGAAGCGCGGCTGGCAAATTATGAAGCGTGACGGAAAAGCACTCGCAAGCCCTAACTCAGGTATTCCTCAAGCAGCTATGGCAGGGGCTTTGGGAATACAGTTGGGAGGGCCTTCATCATATTTTGGAAAAATTGTAAACAAACCAACAATGGGTGATCCAATATATCCTATATCAATAGAATCATATAAGCTAGGGGTCGTCATCTTGTACCTTACTTCAGCAATCGGTTTTGCGATTAGTATAATCTTAAAGTTAATAAGCTTTAACCTATAACAACAACATAAGAAGGAAATTGTGAATATTTATAACGGGGATGTCATGATGAAACAATCGGTTCACGGTGGTAACATTTACGAAGTTGCGAGAATCTTAAGATGTCAGCCTGAAGAAATTATTGATCTTAGCGCAAGTATAAATCCTTTAGGTCCCCCTGCAGGATTAAAGGATCTTATATGCGAAAGCTTTAACGCAATTCGACATTATCCCGACATTGGAAACACAGAATTGATCGAAGCTATATCAGATAGTCAAGATATAAACCCAGATTACGTAATTGTAGGAAACGGCTCAACCGAAATTTTATACTGGATCCCTTATGCTTTTGACTTGAAACGAGTAGCCATTGTAGTGCCAACGTTCAGCGAATACATTAGATCTCTCGAAAACAAAGGCGCTATTATAAGAACTTTAACAGCATCATGGGAACATGGTTTTCAACCCACGGTTTATCAACTCGAAGCACTCATAAACAACGTTAACCCAGATGCTATTTTCCTTACAAATCCAGGAAGCCCCTCAGGAGTTCCTTTTTCTGATGATATTCGTGAGTTCATAAAAGAAAAAGCAAAACGTAGCGACTTTTTGTGGATTATAGACGAAGTATTTATAGACTTTTGCGAAGAATTTTCTCTTTTGGAACTGGTAAAAGCATTACCAAACATTCTTATAATAAGATCTCTCACTAAATTCTATGCTCTACCTGGATTGCGTCTAGGATATGCTCTCGCTCATCCACTGACATGCCAAAGGTTGAGAAATTTCATCCCACCGTGGTCTGTTAACACCATTGCCCAGATAGCAGGCGCCTATTGTATTAAACAAGATGATTTTCGCATGAAGACTCTGGAGTTTTTCTCAAAGGAAAGGGCGAGAGTTTTTGGGGTTCTGAGAGAATTTCCTTGGCTCTCCTTTCTAAAAACTTTCGCCAATTACGTTCTTATTAAACTGAACGATAACTGCCCAACCGATGCAGCCAAAATCCAAACTGCTTTAATTGAACAAAAACGAATTTTGATTAGAAATTGTGAGAATTTCAAAGGCTTATCGAACAGATTTATTAGGATTGCCATAGCATCCCCTGAATTAAACGACTTGTGGTTACAGGCTCTCAAGGAACTCATCGCTGGTCTCGTATCAAATGATTCCAACCAGGTAAAGGAAGTCTCAGGAAGGCAAGTTTAATAAGTGGCGTACTAGGGGCAAATATAATAAACGATAGCGGTTAAATAAAAAAGGATCGGCGGCGACCTACTTTCCCACGAAGCTACCTTCGCAGTATCATCGGCGCTGAGGGGCTTA
>JBBFKT010000020.1 GCA_037482015.1 Thermodesulforhabdaceae bacterium
GCGTAAATTCGGCGGTTGTGCAGTAGGGGCGCACGGCCGTGCGCCCCTACATGCACCTGAAAGGGTGACGGTGATGAGCCGGAGATAACGATAACCGTCCAGTAGGGGCAGGCCTTGTGCCTGCCCAATCCCATGGCCTTGTGCCTGCCCGATTACAGGGCAACCACAAAAGGTCGCCCCTACACTTCTAGAACAGCCCGGTCCGGACCCGCATGCTGGTTGGTGTGGGATGGGATCGGTCAAACTGACCGCCCCTATCCCAATTATCCCTGTAAGTCCATTCCCAGAACAACCCTGCATGGGGAAAAGTTTTCGAACACTCTCGAGAGGAATTTCATATTCTCGGAAACCGCACCAAATTAGGAATTTTTGGTTCTTTTCGGTTTAGTTACATTAAGGAAACTTTAAGACTTTTGATGATTTTCCCGGATTTTTTGCATATGGCACGGTGTTTGCTTAAAGCACAGGGTGCGGCTGTGTGGTGAAAAGAACGAAAAAAACTTGAAAAATTATGTGAAAAGAGTATCATTTCGCCGCTGTGTATTTCACAATTTCAAAAAACAAAATGGTTGGGAGGTTTGAAGTATGAAGAAGGGTTTGATGGTTGTTCTCAGTGTAGTAATGGCTGTAGTGGTTGGCTTGGTGTTTAGCGTGCCGGCAGTTCAGGCGGCTGAGGAAGCCAAGAAGGAAGCTGCTCCTGCGGCTGAAAAGAAAGAAGCAGCCCCTGCACCAGCTGCCGAAAAGAAGGAAGCAGCTCCTGCACCAGCAGCTGAAAAGAAAGAAGCTGCTCCTGCCCCTGCGGCTGAAAAGAAGGAAGCCGCCCCAGCAGCTGAAAAGAAAGAGGCAGCTCCTGCTGAAGCTAAGCTTGCTTCAATGAAGGGTAAAGTAGAGGCAGGAGGAGAGGCTATTCTTCTTAAGACAGAAGATGGTAAGGAATTTAAGCTCGAAGGAGAAGGCCTGAAGGATTACGTCGGTAAGCAGGTTCAGGTAACTGGTACGCTTGATGAAGCTACCAAGACCTTGAAAGTAAAGGAAATTAAACCTGCTCAGTAAATCAGGGATTATTTAGGGCTTAATATAACAAATCGAAAAGGCGGGGAGATTTAATCCTCGCCTTTTTTGTGTGCGCCCGGCATGGACGTGCTCCTGGAGGTGAGAGTCCTCCCGTGAGTTGATCACAGCGAGCGAAGGTAAGCGCAACTGCACGAGGGTGACCGAGTGTGGGGAGGAAGCGTGGAGCGAAACTGCGAGCCGATGGACAATAACCGGACCCCTCCCCAACCCTCCCCGTCAACGGGGAGGGGGTGCGGAGCAGGGCGAGCAGGCTAGAATCCGTGAGGCTCTCGTGATCAAGGCGAAGTAGCGTAAATTCGGCGGTTGTGCAGTAAAGGAGTGCGTTCTTACCAGGAGATCTCGCCTTACGCCTGAAAGAATGACGGTGGCGGATCAGTTTCTTATGAAAAGTTTTCGATGTCATTATAGAGCACAAATTTTGCCAATATTTTAGCTACAGACTCAGTTTTATAGTCCGCATCTTTGATACTAACCAGACCCTCGATAAGACATATTTTCCTAAGCATAATAAGTCATTACATTCATAGACAGTGTTCGGAATTTTATTCGATATTTTTTCTGAGTAGTCTTATGTAACAATTTTTTATCTAATAACCTCAGTAATGCACAAAAATGTGCATTTTCACAAGGACATAAAATAAAAACTTACAAAAATGATCAGTAAAACCATTTTGGTTATTATAAAAGCATAGGCCGATTATGGATTGGTATATCTTTTGAATCCTTATTTGAGTGAGCAGTTTATCAGAAGGTTTCATATAAGTCAGATAGTGATATAGCAAAGGATAACAGGTAGATATGTTTTATGCTGGCTTATAGCTTTTATCTTTTGTGTTTATGGGTAAAGAGAAGCCTTAATGAAAGTTCGATGCTTATAGGAGGAATTGCCCATGTTTCGTACCAGGTTTAGTATAGTGAGATACTTTAAAAATCTTATTGTTTTTCTGAATATGAAAAAGATTATGAAAAAATCTATCGAGCTTGTTGATCTTGCTCTTTTAATCAACAAAGAATCGGAAGTGCTGAACGATGGCACTGAGGAACTTGCTAGTGAAGTAAGCAAAGTATCAATAGAAATGGATCTACTTAGTGAAACGGTAAAGAAAATATCATATTTTGCGAAAGAAAATGTGGAAAGAGTTGGAATCGTTTATGAGAATATCGATCACACGAAGAAAAGTCTTGATAATACAGAAAAAAGCATGCTTTCTGTTAAAGAAGCTGTGAATGAACTCATCGCAGCTACAAATGAAATTTCAAAAGCAATCAATATAATATCATCTCTTACAACAACTATAAAAGGAATTGCAGATAAGACAAAACTGTTATCCCTTAATGCAACAATTGAAGCTGCTCGGGCAGGACAGCACGGAGCATGTTTTGCTGTAGTAGCACAGGAAATAGGCGCGCTCGCTCAGGCAACAATGGAAACCACTAAAGATGTAAATTTAAAGACAAAGATAATTTTTGATCTAATTGAAAAAATAAAAGGTAGCACCCTGAATATAAATAATCATGTTCAAAACACTTATAAACTCGTATGTCTGAATAAAGAGAAGATAAAAAATGTTGACAAGCCGATCAAGGAACTTGCCCTTAGTGCAGAGAGTCTAAATGGAATATCTTCTGATCTTGAAAATACCGTCAATACCTTAGATCACACGATGGCCACGCTTTCTGAGTTTGTAAATGTAACAGCATCATCGTCTTCAACCTTGAAAGAATATGCTGAAATACTTCGTTCGCTATCAGATGAACAAATTTTAGCAGTAGGGAAGGCAAGAATTGATATTCATGATTACGCAAAAGAATTGATCGAAAGAGTTTCTTCTTCATGGGAACTAAGGTCGATGCACAAGGCTACAATAGAGAATTATCTGAGAAGACTGATAAAGCAGTATGATATATTTGAACTCTTATATGTAACCGATGAGAGTGGTGTTCAGATTATTGATAATATTAGCAGAGAAGATTTTAGAGCAGCTTACGGTTCTACAGGCTATGGCAAAGACTGGTCCGATAGAGTCTGGTTTAGAAAGGCAAAAGACACTCTCTCAACATATGTGTCTGATATTTATATATCAGCGGCAACAAATTCTTATTGTTTTACCGTTTCTTGTCCAATTCTTGATGATGAAGGAAAAATGATTGGTGTGCTCGGAGCTGATCTGGAACTGGGGAGAATCATAAATGAATAGAGAATCGTTTATTAACAAATCAAGACTTGAAAATATCATAAATATAGCCAAGAAATGTGGTATCGAAATATTTTTTTAGCCAGTCGTTGATCTAAACAGAGGAGATATTATAGGATATGAAGCTCTCTCTAGAGGGATAAGCTACGAAGGAGAGTTAATCCCACCTATTGAGCTTTTTTCAATTGCAGCTAATCAAAATGTAGTAATCGAACTTGATAGAATCTGTAGGTATAGAGCAATAGAAGAATTTTCTTCTAGAGAACTTATGAAAAACTCATGTCTTTTTCTTAATATAAACTCTTCAGTATTAGAAGAAAATATAGTAGGTTCCAAATGGATTTATAAGGTTTGCAGTAGCTTCGGTATAGAGACTTCAAGAGTTATAATAGAATTTTCCGAGAATAAATTCGCAAATATTAGAGCAGCCCTGGAAATAATGGAATCTCTGAAGAACGACGGCTTTAAGATTGCTATTGATGATTTTGGAAGTGCTTACAGCAATCTTAAAAGGTTAGTGAGTATTGATCCGGATTTTATAAAGATTGATAGAGATTTAATAAATAGCATATCACAAGACAGTAAAAGACAGCTTATAGTAGAAACCATCTGTGGATTGTCTTATAAGTTAAATATACTTTGCATTGCAGAAGGGGTCGAAGATATCAATGATGTAACTTTTTGCTATAAAGCGGGGATAAATTTGTTCCAAGGATACTTCTTTGCTATCCCCTTGATGAATCCATCAATAGAAGAAACAAAAGGCAAAATTCAATCACTCAAGAAAAAGCTAGAAAGACCATGTGCACAGCTAAGTAATGCAAACGGCAGGGTTGGTTCTATTATTTCGAAGACTTTCAGAGTTGAAGAAAGGAATTTCCATATAAGTAAAAATAAGGGCTTGTAACAAAGGAAAGTCATGGTCCTGGTTTATAAGGCCATTTGTATCAAAAAACTATGGAGGTGTTGTTATGAGAAATTTTAGATACTTACTAGCAGTAATGATTTTGATCTTTTCAGCTTCTTCCGTTTTGTCAGAGGAAACAAAACAGGAAGACAAAGTAACGGGTAGCGTTTCTATGAGTGTTTACAATAGATACATTTTCAGAGGTTATGAGCTTAGCTCCGATAGCTTTGTAGTTCAACCTTCGGTAACTGTTTCTTACAAGGGGTTTTCTGTTAACTACTGGGGCAACATTGATAGTGATGAGCACAGAACACAATCCTTTATTCCAGACAGAGAAGGTAAAAAAAGCTTTAACGAATCTGACTTCACTATTAGCTATACCTTAGCAATTGACAAACTATCCTTAACTGCTGGTTACATCTACTACAACACAAAGTATGCTGATGAAACAGAAGAATTATTCTTAAGTGCAAGCTATGATATTATTACAAAACCAACGCTTACAATTTACCGTGACATCTCAACTTATCCAGGCACATATGTGAACCTTGCTTTTTCTCATTCATTTCCAATTTACAGAGATATCACTTTTGATCTTTTAACATCATTTGGTTACTTTAAAGGTGATGATTCATACTGGAGAACTTACGACCGTTCAACCGAAGCCTACACGGGAGAAAAATACAATGCTCTTCACGATGGAAAAATTCAGGCTGGATTTAGTATTCCACTTATAAAAAATTTAACAGTTCAGCCTGTAATTCAATACTGGTTTCCACTTTCGGGCAAATCAAAAAGAACGGTGGATGGAAATTCCTACAATCCTAATGGACATCTTGATGATACGTGGGTAACAGGTATAACTATTACCTTCAGTTTCTAGAGGCTGTTATCTTATTGCACTGAATGCATAAGATCGTTCGAGATCGGGAATCCAGATTTGTATGGGCGAGCGGCTGCTCGTTCATACATTTTCCCTGCGATGAGTCATCTATTGAGTGATGGTGTTCTAAAAAATGGTCATGGTTGCAGCCTTAACACTCATAGGAACTAGCATGCCGTGCCTTTACCCGTTAAGATGAAGGGGAATTTTGGATCTTTCTCGGATTTTTCTTGACCGATAATCAGTTGATGGGTATAAATAAACGCTCGTTGGTAAATCTATATTAAACAGGGGGTAGAGGGATGGTGAGAAGTCCTTGTTTGGATTGTGAGCGAGCAAACGAGGATAAGAACAAATGCCTTAACGACTGTGAAAAGCTAAAACAGTATCAAGAATACATTCTTAAGCTTGGTATTTACGCTACCATGTGAAGATAGAAATGGCTCTGATCTGATGTGGTGCAAGGCGGCAAAGAGCCGCCTTTTTTGTGGAAAGGAGATGGGACTATGTATGCAGTAATAGAGACTGGAGGAAAACAGATTAAGGTCGAACCGGGCATTGTTGTTAGAGTAGAAAAGCTTCCAGTGGCTCCGGGAGAAGAAATTACTTTTGACAAGGTGCTTCTTGTTAGAGAAGATTCATCGGTTTTGGTTGGGAAGCCCTATGTGGAAGGATTTACAGTTACTGGGCAGGTGATGGATCACATAAAAGACAGGAAAGTGATAATCTTTAAACACAAGCGCCGTAAGAACTATCGCAAAAAGATAGGTCATAGGCAACTTCTTAGTGTAGTTGCCATAAGATCCATTAATTCTCCCGGAGATACACCTTCCGGTGAGGGAGTATAAAAGCACTGAAAATGTGCGGATGCAGAATAAAAATGCGGAATTTTGAATAGACGGCTTTCCCGGAATACCGCCAGCTGGGGACTTGGGAAAGCCTTATAATGGCGGAAACAAATACCCCAGCCTCAAGCTGTGCCAGGAATGCACGGTTTTGAGCAACCAGGATTAGAAAAATGGCTCATAAAAAAGCAGGAGGAAGTTCAAGAAACGGTCGTGATAGCGCCGGAAAGAGAAGAGGTGTTAAGCGTTTTGGTGGGCAATTTGTTAAAGCTGGAAACATTATTGTAAGGCAGGTAGGAACAAAGTTTCACGCTGGAAAAAATGTGGGAGTCGGCAAGGATTATACTCTGTTCGCTCTGATAGATGGAGTGGTAAAATTTGAACATATGGACAAGACTCGTCAGAAGGTGAGCGTGTATCCTGTAACGGCTTAGTATGGTAGTAGTTTTTATCCCAAAACAGTTAAGCGGCCGTCATAAGGAACTCAGTTTTTGGCGGTCGCTTTTGTGTTTTTTCTATGGCTAGATTTATAGACGAAGCAATTATTCATGTGAAAGCGGGTGACGGTGGAAACGGATGCATAAGCTTCCGGCGGGAGAAGTATGTTCCTAAAGGAGGCCCTGATGGCGGAGATGGAGGCAAAGGTGGCGACGTATATCTTGTTGCTACTTCTTCGAAGAAAACTCTCCTGGATTTCCACTACCGGCGTTTTTTCCGAGCAGAACGTGGACGGCATGGGCGGGGAAAAGATCAGCATGGGCGAAGTGGTGAGGATCTTTTAATACCTGTGCCGGTAGGAACTGTTGTAAAGGACGCACTTACAGAGGAAGTTTTAGTCGATCTTTCCGAAGATGGGCAGAAGTGGCTCGTTGCTAAAGGAGGACGAGGAGGACGGGGTAACGCAAGGTTTGCTACCCCTACAAATCAGGCACCAAGGTTTGCTGAGGATGGGGAAAAAGGCGAAGAACGAGATCTTAAGCTAGAACTTAAGTTGCTCGCTGACGTGGGAATAGTAGGATTTCCAAATGCTGGAAAATCAACCCTTATTTCGGTTATCTCAGATGCCAAGCCTAAAATTGCCGATTATCCCTTTACCACTCTTTCTCCTCAACTGGGTGTTGTAGGGGTTGGGACGGATCGATCTTTTGTGGTAGCTGATATACCAGGGCTTATAGAAGGCGCTCATCAGGGTGCTGGATTGGGGATCCAGTTTCTTAAACACATAGAACGAACTAAGGTTTTGATACATCTAATAGACATAACATCCATTGAACCTGCCGATCCTTTAAGACCTTATCAAGTTATCAGAGAAGAACTCGAAAAATTTAACCCCGATCTTGTTCAGAAACCTGAAGTGTTGGCGCTTAACAAAATTGATTTGATTCATCCTGCCTATGTAGATAAACTTAAAACGCTCTATAAAAGACACCTCAAAGTGCCAGTCTTTGCTATTTCGGCTCTATCTAAAAAAGGTATCGCTCCTCTCATTCACAAAGTTTCTCAGTTGTTGTATGATACTTCGGAAAAGTAGTAATCTGTGTGATTGAAAAAATCTCCCGTAACTTATGATTACGGTATTCCTATCTCACAGGTAAGAAAAGGGGGCGAGAAGTTGGAGTATTCCGAGGAACGAAGGAAATTGTTCGATAAATGTCGTCGTATTGTCGTCAAAATAGGTAGCGCTGTCCTTACCGCTCAAAAAGGTCTTGATCGTGTAATGGTCCATCGCTTAAGCGATCAGATAGCAGAAATTCGGGAAACCGGATGCGAACTGATTGTCGTATCTTCCGGGGCTATCGCTTCCGGAATGAAAAAGCTTGGATTTTCTGAAAAACCAAAATCTATTCCTTACAAGCAAGCTACGGCGGCGGTGGGGCAGAGTTTCCTGATGCAAGCCTGGGAAGAAGCCTTTGATAAGCATGATATTCTGGTTGCACAGATACTCCTTACAGGGGAAGATCTTGCTCACCGTCAAAGATATCTAAACGCCAGAAACACACTTGAGACCCTGCTCGAATGGCGTATTGTGCCGATCATTAACGAAAACGATACCGTTGCAATAGAGGAGATAAAGTTTGGAGATAACGATCAACTTGCGGTGCTAATTGGTGGGCTGGTAGGAGCAGATCTAATTGTTATACTAACCGACACAGAAGGACTTTATGATCACGATCCAAAGGTATGTAATTCAGCTAAGCTTATAACAGAAGTTCATAAGGTTGATCGGCGAATCCTCGCCTGCGCATCTTCACAGGGGAGTTCAACAGGCACTGGAGGCATGCTTAGTAAGCTCCTTGCGGCTAAAAAGTCCCTTTCCATTGGAATCCCGCTAATTATTGCTCCTGGTAGAGAACGTGATGTTCTTATACGTCTGATGAAGGGCGAGTGTCTGGGAACTCTTTTTATTCCTGATAAGAAACTTTACCAGGGCCGGAAAATTTGGCTCGCTCATATACCTCATCCAGCTGGGGATCTTGTCCTAGACGACGGTGCAGTTGATGCCGTAGTTAGAAAAGGCAAGTCTTTGCTACCGGCTGGTATTAAAGAAGTGCGAGGAAACTTTGGGGTTGGAGCTCCCGTCAGATGTTTGGATTCATCGGAACGGGTTGTCGCCATTGGCTTGTCGAACTACAGGTCTTCGGAGATAGAGAAGATAAAAGGGTGTCATACGGCTGAAATAGAGAGTATTCTTGGTTATAAACATTCCGATGAGGTAATTCATCGGAATAATCTTGCTCTTGTTTTCGAAGAAGATATGCTCGAACCGGAGGAGAGAGATGAGTTGGCAGGACACGCTTAAAAACATTGGGAAAATGGCTAAGTTGGCGTCTTATAAAATGGCTAAAGCCACAACTGCTCAGAAAAACGAAGCTCTTAGCTTGATGGCTCAGGCTATTAGAGAAAAACGGGACGTCATTGTTGAAGCTAACCGTATGGACATTGAAAATGCTAAAAATATGGGTCTTTCAGGTGCCAAGCTGGACAGGCTTACTCTCTCCGATAAGGTTATAAACGAAATGATAGCCGGGATCGAAGAAGTGATCAAGCTCCCTGATCCTGTTGGAGAAATTACCAAAATGTGGATTCGCCCTAATGGGCTTAAGGTCGGTAGAATGAGGATTCCACTTGGGGTTATAGCTATTATCTACGAATCTCGCCCAAACGTTACCATAGATGCTTCTATTTTGTGTATCAAAGCTGGTAATGCGGTGATACTAAGAGGTGGTTCGGAAGCTTTCAATTCTAATAAAGCTCTTTGCGACATTATTCGTGAAAGCCTTGAAAAGGCTAATATTCCTGCAGATGCCGTCCAGGTTGTTCCCACCACAGACCGTGCGGCAGTTTTAGATCTTCTAAAGATGGAAGATGAAGTTGATGTAGTTATTCCAAGAGGTGGAGAAGAATTAATTCGCTTTGTAGCGGAACATGCTCGAATGCCGGTTTTGAAACATTACAAAGGAGTTTGCCACGTTTATGTAGATAATGAAGCGGATTTCGAAAAAGCCGAAAAGATTTGTTTCAACGCAAAGGTTCAACGTCCGGGCGTGTGTAACGCTATGGAAACCTTGCTGGTTCACAAGGACATAGCGGATAAGTTTCTTCCTAAAATGGCTGATGTTTTCAGGAAAGCTGGAGTTGAATTGAGAGGGTGTGAGCGGACTAGAAAGATCATAGACTGCATTCCAGCAACAGAAGAAGACTGGTATGCTGAATATCTTGATTTGATTCTTGCCGTAAAGATTGTGGATTCAATGGATGAAGCGATTGATCATATTCATCACTATGGATCCAGCCACACTGAAGCAATTGTCACGGAAAATTATACCAAGAGCTGGCGTTTCCTCGAGGAAGTTCAGTCGTCTCTTGTGCTGGTTAACGCTTCCACTCGGCTAAATGATGGTTATCAGCTTGGTCTCGGGGCAGAAATCGGAATCTCTACTTCTAAAATTCATGCTTTCGGTCCTATGGGCCTTGAGGAGCTAACCACTACAAAATTCATAGCCATAGGAAACGGGCAACTAAGGAGTTAATGAAGGAACTTAAACGTATCGGTATCTTTGGCGGAAGTTTCAATCCGGTCCATTTTGGTCATCTTAGGGCTGCGGAAGAAGTTTGTGAAAAGCTTGAACTGGATAAGGTCTTGTTTTTGCCCACCTTTATACCCCCGCATAAAGATGCTTCCCTCTTAGTAGATTTTGAACACCGCTATCGGATGTTGAAACTTACACTGGAAGGTCATCCGAAATTTACTGTTTCTGATTTTGAGTTCAGGCTTGGAGGCATATCATACACTGTTAGGACCCTTGCTGGATTGAAAAAAGAACATAATTCGCCGGAGTTTTTCTTGCTTGTAGGAAGCGATGCTTTTTTGGAAATAGATTCCTGGTGGCACTATCGAGAACTCTTCCAGCTTGCTTCAGTAGTAATTATGACCAGGCCTGGAACATCTCATGGAGATTTTGGAAGGTTTATTTTTGAACGGGTCGATCAAGGTTATGAGTGGGTTGACCAGAGAAGACAATTTGAGCATCCTTTATGGTATCCCATAATACCAGTGGCAATTACCTTATTGGACATTTCAGCTTCTAAAATCAGAAAACTGGTTGCTCTAAATCGATCAATACGATTTCTAGTTCCCGAAATAGTCAGAGAATATATAATTTATTATCGCCTCTATGGGGCTACTATTGAATCATAGTGGTGAAAATAGAAAGAAAGGACTGAGGTGTGCTTGAGTTTATGATGACGGAAAGAAAAGTTAAGGGGAGAAAAAATACAAAGGCAAAGAAAGTGGAAGAAATTTCTACTCAGGAAAAAGCGCTACTTTGCGCTCGTATTGCCGAAAACTATAAAGCCAAACGTCTTGCCGTCCTCTCTATAGGGGATATGTGCAACTTTACGGATTACTTTGTAATTTGCAGCGGTCAATCTACCAAACAAGTCCAGGGAATTGTTGATCATATTGAAGAAGAAATGAGAAAAGCCGGCTATAGTCCTTTGGGCATAGAAGGCTGGAAAGAAGGGCGTTGGGTTCTGATGGATTATGACGATGTGATTGTTCATGTTTTCCACGATCCTGTAAGGGAGGTGTATGATCTAGAAAGCCTTTGGGCTGATGCGTCCAATTTGTGGGTTTCGGAAGAAAGATCCAGTGATTGAGCAGGAGACTGCAATGATTCGTAAAATTCTGGCTGTTGTGATAGGGTTTTTGGTTTTGTTAGGGGTGTCCAATGATGCAAAGGGACTCGATCTCAAGGATGAGATTGAATTGGGGCGGGAGGTTTTTCGTAAAGTTCAGGAAACCTACCGCTTTCTCAAAAGCCCTGAGGTGAATTATTACGTTATGGAACTCGGTAACCGTCTTAGCAAGCATGTTGCTCCGGCTCCCTATAAGTATCAATTTTTGGTTATTGATAATGACGTTCCAAATGCTTTTACGATTCCCGGCGGATATGTTTTCGTGAACACAGGTTTAATAAGCCTTATGGCGAAGGAGGGAGAGCTTTCGTCAGTGCTAGCCCACGAGCTTGCTCACGCTGAAGGTAGGCACATTCACCAGAAGCTTGAACAGCAAAAAACTCTAATGATCGCGTCAGTTGCCGCTATGCTGGCGGGAGCTTTGATAGGTAGTCCTCAACTGGCTCAAGCTATAACCACCGGTAGTATAGGAGGAGCGCAAACTATTGCTTTAAGCTACAGTCGTGATCATGAACGTGAAGCGGATCAGATCGGGTTAAGAATACTTCGAGCTGCGGGTTATCCTGCCTCAGATGCTGTTTCGGCAATGCAGAAACTTGCTCAAAAACAGTGGCAGGGGCGACCCGGTAATTACGATTATTTGATGTCTCACCCTGGTGTTTTAGAACGTATTGGTTACTTATCGGATATTTCCGCTAGACTTGGAACTTCTGGGGAAAGTAATACATCCGATTCTGGATTGTTTCCTTACGCAAAGATTACCATTCTGGGGCTAAATAATGATGTTCTAGGGTTGGATCGCCTGATAAATGATGCTCACCAGCTAGGCTATAACAGCTCGGTTGTCGCTTATGCTCAGGGTGTAAAAGCCATTGGATCAGGGGATATTTATAATGCCGCTGCTTATTTTGATAAGGCATGGCAAACTCAAAAAGGAAACCTTTTTGTTGCGGCAAAATATGCTGAAGTGTTAGTCAGACAGAGGCAGTTTGATAAAGCCGAGGCTGTTCTTTCTCAAGCATTGAGCCTGTCGCCTGAACACCCCGTCCTTCACTATCGTTATGGAATAATTCTGGAGGAGGAGGGTAATTTCTCCCAGGCGCTTAAACATTACGAAAAGGTGTTATCATCTTCTGATTTCTTCACCGATATTGAGTATCACATGGGGACCACTTTAGGAAAACTCGGTCGTATCAGAGAAGCCCATACCTATCTTGGCGATTATTACGCAAAAATCGGCGATCAAAGACTCGCTCTTTTTCACTACGAAAAAGCCCTTTCTCTCGCTTCTTCTCAGAATGATAAAGAACTTATCCAGAGCAAGCTTAGGAAATTAAAACATAAAGAACAACAAGAACAACCCAAGGAAAAGCCCAGACCTTACTCTGGTATTGCGCCCAGGCGAGGCATTTAACGTGTGGTTAAATCCGAAATATGCTATCGATATTTGAAATTTTTAGTTAGCTATTCCTGAGCATATTCGAAGACTTTTTTCCTTGCAGCGTTATTCTGGCGATAGTAGGGGCGACGCATGCGTCGCCCCTACATGCTCCTCAAAGGGTAAAGGTGAAGAACTGGAGCGAGAAGTCAGCAGAGTCCGTCCCGTAGGGGTAGGCCGTGTGCCTGCCCGATTATGGGGCAACCACGGGGGGTGCCCCCACAATCCTGGTTACTCCCGTGAGTTGATCACAGCGAGCGAAGGGAAGCGCAACTGCCGTATTGCTAATGGTCACAGGGAACCGTAAAATTTCCAATGCATCGATCGCCGAGGACGGCGACCCTCCCCGCCCTCTTCGGTCAAACTGACCGCTCCTACTCCAATTCTGGTGAATCACATACTGGATTGTTTCTTAGCTACATACGTCTGGAAAGGTCTTTCAGGTTGAGTTCCATCCCTGAATTTTCTATGGTTTATGTTACTTTGCCACCCCATTAAGGAAGTCTTCTAACACCTTCGGTTATTCCTTGAGTTTTTTCCTGGATGGTGTTAAGCAATAAGCCCTATCTGCGAAAAAGTCTATACTTATTCAAGTAATAAAAGGAGGGTAAGGTGAAATGTATAGAATTCTTATAAGCGATCCGTTATCAGAATCGGGGGTACAGCGGCTGTCCCAAATACCGGAATTTGATGTGGAAGTTAATACTAGTCTTACACCGGAAGAGTTAAGAGAAGTCATTAAGGAATTTGATGCTCTTATTATAAGAAGTAGTACTAAGGTTACGAAGGACATTATCGAATCGGGTGATAGGCTGAAAGTTATAGCAAGAGCTGGTATAGGGCTCGATAATGTTGATATTCAGGCGGCGACCAGAAAGGGCATTGTGGTAATGAACACGCCCGAAGGCAATGTTATTACCACAGCAGAACACGCCATCGCTATGCTTCTTGCCGTAAGCCGCAACATCCCTCAGGCTAATTCTTCTATTAAAGCAGGAAAGTGGGAAAAGAAGAAATTTAGAGGCAAAGAGGTTTTCAATAAAGTTTTGGGTATTATCGGCATAGGTCGTATAGGTCGAGTAGTTGCTGATCGAGCAAAGGGTCTTAAGATGCAGGTTATTGCATATGACCCTTATATTAGTTCCGACGTGGTGGAAAAGCTTGGAGTTGATGCAGTAAGCTTTGATGAGCTTCTTGCAAGAGCCGATTATATCACAATTCACACCCCTTTAACTCAGGAAACAAGAAATCTGATAAACAAAGATGCATTCAAGAAGATGAAGCCAGGTGTGTTTATTATCAACTGCGCTAGAGGTGGGATCGTAAACGAACAGGATCTTTGCGAGGCTTTGAAAGAGGGAATCGTAGCTGGTGCCGCACTCGATGTTTTCGAGAAAGAACCTCCCCCACCGGATCATCCGTTGCTTGCTTTTGATCAGGTTATTATGACCCCTCACCTTGGAGCATCAACAGACGAGGCTCAGGAGAATGTGGCTATAGCGGTAGCCGAGCAGGTCATTGATTATCTATTAAAGAACACTATAAGAAACGCAATAAATGCTCCTAACATCAATGGAGAAGTGCTTGCTAACTTGAGACCATACCTGATCCTTGCAGAAAAACTGGGCTGTCTTATTTCCCAGATCACTAAAGGTGCTCCAAAGGAGTTTAGCATTGAATACGTGGGTGATACGGCTGAGCTGGATTTTAAGCCTCTTACTATTTCTGCCGTAAAGGGCTTTCTAAGCACTTACCTTGGAAGCGATGTGAATTTCGTCAATGCTATGGCTGTAGCTAAAGAGCGAGACATATTAGTGAGAGAAACTACTCGACGGGAAACGGAAGATTTTACCAATCTGATTATATTGCGACTAAAAACCTCAGAGGAAGAAAACCTGGTAGCGGGCACCATTTTTGGTAAGAGAGATCCACGACTTGTTCGTATTAACGACTTCAGGTTGGAAGCGGCTATGGAAGGAAACCTCCTTCTTATTTACAATATCGATACTCCTGGAACAATTGGTGCCATAGGGACATGTCTAGGACGGCATGATATCAATATTTCTATGATGGATGTTGGACAGGTGCTGGAAAAGGGACAAAACATTATACTTCTCAGGACAGATACGCCTGTTCCGGATAATGTTGTTAAGGAATTGTTGGAAATTCGAAACGTCAACGTTGTGCAGCGACTTTACCTGTAAAAAATACGGGGGCTTGAGAGTATGGTAGAGAAAGATGAAAAAGGTTTTGTGGTTCGAGATAGACGCAAGATAAAGCCTGATGATCTAGAAGGAAATCGTGCAGAGGAAAACAACAATATTCCAAGTGATGCTCAGAGAGAAGAAGCGGCTCGAGAATACGAAAAAGCGTCGAATCGAACCGATGAAGTTAATGAGAGACCTCTTCCAAAGGTTGATTTTTCCACATTTGTTTTTTCTCTTGCATCGTCGGCTTTAGTTCATATGGGCGAAGTTAAAGATCCACTTACGGGGCAACTATCAACCAATCTTCAGCTTGCTCGACAGATTATCGATACTCTTGGGATGCTTGAAGAAAAAACAAAAGGAAATCTGGATGAGGCGGAAGAACAACTGTTAAAATCACTTCTTTATGATTTGAGAATTAAGTTTGTTAAAAAGGTTTCATGAGGATACTTCGGGAAGAAATGCAGAATGCTTTGGATGTGATTCGCATTGCCTGTCCGGCCAAGGTTAATTTGTGGCTTCAGGTTGTAAGAAAAAGGCCAGATGGTTACCACGATATCTGGAGTCTCATGCTCCCTGTAGATATTTACGATGAGCTAGAGTTTTCCTGGCACAGTCAACCGGGAGTGCATATTTTCTGTGATCATCCCTATGTGCCTCGTGATCGAACTAATATTCTCTGGAAGGCTTATGAAATCTATCGTAAGAGAACTGGATGGCCAGATCGTGGAGTCAAAGTAGTGCTAAAGAAAAATATTCCGGTTGGAGCAGGACTGGGTGGAGGAAGTAGCAACGGAGCGGCTATGCTTGAATTTCTTAACAATTCGAATCCATCGCCTTGTCTTCTGGAAGATCTACTTGATATGGCACGAGAAGTTGGTGCTGACGTGCCCTTTTTTCTCATATCGGCTCCAGCTACTGCGGAAGGCATTGGTGAGAAGCTGACAATTGTTGAAAATCTCCCGAACTATCCGCTTCTTTTAATCAAGCCCCCTTTTGAAGTTTCTACGGAAACGGTTTATAAAAGTTTAAGATTGACAGAAGAAAAGGCTTTTATTAGCATTAAGGCGCTTCTGCAAGCTCCGTGGGATCTGAAAAATGTTCTAATAAACGATCTAGAAGCGGTAACGGTGAGCCTCTATCCCGAGGTTGACCGGATAAAGGAGTGGTTGATCAAGGATGGAGCATTGGGAGCGGTTATGAGTGGAAGTGGTCCCACGGTATTTGGGGTTTTTGACTCGGAAGAGAGGGCAGAAGAAGCGCTGTTGAGAGGAAAAGAAAGGTGGGGCAATTCCTACTGGATGCGGGTCTGCCAAGTGCTCTCTCAGGTAAATAGACGATAGATATATCAAAAAAGGTTGGGGTGTCGCCAAGCGGAAAGGCACGGGTCTTTGGAACCCGCATTCGGAGGTTCGAATCCTCCCACCCCAGCCATTTTTTTGGGAGGTTTGAGCAAGGTGGTGGAAGAAGCACCAGGTTACCGTGTCTTCAGCGGTAACGCTAACATAGGGTTAGCCGAATCAGTTTGTTCTCTCCTTGGAATCCCCAGGGGAAGAGCTTTAGTTACCACCTTCCGGGATGGTGAAATCAGAATAGAAATTGAAGACAATGTTCGAGGTCTTGACACATACATCGTTCAATCTCTGTGCTGTCCCGTCAATAATCACATCATGGAATTGCTAATAATGATTGATGCTCTAAAAAGAGCTTCGGCTAAAAGTGTTTGTGCGGTGATTCCATACTATGCCTATGGAAGACGGGACAAAAAGGATAAACCGCGAGTTCCCATCACCGGACGAATGCTCGCAAACCTTATTGAAGAAGCTGGTGTTGATCATGTTGTGGCTCTGGATTTTCATTCAGGGCAGACAATGGGTTTTTTCAAAGTTCCTGTGGATCATTTAAGTGCTATGGGCGTTATGGTGGATCACGCAAAGAAGAATCTTCCTCCCAACAGCATTGTTGTTGCGCCTGATGCGGCGGGAGTAAGGCGAGCGCGGGTTTTTGCCACTGAGTTGAATCTTGAAATGGCTATTATGGATGAACGGGATGTTTCACCAAGAATTGTAGGAAATGTGGAAGGCCGACATGTGGTGCTTTACGATGATATAGTGGATACAGGACGAACTATTGAACGAGTGGCTCAAGCTGCCCAAAGAGCAGGAGCCGCTTCGGTAATAGCTTATTGTGTGCACGGTATCTTTTCTGCAGGATGCGCTGAAAGAATTGCCCAGGCTGGAGTTGAAAAGCTTGTTGTAAGTGATAGTGTTGTTCCCTATACTGACCTAGCAAAGGTTGGCGTGCGAGTTGAACGCATTACGGTGGCTCTAATTCTGGCTGAAGCTATTGCATCACTAAACAGGGGGGAAACTATACCTTCTGTGTTTTACTCAATTTGAGTTTTACATGGAGATCCATGAAATAATTTGGAAGGAGGCTTGAAGCAGATGGAATGGCAGCTAGTAGCTGAGTATCGACCTAATACGGGTAAAAACGTTGCGCGGAAGTTGAGAGCAGCGAATAAGGTTCCTGGTGTCTTATACGGTCACCATATCCAGGGAGCTATTCCTATAACTGTTGAGACCCGTGAGATTCACAAACTTCTTACAGTTATGGGAGATGAAACCAAGGTAATACAGCTTGCTCTTAAAAAAGAAACGGGGAAAGAAGAAAGTCACCAGGTTCTCATAAGAGAAGTTCAAGTTCATCCTTATAAGCGTAAATTACTGCACGTTGATTTTTACGCTCTGGCAGCCGATCAACTTCTGGATGTCGATGTTCCTGTGGAGCTGGTGGGAGAAAGTCCCGGCGTTAAGAAAGGCGGCGTGGTGGATCAAATTATGCATACAATTTCTGTCCGATGTTTGCCTCACGAAATTCCTGATAAGATAGAAATTGATATCAGCAATTTAGATTTGGGCAGCGTTGTTCATGTAAAGGACATTCGAAAAAGGTATTCTTTCCGGATCATGGAAGATGATGAAGCACCTCTTGTTTCTGTAAACGTTCCTGAGGATTACGAAGCAAAAGCTGCATCAGAAGAAGCTGAGGAATCTTCGGAATAGAGCGATTAATCTTCCTTTGTCCAAAAGTTGTGGTGTCTACTTTTATAAGGACACGGCGTTTGTAGTGCCGTGTCCTTTTTAATTCTTTAAGTTGAAATGGTGGGAAAATAATAATGCTTGTAGTTGGACTTGGAAATCCCGGCAGTCGCTACACCTTTACGCGTCATAATGTAGGATTTATGGTTCTGGATGTAATCGATACCCTTGTTGATGCTGTGCTGGAAGAAAGCAAGTCTTCCTGGGGAATTGTAAAAAAGGTTCAGTGGAAAGATCTTTGCCTGACCACTCTTCGACCGCTTACTTATATGAACAGAAGTGGTGATGCCGTATCGAAAATGATGCTTCGAGAAAAGCTAAAACCAGAAGAAATCCTTGTGATTTACGATGATCTAGATCTTCCTCTCGGTCGATTAAAAATTGCCAGAAAGGGCAGTTCTGGAGGTCACCGAGGCGTTCAATCAATCATTGATGCTATAGGAACCAAAGATTTTCCCAGGATAAAAGTTGGTATTGGACGACCTATGAGAGGGGAAGACGTTATAGATTATGTATTGTCACCGCCCTATCCAGAAGAAAGAGCTCTATTCCGTTCTGTTTTGAATTATGCGGCTCAGTCAGTTGAGGTCATATGTAAAGATGGCATAGAAAAGGCTATGAATGTTTTTAATGGCATTGTAATCGAGGCTTAAATTAGCTAGAGCTGTTCTAAAACTTCCCTTATGAAGTGATAAAGTAAACGGAAAATACAGGAATGGAACTAAAGCTGGAAGATCTTTCCAGACGTGGATAGCTAAAAAACGACTCAATATGTGATTCACCAGATAATGTAGGGGCGACGCATGCGTCGCCCTTGCTTTAAGCCTGAAAGGGTGACGGTGGATAGCCGGAGCACCGTAAAATTTCGAATGCAACGGTTACCGAAGACGGCGACCCTCCCAATATCCTACCGCCGGTTTTGGGAGGGACGGCGTCCTCGCCGTCCATTTTGTGCTGCCATATTGCTAATGGCCACAAGGAATCGTAAAAATTCTAATACATCGGTCGCCGAGGAAGGGGGTTAATTCCTTATGTATCGGTCGCCGAGGACGGCGACCCTCCCAATGTTTTGCCGCCGTCATGGGACCGTAGATTTTAAGGCTTCCAGACTTCCCAGACTTTTCCAACAAGGGCTGGACCCGGTTTAAGAGTAGGTTGTCCTGGTTGCCATCCAGATGGTGTGACTTCGCCGGTTGCCCGCACATGTTGAAATGCTTTGATCTGCCTGAGAAGTTCATCCGGATTTCTGCCAACTTCGGGTGTTAACACTTCCATTGCTCGAATTATAAAATCGGGGTCTATTATGAACCGTCCTCGAATATCAACTCCGGCCAGTTCGTCGTAAACTCCATAGACTGTTCCTATTTTCCCTCCAGGATCAGATACCATGGGAAAGGGCACGCCACCCTCAATCATCTTGCATAATTCTGTTTCCTGCCACATCTTATGAACAAAGCGACTATCTGTGCTTATGGCTAATATCTGAACGCCTAGAGAGGTAAACTCGTTGTATCTAGCAGCGACCGCTGCCAGTTCAGTGGGTCAAACAAAGGTAAAGTCTCCTGGATAAAAGCACAGAACAATCCACTTGCCTTTATAGTCTGATAGCTTTATCGGCTGAAATCCAACCCCTTCAATATAGGCGTTAGCTTCAAAATCAATGGCTTCCTGTCCCACTCTGGCAGTTACGGTCATGGTTTTTACCTCCCCGGGTTGTGGTGTTAATTCAGTACTACCAGGCAAAATTGGTCCCTTAGCGGGACTAACACACCCGTCTTTTTGCTCTGCCATAGTAAATACCTCCTGTGGGTATGTTGTGAATTAAATAAAACAATAATTTCTGCAAATAAGTATTAACTTTATCTATTGAATAAGTCAAGCCACCGGGGAGGGTGTTTTAAAAAACTCCGTAATAGAATTGTAGGGGCGACGCATGCGTCGCCCATTTAAACGGACGGCGGTATGATATTGGGAGGGGCGCCATCCTCGGCGACCGATGCAACTGAGTGTAAGGGCGAAAAATTTTTCGCCCCTACCAACGGTGCGCCCGGCATGGGCGTGCTCCTGGAGGTGAAAGTCCTCCCGTGAGTTGATCACAGCGAGCGAAGGGAAGCGC
>JBBFKT010000021.1 GCA_037482015.1 Thermodesulforhabdaceae bacterium
TGGCAAACGAGAGTGGGCACGGGATGACAACGGTGATGGTAAGCGAGAGGTACATGTGAATACCTGCGAGGGGTTATGGACAACGGTACGCAATTTTCTGCGTCCTTTTCGTGGTGTGCACAAAAAGTACCTGGCCGGTTATGTGGCGGTGTGTGAGTTCCGGATCAACTTGAAACGAATCTCCCCTGCTTTTATCTCCCAATTGGTTAGGTTGCACCGGTTTTGAGCATGAGCCTCATCTCTTAACCATGAAAATGTTTCACGTGAAACATTTTCCAACTGCAGGCTCACATATCAAACAGGACTTCCATCTTTCACAATCTTACAAATCATGTTATTTTTGGCGAACATCCAGTTTGAAGTCAGTCTTCTTTGAAAAAATACAGTAAAACAGGGAGTCAAATTCCATGGTGGGAACTATTATCAACATTGGGGCAGTGTCAGCAGGCTCAATACTTGGTGTTTTGCTCGGGAATAGATTTCCTCAACGCATCCAGGAAACCGTATTCGACGCTCTTGGTTTACTCACCCTCTTTATTGGCTTTCAAATGTCTTTCAAAACAGAAAATATGCTTATCATACTGGGAGCTCTTCTTGCCGGGGGCGTTATGGGAGAACTTTTACGAATCGAAGATCGATTAAACCGTATTGGGGAAATCCTTCAACGCACTTTTTCCATGGAAAAACAAAGGAAGTTTGTGGAAGGTTTTGTGACAGCAAGTCTTCTTTTTTGTGTTGGGCCCATGGCTATTCTAGGATCGATTCGAGACGGACTTGCGGGAGATTATACTATTCTCGCCGTAAAATCTATGCTCGATGGCTTCGCCTCTCTTGGCTTTTCTTCAGCTCTCGGATGGGGGGTCATCTTTTCTACTCTAACTATCCTTGTATTCCAGGGAGGCATCACTTTAAGTGCTGTATGGATCCAGCAATTTCTTACCGTCTCCATGGTAAATGAAATGACGGCCACAGGAGGCCTTATCATAGTTGGCATCGGTCTGAGGCTCCTAAAAATAAGAGATATCAGAGTAGGAAATTTCCTTCCGGCGCTGTTAATAGCTCCCGCTACAGTTCTAGCCCTTGACAAAATAAAAACATGGCTTGAACTGGCTGGACCAATAAAGTAGAAATCATCCTGTCTTTTTGGTTAAATGTTTGATTGTGCCTCAATGAAATCCCAAACAATCTGGAAAAGGAAAAGCTTATGAACCAGCAGGATAAAAATATACCAAATCAGACTTCTCGCACTCAGGCAACCGTTAACGCTATGAAAAACAACCGTAAATTAAAAAAATTTTTCGCCGCTTTTATCTCGATCCTGGCGTTAGCTGTAGTTATATGGTGGTTCTATTCAAGTCGTTACATATCGACCGATAATGCTTATGTCATGGCAGATAGTGCCACAGTTAGCAGTAGAATCCCCGGTCGAATAATTAAAATCTATGTGGAAAATGACGATTCTGTCAAGGAAGGAGCTTTGCTCTTCGAACTGGATCCAGCCGACTACGACTTAAAAGTCCAACAAGCAGAAGCCGCCTTAAAAGCTTTGCAGGAAGAATATAACTTCCGCAAAACCAACCTGGCATACATAGAAACCACGATGACAGCCAACGTAGATTCCGCTAAAGCTTCGCTTAAAATGGCTTTTGATAGAGAACAACAAGCTAAAAAGAAAATAGACGAATTGGAAGAAAAAAGAAAATCCTCAGAAGCCGATTTAAAACATGCCGAAAAAGATTTTAAGCGATTTGAAGCTCTCTATACTCAGAAAGCCATAGCGGAACGTGAATTCGACCGAACCAGAACAGCTTATAAAAAAGCCTTAGCCCAACATGAAGCCACATCAGCGGAAGTAGCTTCAGCTAGAATCGCTCTCAATGCCGCTCGTAAAGACACAGAACGAGCCCAGGCTCAGCTTAAGGTAGCCGAAGCTCAAGAACTTCAAGCCCAGATGGAACGCTACCGCATAAAAAACCTAGAAGCTCAGATCCAAAAAGCCCAGGCAGAATTGGATCTTGCTCGCCTTCAACTTTCTTATTGCAAAGTCTATGCGCCCATTGCTGGCTACGTCGCACAAAAACGTTTCCAGATTGGAGACTGGGTCCAACCAGGACAACCTCTTCTCGCTGTAGTCCCACTCCAGGATATCTATGTGGAGGCTAACTTCAAAGAAACACAGCTTAAAGAAATGCGCATCGGTCAAAAGGCTGAAGTCAAAGCTGATATTTATCCTGGTTATAAATATTACGGAAAGGTTGTAGGCATAAGAGCAGGAACGGGAGCAGCCTTCTCGCTCCTTCCTCCAGAAAATGCCACGGGAAACTGGATTAAGGTAACACAGCGAGTGCCCGTAAAAATCGCTCTCGACGAACCACCTCCGGCTGAATATCCCTTGAGGATCGGTCTTTCACTTGAAGTAAAGGTTAATATCTCCGATAAGACCGGACCAAAGCTTAAACAATGAGAGGCGCTCGATGGAAGAAAGAACTTCTCAAAATTCCGTCACGCCCAATAAATGGCTCGTAGCCTTTACGGTAATTCTTCCTACTTTCATTGAGGTAATGGATACCAGCGTTGTAAACGTGTCGCTTCCTCACATTCAAGGAAGTCTAAACGCTGGTGTTGATGAAGTTACATGGGTCCTTACATCCTATCTGGTTTCAAACGCCATAATCATCCCCATAACGGGATGGCTTTCAAGCCTTTTCGGACGGAAGAATTATCTTCTTTTCAGCATAGCTTTATTTACCTTGAGTTCCATCGCCTGCGGTGCTGCGCCATCCCTGGAAGTTCTTGTCATTGCCAGAATTTTTCAAGGCTTAGGCGGGGGAGGTCTTCAACCCCTTTCTCAATCAATCCTACTTGAAACCTTTCCTAGAAAAGAACACGGAATGGCAATGGCTATTTTCGGGATGGGTGTTGTTTTTGCTCCTATTCTGGGTCCAGTAGTGGGAGGATGGATCACGGACAACTGGAGTTGGCGCTGGGTATTTTATATCAATCTTCCAGCCGGAATACTAGCTATGATATTGACCATAGTATTCATATTTGATCCGCCCTATATACGCAGAAAATTTATATCCATTGATTACTGGGGTTTGGCTTTTCTTTCAATAGGGCTCGGCTCTCTACAAATAGTCCTCGATAAGGGTGAAAGAGAAGACTGGTTTAATTCGAACTTCATCGTAACTCTCAGCATCATTTCAGCCATAAGTCTTATTATCTTTGTTATTGTAGAATTACGGTCAGAACATCCTGTGGTAAATCTTAGAGTGCTCAAAGATCGTACCTTTCTTTTTGGAAATATCATAATGTTTCTTGGCTTTTTCTGCATGTTTGGGAGCATAGTCCTGCTACCGCTTTATCTTCAGAACCTTATGGGATACACGTCTTTTTGGGCAGGGCTCGTGTTGGGACCCGGCGGCATTGCGAGCCTTATGGTGATGCCCTTTGTGGGACAACTTGTCAAACGAGGCCTACAGGCCAGATTTTTCCTTATATTGGGACTAACTTTAGCAAGTCTAGGGTTATTCAAGATGTCTAATTTTAACCTTGATGCCAACTTTTTCTATGTGGCTCTCCCCCGGATCATTCAAGGTTTTGGTATGGGGATGTTTTTTGTTCCTCTGGGAGCTGCATCCTACGTCAACATAAAAGTAGAAGATATTGGTAACGCAACGGGAATTTTCAATCTTGTAAGGAATCTTGGAGGAAGCTTCGGAACGGCTTTTTCAACAACCATTCTTTCTCAACGAACCCAATTTCATCAACACATGCTCGTAGAACATATCACTCCCTTCAACCCAATCTTTCAGGAAAGATTTCAAGAAGTAGTTAATTTTCTTTCTCGAGGAGAAATCTTATCCTGGCTTCATCAGAAACAAGCTCTTGCCTTCTTTTACGGGGAAGTCCTGCGACATGCCAGCATGTTATCCTTTAACGACGTGTTTTGGATACTCGGTTGTATGAACCTGTGCCTTATTCCTCTTCCTCTTTTAATGAAGGGACCAAAAAAGGTCCCCTTGCACCCTGCAAGCGAAAAACAGGAGCAGGGCGAAGGAGCTGGATTTGTGCATTGAGAAAACCGTCATGGTTATGATAGAAATGATTGTGATGGGAGAATCAAGCCTTTTAATAACAAATTAGATTCACTTGTATTTTTCCTAAATAAAAGATCTTGAGGTGAACCATATGAAAGCCCTTATTTTATCTGGAGGAGCAGGAACGAGACTCAGACCTTTGACCTATACTGGAGCCAAACAATTGGTTCCGGTTGCAAACAAACCAATTCTTTTTTACGTCATTGAAAACATTGTCGCTACAGGTATAAGGGATATTGGGATCATCATTGCTCCCGAAACGGGGCGAGAAATAATAGAACGGGTGGGGAATGGAAGTCGCTGGGGCGTTTCAATTCAATACATCCAGCAGGAAAAGCCTCTTGGCCTTGCTCACGCCGTCTTGGTCGCAAAGGAATATCTAGGAGAAAGTTCTTTTCTTATGTATCTGGGCGATAATCTCATCGGCTCGCGTATAACTGATCAGGTAAAATCCTTTGTTGAAAATAAACAGCTTTCAGCAGCAATATTCCTGAAATCAGTGCCAAACCCCAAATCTTTTGGAGTGGCTGTTGTTGATGGAATGGGTAGAGTGGTAGATCTGATAGAAAAGCCACAAGAACCGCCTTCAGATCTCGCTCTCGTTGGCATATATCTTTTCCGATCCGCAATTTTTGAAGCCATATCTAACATTAAACCTTCCTGGCGGGGAGAACTCGAAATAACCGATGCTATATCCTGGCTTATCAAACAGGGCCACAATGTGCAAAGTCATATAGTAACGTCCTGGTGGCTTGATACAGGGAAAAAAGACGATTTGCTTCTCGCAAACGATACCGTTATGGATGAATGGCTTCAAACGGACATCCGCGGAGTTATCGATGCTGGAAGCAGGATCACCGGGCGAGTAGTGGTAGAGGATGGAGCAAGGATTGAGCAATCGGTGGTAAGAGGTCCTGCTATTATTGGAGCTGGATCATATCTCCTGCGCGCCCATGTAGGACCCTTTACGGCTATAGGAGAAAATGTTCGAATCGTCAGCTCCACTGTGGAACACTGTGTAATAATGGAAGGATGCGAAATAGAAAATGTGCCGAGGTTAGAACATTCAGTTCTAGGCCGGCGTGTCCGCGTTAGACCTACACCACGAAATCATGAATCTCTCTGCCTTATGGTAGGTGATGACTGCGTTGTGGAAATAGGTAGAATGTAAGCAATTAACTGGAATTTGGCAAACAGGACATCTCACTATTTAAGGTCATATATCAAGGAGGTAAGTCCAAAATGCTGGCGAAAGTTTTCAGAGAATACGATATCCGTGGAATAGTGGGCAAAGAAATTCCCGAAGAAGATGTACCTGTTCTGGGCAAGACTTATGGAACTTACATGGCTCGCCAGGGTAAACGAAGAATTGTTGTAGGGCGAGATTGCCGACTGAGTTCTGAAAGATTCCGAGACCTGCTCGTCGAAGGACTTCTCTCAGCGGGTATGGATGTGGTGGATGTGGGTGTATGTCCAACGCCGGTTTTTTATTTTGCAGTCCGGCATCTAGACCGTGAAGGCGGTATGATGATCACTGCAAGCCACAATCCTCCCGAATATAACGGGTTCAAAATTTGCAATGGATATGACACCATTTCGGGAGAAGAAATACAGAAAATCAGAAAAATAATGGAGACGGGTGAATTTGTTTCGGGCAGGGGAACATATCAGGAATACGAAATCCTAACGCCTTACAAGGATTTTGTCGTAAACAACATCAAAATGGGTCCTAAAAAACTCCGTATAGCCATTGACGCCGGAAACGCTACAGGTGGACCCGTTGCTCTGCCGATACTCCAAAAACTTGGTTGTGAAGTCCATCCTCTTTATTGCGAAATGGATGGCACCTTTCCCAATCATGAACCGGATCCAACGGTTATGGAAAACCTGAAAGATATTATCGAAACGGTAAAAAAGGAACAGCTTGATGTGGGGATAGCCTACGACGGGGATTGCGACAGATTGGGAGTGGTGGATCACAACGGGAATGTGATTTACGGAGATCGGTTAATGCTAATCTTTGCAAGAGAAATCCTGAGTCGTAAGTCAGGAGCGGTTTTTGTTGCTGAAGTCAAGTGCTCCAAGGTGTTGTTTGACGAAATCGAAAAGCTTGGTGGAAAAGCTATCATGTGGAAAACCGGACATTCATTGATAAAAGCAAAAATGAAAGAAGTGGGAGCCGATCTTGCTGGAGAAATGAGTGGGCACATGTTTTTTAAGGACCGTTATTTCGGATTCGACGACGGTATTTACGCATCCTGCCGTCTTGTGGAAATTCTTTCCAACACAGGAAAGACAATACCTGAGTTGCTAGAAGGACTTCCTGAAACATATAACACGCCGGAAATTAGAGTGCCCTGTCCCGATGAAGTGAAATTCAAGGTGGTGGAAAGAGCAAGAGAATTCTTACGAGCCCAGGGATATCAGGTTATAGATGTAGATGGAGCAAGAGTGGTTTTCAATGATGGATGGGGACTCGTGCGAGCGTCCAACACTCAACCAGTGCTTGTGGTAAGGTATGAAGCCGAAAAGCCAGAAAGACTTAAAGAAATACAAAGTATCGTCGAAGAAGCTATTGAAAGAGCGAAGGCGGAGCTTACGTAAGCCGAGTAGTGATCACGGGGGATAATGCTATCCCCCTGATTATTAAAACCAAATTGTTTAGGCGGTAATTGAGCCGCTTTTCGGTTGTTCTATTGAAGATAGTCCAATGAAAGATGAGTTGTGTTATTCTTGATCTTTAATTATCAGAGAGAAACGGTTGGTTATATATGATAAGGCGCGTTATTCTTAAAAACTTTATGAGCCATGAAGAAACAGTCATAGAGCTAGCAGACGGGGTTACGGTTCTTACAGGGCCCAACAATACCGGAAAGAGTGCGGTAGTGGAAGCTCTTCGGTGCCTTGCTGAAAATCCCCCATCAAATGAACTCATACGCCACGGTGCTAAAAAAGCTGAAGTAATCGTAGAACTCGATTCCGGCGAAATTATCGTATGGGAACGAACTCAAAACTATCCTCAATACAGGATGCTCAAACAAAATGAAGAAGACCATTATAAAAAAGTTGGCAAATATAGAGTCCCATCCGATATTGTGAACATCTTGAGGATCTCACCTGTAAATACTGGGGATGGTGAAGAAGTCAACGTTCACATAGCTCATCAAAAGGATCCAATTTTTATCCCCTACGGTTCCAAGGCGGCTAGTTTTTTTGCTGTTTCCACGGAAGCCTACTACCTGCTTCGAATGCAACAAATACTTAAAGCGAAGACAGACTCTAAAAGACAGAGAAAAAAAGAGATCGAGCAGGAACAAGAAAAACTCAAAGAGCTAATAGAATCTTTAGCTCCACTGGATATTATCGAAGAAAAACTAAAGTTAGTTGACGATCTGGAAAAAGATATAAAAAAGTTAGAAAAGGAAATTCCACTTCTTTCCGACATGATTCAAAAGCTGGTGGGGCTTATTGAGGAAAAGAAATTTCTAGAAGTCCAAAACAATATCCTTGAAGATCTCTCTGAATCACCCAATCTCTTTGATACCATTTCCATAGCAGATTTAATCCATAACATGAGCGACATCGAAAAACACATCGACCAACTCAGACAGGAAGGATCGATTTTAAACTTACTTCAGCATCCACCAGAACTAAAACCTGTCGAAGCCCTAACTGATCTTATAACCAAATTGGATCAAACAGTTCTTACCGTTGATAGACTAAACAGCACGAGCGAAATTTTTAGTGCCTTGAAAGATCCTCCGTCGCTCTATCCCGTGCAGGAACTTTACAAAACAATTCAGGAACATGAAAATCTGAAAGATAATGTAGAAAAGCTTTTGCGCGAGAACTCTATTCTTGAGTCTATAGAGACAGTTCCCGAACTTAATGACACTGCCGGCCTTGAATCTTTAATAAATGAAATTGATATGGCACTTCGGAACATATCTAACCTTGAAAGACTTGGGGACAACTTTTCTATTTTGATTCCTCCACCGGAATTGAAACCTGCTCACGAAATAAAAGCTCTCGCTACCCTTATTGACCAGATAGAAGACATGGAAAAACGCGTGACAAAAGGCACAGCTTATTATGCCGATGTAGAAAAAGCCTGGAAAGAAAAACGTCGCCAGATAGAAAAGCGCCTCAGCGAAATTCGAATCTGCCCTTTATGCCGTCAACCAATAGATATAGAGCATTTCCTTTCGGAACTCGTTGAATATCCTGAAACTTCTATGGATGTTAAAAAAATATCTCGCTTATAACCCTCCCGGTTGCCCTATTGCAGGGGCATGGCATGGCATGCCATACCCCCACTTATAAGTCCTTAATCCAATGATATTGTTCCAACGTCCTCAAAATGTAGGGGATTAAAAAAATTCCAAGTAATTGATAATGTTCGAATGGCTTCTAAAACTTCTGATGCTTTTCTAAAAATTCTCTTATGAGATGGCAAAGTGACATAACCCATAGAAGACACAGGGGCGAAAATCAACTTTTATGATCTTTCCAGACATAGATAGCTAAGAAACGATCCCATATGCGATTCACCATGTGAATGTAGGGGCGACGCATGCGTCGCCCCTACAACTCTTGGAAGCCTATTAGCGAGGTAACTTTGCAAAGAAAAAATTTTCGAAGACTATCCTGAAACTTCTTGACAGTCTAATGTTATCTAAACTAAATTTTTAAATGATTATGGTAAATTTTAAGAAGGCTATAGCCTATCAGGGCTTCGCAAAAAATATGGATAAGAAGAATAGCCACTCAACTTACAAAAAAATCGGCATAAAGGCTGCGGCGGGTAACAGAGTTGTTTGCTGTGAACCCGAAGTATTGTCCTCCGGCGCTGGGTTTTTCTTTTTTATCAAGCCACCCGGGGGCGTTTAGTGCCTGAATAGACAATAGCACCCCGGGTGGAAGCGGTTCCCCCGGGGTGGGAGATTATCAATCATAAACCCCGAGGATTCACCTCGGGGTTTTTTATTTTAGGAGGTAAAGAACCATGATTCTAGTGTTGAACAAGCAGGCGTCGTCTGAAATGATTAATGAATTGAAAAGGCTAATCAGAGAAAAGGGCTATACGCCCAGAGAAATCCACGGCACAGATGAACTTCTCATTGGTATTGTGGGCTATTCAGATAAAAACAGGCTAGATCCCGGATATTTTGAAAGCCTTCCCGGGGTTTCCAAAGTTATACCTGTTAGTAAGCCCTATAAACTGGTAAGCCGGGATTTCCATCCTGAACCAACCAAAATCAAAGTTGGAGACGTGGTCATAGGTGGGGACAGACTTGTGGTCATAGCTGGTCCTTGCAGTGTGGAAGACCGAGAACGAACTCTAGAAATTGCTCGCATAGTTCGTCGTCACGGTGCCGTGCTATTCCGTGCCGGAGCTTTCAAGCCTCGCACCTCACCATACAGCTTTCAGGGACTAGGGGAAGAAGGGCTTAAGATTCTCGCAGAAGTAAGGGAAGAAACGGGATTAAGAATCGTCTCAGAAATCACTTCACCGGCTCAAGCCGACCTAATGATGAAATACGTCGATGTGGTGCAAGTAGGGGCTCGAAACATGCAAAACTTTGAACTCTTAAGATGCGTAGGAAGGCTTGGTAAGCCGGTGTTGTTAAAACGAGGTCTTGCGGCAACCATCGAAGAATGGCTTATGGCTGCCGAGTATATTCTTTCTGAAGGAAATGATCAGGTGATTCTTTGCGAGCGAGGCATACGAACCTTCGAACACTACACCAGAAATACGCTTGATCTAACTGCGGTTCCGGTAGTGAAGAAGTTAACCCATCTTCCTGTTATTGTGGATCCAAGTCATGCAACGGGATTAAGAGAAAAGGTTCTTCCAATGGCTAGAGCTGCCATTGCTGCTGGAGCAGATGGTATCATGGTAGAAGTTCACACCGAACCCGACAAGGCTCTGTCGGATGGTGCTCAAAGTCTTTATCCCGAGCAGTTTGAAAGGCTCATGAGGGATCTTCACGTTATTTCACCTGTGGTTGGAAAACAGCTAGATTTTGATTATCTTCCCAAAGCTCGATATTTTGCCAGACGAGATCATGTCACCGAACCAATCGTAGTTTATTCTGGCGATCCCGGATCCTTCAGCCACAAAGCATCCCTGCAGTTCTTTGGCGAAACGGTGTCCATGAAAAACCTTTCTTCTTTCAGAGAAGTATTTACGGAGGCTACGGAAGGCAGAGCAGGCTGGGGAGTCGTGCCACTTGAAAACTCACTTACAGGAAGTATCCATGTTAACTACGACCTTCTCATGGAATACGACCTAAAAATTGTAGGAGAGCTAACTCTCAGAATAGTTCATAATTTGATCGGTATCGAAGGAACCACTCTCGATCATATCCGCACAGTTTATTCACATCCTCAAGTATTTGAACAGTGTAAAGAATTCCTTGATAGACATCCCAACTGGGATCTTGTTGCCTGCCGCGACACGGCTACAGCGGTCAAGCGAGTAGCCGAAAAAGGAGATTATTCCTGTGCGGCTATTGCAAGCGCAGAAGCCGCTCGTATATTCAACATGACTATCATTAAAGAAGGCATAGAAACCCATCCTCGCAATTTCACTCGATTCGGGATCATAGCAAGACAAAATCCCTTTGGCGACCATAGAGACAAGTCTTCTTTGATCTTTTCTGTAAGCAATCGCCCCGGAGCACTTTACGAAGTGCTGAAAATATTTGCTGAAAACGGAATTAACCTTGTCAAACTGGAGTCTCGCCCCATTCACGGACGTCCATGGGAATATCTCTTTTATGCAGACGTGGAAGTAGATCTTGAAAGTGATGAATACCGATCAGTCGCTGAAGAACTCAAAAGGAACACCGAATTTTTTAAATTTCTTGGAAGCTATCGCAAGGGAGTGCAGATAACGGAGTAGGGGATTGCTTTCGCTCTATTCTATAGGAAACGACCCAATATATGGCTCACCACCGGAAATTGGGATAGGGGCGGTCAGTTTGACTTATCCCATCCCATATCACCCAGCATGCGGATCCGCACCAAGATGTTCGAGAAGTTGAGCAGGCAGTTACTACGGCCTTTGCTGACTTCTCGTTCCGGTTCATCACTGTCACCTTTTCAGGCGTAAAGTAGGGGCGAAAAATTTTTCGCCCCTACTGCACAACCGCCGAATTTACGCCACTTCGCCTTGATCACGAGAGCTTCGCAAACAATTGCCCGCTCGCCCTGCTACAAACTCCCTCCCCGTTGACGGGGAGGGTTGGGGAGGGGTTCCCCGTTGACGGGGAGGGCTGGGGAGGGGTCCGGTTCTTGTCCATCGGCTCGCAGTTTCGTTCCACGCTTCCTCCCCACACTCGGTCACCCTCGTGCAGTTGCGCTTCCCTTCGCTCGCTGTGATCAACTCACGGGAGGACTTTCACCTCCAGGAGCACGCCCATGCCGGGCGCACCGATTGTAGGGGCACGGCATGCCGTGCCCCTACATTTATCTGCTGAATCATACGTTGAGTCGTTTTTTAGCTGCCTGAGTCTGGGCAGGTCTTCCAGGTTAAGTTTCATCCCTGCGTTTTTATGGCTTATGTCACTTTGCCATCCCGTAAGGGAAGTTTTCGAACAGCCTTCTCTGTAGTGCTGGACTGTTTGAAAATTTTCGGTTAGAGTCGCCAAGCGGTATAAAATTGCCGCTTTTCAATTATTTCGATAGTGAGGGGATGGAAAATGTATGCCAAGATGCTAGTTTTAAGGTTTCCACCCGAAATTGTTGATAAACCAATTATTACAAACTTAGTGAAAAATTACAATCTGACCTTTAACATACTTAAAGCCCAGATTTTTCCTCGAAAAGAAGGACTGATGATACTGGAACTACGAGGAAACAAGAGCGATTATGATCGAGGGATTGACTACCTTAAAAGGATTGGGGTCAAAGTAGAGTCAATCGCTCAAAGCATTCAGCGTAATGAGGAATTGTGTATAGAATGTGGAGCGTGCACGGCGGTCTGCCCCACAGGAGCGCTAAATATCGATCGTTCAACCATGCATGTGCTCTTTGATTCAGAACGATGTAGCGGTTGCGAATGGTGCGTAAAAGCCTGTCCTGTCCACGCAATGATCGTAACCTTTGACAAAAATATCGAAGAAAACGCCACATCGGAGGCGGTGCCGTTTTAAATGGATCGCTTTTGTGTTGCTGTTGCCATGAGCGGAGGAATGGACAGCCTCAGGGCTGCTCTGATCCTTAAAGAACAGGGTTACGACGTGGTTGGGCTGTCCATGATTCTTTCGTCTCCCAAAAAGGATCAAAAGCCAGATTATCTGGATAAAGTGAAAGCTCTAGGAAAGCGATTCAACATACCCATTGTGGTTGTAGATTTAAAAAATGTTTTTGAACAACACGTAATTTCACCTTTTGTTGAAGCATACTTAAAAGGCTTGACGCCTAATCCATGCGCAGTCTGCAACCCAAAAATAAAATTTGGATTTTTGCTAGATTTCTGGAAAACACACGCAAAGGAAATTTGTTCATCCTTTGGCATACTCGGGGAACATCTTCCTATTTTAGCAACCGGGCATTACGTTTCTCTGATACGCCCCGAAGAAAATCCCTACGGCTATCGCTATGGCATCAAACGTCATAAGGATTATGCAAAGGACCAATCTTACTTTTTGTATGGACTATCTCAGGATCAACTAGGGCATGCGTTGTTCCCACTGGCTTCAGAAACAAAACAGGAAGTGGCTACGTGGGCAACATCACTGGGACTTCAAGATTTAGTAGAAGCGGAAAGCCAGGAAATCTGCTTCATACCTTCTGGTGATTATGTGAGTTTTCTCGAGGAGCGCATCCCAACCCTTGCGATTTCTTCCGGACCCATAAAAAACTCAGATGGTCAAATCCTTGGATATCATCGAGGACTTCATCGTTACACGATTGGACAGAGACGAGGCATTGGCATACCTTCTTCCGCTCCCTATTACGTTGTTAAAATCGCCCCTGAAGAAAACACACTCTACGTAGGGCGTAAAGAGGAACTTTCCACAGAAAGTTGTTTTGTTAGAGATGTAAACTGGGTTTCGATGGAATGCCCTGATAAAACATTCAGAGCAACAGTAAAGATTAGAAACCAACATATGCCAGCATCAGCAACGGTTGAGATTCTAAAAAAGGATTACGCTAAGGTTTTCTTTGACATACCCCAGAAGGCTGTTACTCCAGGACAGTCGGCTGTCTTCTACGACGGAGAATGGCTAATAGGTGGGGGGATTATAGAATCGAGCCAGCAAAAGGAGAAATAATAATGACCATGGTCGCCAAGGAACAATACTCGGAGGAAGAACTTGCAAAGTGGAATTCTGAAAATCTAAAGCGTGCCTGGCTCTCCTGGATTGACTCTGTGGATCTAACAAAGCCTGTAAAATCCAAATCAACCGGAGAAGAAATGATCATTCCAAAAAAGCGCCTTATCGCTCAAGCGGAGGTAAACCCTGTGGTGCGAGGAATATTTACCCGGTGGGAAGATCTCGATCCCAAGGAACGCCAGCGTGCCTGGGAAGAACTCAAACAAGCTACTCAAGATGCCATGAGTGATATACTTCCTGCCTGTGTCCAGTGCGGGGAATGTTGCCGTAAAAGCGGTCCTGTTCTTCACCTGGATGATATGGACCTGCTTCGCTACGAACGCATCCCCTGGAAAGCTCTTTACACTATACGATCTGGAGAACCCGTAACATCACCTGATGGTAGCCAAATTTTCTTTTTGGTTGATGAACGTATAAAGCTCCGTGAAAAGGAAAATTCTAAGGAATGTATCTTTTTAGATTCAGAAACAAACCTTTGCACCATTTACGATGATCGTCCACTGGAATGTCGAGCTCAAGCCTGCTGGGACAATAGAAGTTACCAGGAGCTTGAGAATTATCCCTATCTTACAAGGCGAGACCTTTTCAGCCACATTGAAGTTCTGTGGGATGTCATCGAAGCTCACAAAACGCGTTGTAGCTTTGAGAAACTCTACGGATTAATAAAGCTAATTAGAAACGAAACATCTCAGGAAAAGGCGTCAGCCATAGCTTCGGAAATTATAGATTTGGTCGGCTACGAAAATCATTTTCGATCTTTCATGGCTGATCAACTCAAAATACCCACAGATGTTCTTGATCTCGTTTTTGGAAGGTCATTGGAAAAATTGTTAGAGTTTTTCGGGTATAGAATCAAAACGGAGGGTGACACAAAGTTTTTAGAAATCATAGAGTCACAGGCAAATTTGACTGGGTAGCAGAGCAGCGAACCATCAGGTACAAAATGAGAATAAAATAAGCTGGGGCAACCACAGATGGTTGCCCCTACAATTATCGTTACAGGTTATCTGCTTTTTAGAGGCCCATATCTTCGTTTATCAGAACGACCTTTATACGCCCCTTGGGTGCTGATTTTTCCACAATACTCAAGACATTACAAATCCTTTCCGGGCTTGCACAATCATCGCAGCCCCCTGTCCTTGTGCAGGGAGTTTTTCGATTAAGTCTCATAGCATTGGCGGGAGCAGCATAATGGCGCACTCGCATGATCGCGCTTTCCAAATCCGGCACCACCTTGTTTCGACCGCACAATATAATAACCCACTTGGGACCAAAAGTAATGGCGGCAACTCTGTTGCCCATCCCATCTAAATTCACAAGTTGCCCGTCTTCAACAATAGCATTAGTGCCAGTTATAAACAGATCAACGAGCAGAGCTCGACGCCGTCGCTCAATCCTTTCTTCCGCAGGAAGAGAATAATCGTAGGTATCAATCACTTCCACGCCCGACAGAGCCTTAACCGCATCGTAAACTCCTGTGTCCACCACAGTCATAGAGCCGCCAAAGGAGATGCTTAATGGCTTCATGGATGGAATAATCTCTCCCATAATAAGATCCTTAGCCGCCGCTTTCGACGGAGCCACCAAAGCATCAAAACCGTTAGCTTCGAGGTTTCTCTTTACATTTTCCAGCTTAATTTGCCAGTAGGTTTCTACAGGATTCATCTTTCCGCTCCTCCTTCGGTAATAACTTCTGAAAGCCGTTCTTTCTTTCTATAAACCGTGCCCTGAAAAAGGGCTATCAGTTCACCCGATTCATCTGTTACGGTAACTTCATAGGTGGCAAGTTTTGAATTTCGAGCTACTTCACGAGCTTCGGCAAAAAGAGTCCCTTGCCGTTTAGCTTTAAAATAGGAAATAGCCACGTTTATAGCTAGAGCCACAGTGCCATGAGAATTAGAAGCCACGGCAAAAGCGCAATCAGCAAGGGAAAAGATCGCCCCACCGTGAGAAATGCCCACGCCGTTTAAGTGGAATTCTCTAATAGGCATGCTCATCTTTGCATAGCCTGGGGACGACTCAACAAGAGTAATCCCCAGGTGTTTTGCAAACCTATCTTGTTCAAAGTATCGTTCAATTTCTCTTTCCATAAATTACCCCTTAACTAGAAGGCATATCGTAATGCGTGATTTCCCACGCTTATGACCCAGAAGAAAGTTCTCGCAGAATGTTGTGAGCCAGATGGTGACAGGTAGTTATAGCTAGAGGATCTTCGAGAACACTTCTTTTCCACTTTATTGAAGGGTTATCGGGGAAACCTTCCAAATGGTCGTAAAGCGTCGCCATAACGCCCATATTGTAAATTCCTGCTTCAGGATTTCTAACGGAAACCACTTTCATACTTCTGGATTGCAAAAACCTTTCAATAATCGTATGAGTCAGTTCCTGCCCACCGTTTCTAAGTCCTGCCACGGTTACAACTGCTCCTAACTTGCCGTGGAGCAGGTCTTTTTTCATGTGCATCCATCTTGTGCGATCCATAAAGGTTTTTAGTCGCGAAGTAACGTTCCCGTTATAGACCGGAGAACCGATAATTATCAAATCTGAATTCATCATTTCTTCTGCAAGCACAGACATATCGTCATCGTTAATAGAACACTTTGGCTCAAAAAGGCACTTATTGCAGGCTTTGCAGTGTTCGATACGAAAATCTACAAGTTCAAGGAGTCTGGTTTCTACGCCATTTTTAGCAAGCTCTTCAAGAACAGTGTTAAGAAGTATTGCCGTATTTTTCCCCTTTCGATGACTTCCGTTTATCGCTATCGCCTTCATGTTTTTTCTCCTCACTTTTTTTCGAACCTTGCAAATTCCCTTGCGCAAACCATCTTACAAACGATTGTTTAATCGGCTTCTACTCGTCCTTTACATTAAGGTCAAATTAAAAATTCGCTTTTTATTATTCCTTTGAAGTAGGTGAAGATTGAATTTCCTGAGAAGATGGGCTATCTGCCTGGGGTTTGAGAAATTCCATTTCATAAAGATAGAGCAGCACAATAGCTGAACCCAAGATAAGAGGACCATAAATGACGCCCAGAAGGCCAAAATACTGGACTCCCCCCATAATGGACAGAAAGATAAGCAGAGTGGACATCTCGCCTGCTCCCTTCATAAAGAAGGGACGTATCACATTATCGAGGCTACCGACAACAATAATTGACCATAAAGCAAAAAAGACTGCCGACTTAATCTTCCCAGCAATTATAAGATAGATAACCGTGGGAATCCAAACTATTGCAGTTCCTACCACCGGTATGAGAGACGATACGGCAATCATTGTGCCCCAGAATAAAGGCTGAATTCCTATTATGAAAAATCCGATGCCGCCCGCTATGCCTTGAGCCACTGCTGTGGCAAAGTTACCTAAAACGGCGGATTTTGCCACTGATCGAACAATATTCAAAATCCGATCTTCCTGATCTTCTCTAAGAGGGGAAAGATCCTTGAGTTTTCTAAGAATCTTCTGGTGATCCCGAATCACATAAAAAACAAGAACTATCATAATGAAAAGATGAAGCACCAACTGAACAACGTTACTCAAAAAAGCCGTGCCGTGAGAAACGATAAACTGTCCCATGTATCTCGTGACCGTCAGAAGGGGAGTTCCTATATCCCACTGTCTTGGATTTATTTCGGCAAAGCCGAATTTAACAAGATAAGCATTAATTTTGGAAAAAATGATCTGAACTTCTTCAGACCGTTGAATAAAATTATGAAGACTTCCCGCTTTAAACCAATCATTGATTTGAGAAATTGTAATGATGGCCTGGTTTACAAGGGCCGATAGAAAAAGCACCGTGGGAATGAAAATAATACTCACAAGCCCAAGCACGATAATTATCGCCGTAAGGTTTCTACGCCCTTTCAATTTAACGAGAAGTCGATCATAGACCGGCACCACAATACTTCCTAAAAGGAAGGAAAGAATAATCGTGTGAATAAATGGTTTCAGGATAAGGTAGGAAAGCCCGAGACAGGCAAGAAGAAGAAGAATCATGAAAGGGCGATACAATTCCGACTGACGACAATGCTTTTCCAATGGGCACTCCTGTTATTATCGAGCTTTTTGGCGGTATTTTTGAGCTTCCTCTTTTTTTCCAGCTGCATCAAAAAGCTGTGTCTTTAACAGATACACTTTCTTTAACTTTTCAGGATTACCGGCAAATATGCGCTCCGAACGATCTGCAAAACTCAAAGCTTTTTTAATATCCCCTTTGGCTTTCCAGCAAAGAGCGAGTTCGTAAAAAGCCTCTCCATTGTAAGCGTCAACTTCTATGGCTCGCTCCAGTAACCTTATAGCTTCATCTACCTTCCCTTTGACTCTCATCTGCCGGGCATCATCTACCAATCTTACAGAGGCCAACACCTGGGGAGTTTCTTTTTTGGTTGTAGTTTTCATCGAGTCTGAAGTTTTATCTTGAAGTGCAGGTTTTGATGTTGCGGGGCTTGAGGAATCTTCAAGAGTCTTTTCAAGAAAGGGAGATCCCTTTCCGGGTATTTGGCCGGGCGAAGTTTGAGGTGAAGCAGTATTTGATTGGGGAGTAGCAGGTTCCGGAATTGACGGTGCAGGGGGAGGATAAGCATAATAAGGTCTGGCAGGGGGGCGATAGGAAGATGAACAACCACTTACCGCAATTATCAACAGAACACACACAACACTTGCTTTTAGGATACCACACAATAAATGCACATTGAGGTTAGCCCCTACCTTGAATGACCTTCTTTCCATAATAGTTCCTCCTTAAGCGGATTCGGGCTCAGCGAATAAACTCAACCATTTGTATATCAGCCTTTAGAGTTCAAAGGAACAAAAAGAAAAAAACGGCTATAACCAGCACGATTATACCCGATGAAAATGTTCCGCAAGCGTTCCAGAGCTTTTCTTATTTTTATCCCTTATCTCATTCTAAGCTATTTGTTTTATTTATCTCGCCAATCCTATAACTTTGCCAGGAATTCTAGGGCATTTTGATTTAAGAATATTATCGTGAAAAACAATACCACAAACATTATGGTAAATTTGCGGTCTAAGAGGGCTATCTCCGTCTCTATCTTGCCAAGAAGTTCCGCTTTGTCCTTTTCTGTTTTGCCTAGAAGCTCTGCTTTGTCCTTTTCCATCCTGCCTAGAAGTTCCGCTTTATCTTTTTCCATCTTACCAAGAAGTTCTGCTTTATCCCTTTCCATACTGGCATAAAGTTCATTTATCTTGCCTATTAATTCAATCCTTACATTCTCAAGTTCTAGCTTTGTGGGCAC
>JBBFKT010000022.1 GCA_037482015.1 Thermodesulforhabdaceae bacterium
ACTCGGTCACCCTCGTGCAGTTGCGCTTCCCTTCGCTCGCTGTGATCAACTCACGGGAGGACTTTCACCTCCAGGAGTACGCCCATGCCGGGCGCACCGATTGTAGGGGCACGGCATGCCGTGCCCCTACAATTATCCGATGAATCATATATTGAGTTGTTTCTTAACCGCCCAAGTCTGTAAAAATCTTCCAAGTTGAGTTCAATCCCTGTGCTTCCCACGGTTTATGCCACTTTGCCACCCCATAAGGGAGGTTTTCGAACACCATCAGCAATCAAAGAAGATGTCTAAAAAGATTTATAGTGCGAGCAGCCGTGTGCTCACACTAGCTCATCATTTTCATCATAGGGCTAAAAAACAAGAACTATGATAAAGAACTTTCGAATGTTATAGGTAACTAGAAGGGGTTGTTACAAAATAGTATAGATAGGGTGTGCGACACGTCCAAAATGATATGATTCTACTTCAGTAACGCTTCTCTTAATCCCCTAGAAAAAGGTTTGGTGATAACACCCACCTCGGTAATGATGCCAGAAATGTATCGGTGAGGAGTAACATCAAAAGCCAGGTAAAGTGCTCGAGCATCCTTTGGGGCAATAGTTTTTTTACCAATGTTAGTAATTTCCCTTGATGGCCGTTCTTCAATAACAATCGCATTGCCCCTTGGAGTTCTAGGATCAATGGTTGACCGTGGAGCCGCAACGTAAAAAGGAATTCCGTGATGTTTTGCCAAAACCGCCAGAGTATAAGTACCGATTTTATTTGCCACGTCTCCATTTGCCGCAATGCGGTCAGCCCCCACCACAATTACATCAATCTTTCGCTTTTGCATAAGGTACCCCGCTGAATTGTCGGTAATAAGAACTACAGGTATGCTTTCTTTCATCAATTCATAGACGGTAAGCCGAGCCCCCTGAAGGTATGGACGAGTTTCACAGGCAAAGACTTGAATGGTTTTATCCTCTTCCCATGCAGATCTAATGACCCCAAGGGCTGTGCCGTAACCTCCTGTAGCCAGAGCACCAGCATTGCAGTAAGTGAGGATACGGGCACCCGGCGGAATAACCGACCTGCCCCATTGACCAATACTTTTATTTATAGCTATGTCCTCTTCAACTAGCGCTTCGGCCTTTTCTCGAAGAGCCTTAATAATATTCTCTACAGGTTCGTTAACTCGTTCCACTGCAACGGATCTCATGACCTCTACGGCCCATTCAAGATTGTAACCCGTGGGGCGAGCCTTTTTCACTCTATCGCACAAAACGTTAAGGCTTTTGAAAAACGCTTCTTTCCCGGAAGCATCCGCAAAAGATCTAACTCCCAAAGCAACAGCAGCAGCACCTGCAAGCCCTACCGCGGGAGCTCCACGAATAGCCATGCTCTTGATAGCATCGATTACCTCATCTGGACTCGTGCATCGCAAATATTTTTCCTCATGTGGAAGATAGCGCTGATCAAGGATAACGCAAACGTCCCCGTCCCAAAAAATAGGTCTTACTTCAGATACTTCGCCCATATCCTCCCCTTTATTTCAATCTATTAAAGCTTCAAGCCGCCAATAAACCCACGTTGCAATGTGTTTTCAAGCTCAGGACAATGATCAATCTCTGAGCTTTTTCAAAATAACCTCGTTTACAAGCTTCGGATTTGCTTTGCCCTGGGTTTTCTTCATAACCTGCCCCACGAAAAATCCCATCAATTTAGCCTCACCTTTACGATATCTTTCAACCTCAACCTGATGCTCCCGAAGAACTTCATCCACAACCCGCTCAATAAGCTCCTTATCAGCAACCTGAGTAAGTCCCTGTTCCTTAACAATCTCAGAAGCTTTTCTGCCGCTTCTATACATTTCTTCAAAGACGGTTTTCGCAATTTTTCCGCTGATGGTTCCATTGTCTATAAGGGAAAGGAGTTCCGCAAGATTTTCTGGCGACACAGGGCAGTCCAAAGGGGAATGACCGCTTCGATTTAGTTCCCTAAGAAGTTCCGAAAGGATCCAGTTGCTAACCGTTTTTGGATTAGGGAAAACAGCCACTGCAGACTCAAAATAATCCGCAAGAACTCGATCGGAAACCAGCACGTCAATATCCTTCTCAGGAATTCCATACTGCTCAGCGAAACGGCGTCTTTTTTCGTCAGGAAGTTCTGGTATGGTTTTTCTAATTTTCTCAATCCAGGCCTTATCTATCACTATAGGCACAAGATCCGGGTCTGGAAAATAGCGATAATCATGCTCTTCCTCTTTTGCTCGCATCCCCACCGTAATCCCTTTTGCCGCATCCCAAAGACGAGTCTCCTGAACAATTTGTTCGCCCTTTTCCAGCAAAGCCCGTTGACGTCTTATTTCAAATTCCAGTGCCCGCTGAACATTTCGGAAGGAATTCATGTTCTTTAGCTCAGTTTTTACTCCCAACTCCTGACTTCCCACAGGACGGAGAGAAACATTAGCATCGCATCGGAAGCTACCTTCTTCCATGTTTCCGTCGCAGATACCAAGGTAAACCACAATATCTCGAAGATTTTTAAGATAGGCTGCAGCTTCTTCGGGGGTGCGAATATCAGGTTCGCTTACAATCTCAAGAAGCGGCACTCCGGCTCTGTTGAAATCAACATAGCTTATCGGCTGATGTTCATCGTGAATGAGCTTTCCTGCATCCTCTTCCATGTGAATTCTTCTAATTCTTATTCGGCGGGTAACTCCATCAAGCGAGACATCTATCCAGCCGTTTTCGGCTATGGGAAGTTTGTATTGAGAAATTTGATAACCCTTGGGCAGATCCGGATAAAAGTAATTTTTGCGAGCAAAGCGGTTTACCGGCGCTATAGAACAATTTGTTGCCAGAGCAAGCTTTAAGGCAAAATCCACCACCTTTCTGTTAAGCACCGGAAGAACTCCCGGCATACCAAGACACACAGGACAGACGTTAGTGTTAGGATCCGCCCCAAATTTGGTGGAACATCCACAAAAGATTTTCGTTTCTGTAAGAAGTTGAGCATGAACTTCAAGCCCTATGACGGCTTCGTATTCCATTTTTAAGTTCACTCCCCCCTTCGATGCTGTAATGACTGCCGCAGGATAGCACACACATAGATGTGCTCCTACCACTCCTTCACCGATCCATCACCAATTTTCGTCTTTATTACCACGTCAAAATAAGATTCGCCACTATAAAAACGCCGACAATTTAATAGAGGCTTACACTAGGAAAAATAATTGAATCGGGTGCTAAAAAGTAATGTGTCCTTTAGATCAGTCGTCCCACCAGCATGAATCGTCCATGATCGACGCCAATTATTTTAACCCGGGCAAGATCTCCTTTTCGTAGTTCCCTGCCGTCGGAAAAAACCAGAACGGAGAGATAGTTATCCGAAGTAGCACGCCACACATTTTTTTGTAAGGGAGATTCCAATATAACCGAGAGTTCCTTGTGAAGCTGGGAAATCATAAAAATCTCTTTCTTTTTACGCCCAAGTTCTCGAAGCATCGACGCTCTACGCCGAATTTCATTTCCGGAAATAATACCCTTTAAATTTGCGGCAGGAGTTCCACTCCTTGGCGAATAGGGAAAAACATGCAGATAAGTTATGGGAAGAGATTCTATTAAGCGATAGGTTTTTTCGAACATTTCATCTCGTTCCCCTGGAAATCCCACAATTACGTCTGCTCCAATAGCAGAATTCGGGAAAGTAGCCCGGATTAAATGAATAACATCTGCATAAAAATCCGGGTCATAGGGGCGTCTCATAAGCTTCAGAACTTCCGGATCCCCACTCTGAAGAGGCACATGAAAATGATGACAAAACCAATCCTGGCTGGCTAAAAAACCAACAAGCTCAGGGGAACATTCAGTAGGTTCAAGAGAACTTAGACGAATCTTTGGAGGTGCCACTCCCTTCTCGTTAAGAAAACTCAGAAGATCAAGAATGTTCTTAGGTGGTGATAAATCTCGCCCCCACTGTCCCAGGTGAATACCCGTGAGAACTACTTCTTTATAACCTGCCACAACCAGGGATCGAATCTGTTCAGCCACTTCCTCCGGGGCAAGGCTTCTACAGATTCCCCTTGTGTAAGGCACTACGCAATAGGAGCAAAAAGCATCACACCCGTCCTGAATTTTTATGAACGCTCTAGAACGTTCATCAAACATTCTTTCGTAGTAAAGAGGTTTTAAAACTTCGGGGGCACAGCTTCTCAGATCGCAAACGGCTACAAAGGGTTTCTCTGTGGTAGCGGGACTTTCCAAGAATTCGGTCAAACGCAGCTTTTCCGCATTACCCAGCACATGCGTAACAAGATGCCGTTCGGCAAGGAGATGTCCCTCGTAGTGAGCAGCACATCCAGCAAAAACATAGGCTGTAGCATTTGGGCAGTGTTTACGAAACTGGTAAAGAGCCTGTCTTGATTCGTAAGATGCTCTGGATGTAACAGCACAGCCATGCACTATGCACACATCGGCGTCTTCTCCGGGCTTAGCTAGTCTGTAACCGTGTCGGAGCAGACTTTCTAACATGAAAGACGATTCACACTGATTGACCTTGCATCCGAAGGTTTTTATAACCACTCGTCGTTCAGGCATAAAACTTTTGGCGCCTCACTATTTTATTTTTTGAACTTCCCTTACGGGGAGAAATCAACTTTCTAAAACATCCAAGACAACTTTCCTAAGAATTTCTTCTACTTTCAGCACTTGAAAAAGATCCATTCTTGAAATCCCAAGAAAAAACCGAACAAAATCTTTTAAGGAGTCCTTCACAGCCAGGCTGTGAACATAGGGACCGTTCTGAGAGAGTTTAGCCACATTGCAAACAACTTCTGACCATCGCTTTATCACAGTTGAGAAAAAGCCATCCCAATAAATATTTTCCAACTCGATCTGTCTCACAGCAACCCTAATTGCAATTTCCACGGGAAGGCGCCATGCTCGAGGTTCAAGATAACCATTTATCAAAAACGGGAAATGCCACACTACTTCGGTAACTGACCAAGATTGTCTATCCGCAAAAGACTTAAAGGCTTCCAGGATAAAAGGTCCCCACCGCATAAGATAAAAAAGAGGATTTGAGCAAGGGCTGGAGAAGTAGAAGCTACCAAGTCCGCGAGCAAGCTCTCTCCAGAATATCTTTGTATCCTCCAGGAGCAGGGAAAACTGTCGTGCTTCATAACAGAGTTCTCTGGCGCACTTGGCTCCATAACCCGTAAGCATCCGGAGATCAACTCCCTGATTTTGTTCAGGATGAAGGAGGCAACCAATCGTCCCTAAAGCGGGATTGAGATACCCAAGCCCCCAACACCAAAACCCCACAACGGGTTTGTCACGGAGATCTGTCCGTGAAAGCCATCTATCCCGGTTTTCTCGAAACTCCCGCTTAAGACTTGAAACATAAAGTAAATGATCATACCCGGCTGGTCTAATGGGTGGACAGCATCGAAAGCAGGATGTATCATTAAAAGGCATGCAGAGAGTTAACCGGTTCATAAATAAGGTGAATTTTATAAGTTAAATTTAAATACCGAAAGATTCTTCTTTCGGTATCCCAAACAGGGAGGGTAGAATGCCAATTTATGAGTTTAGATGTATTAATTGTGGCAACGTTGAAGAAGTGCTCATCATTTCCTCCAGCGAGCAAGTAGAACTTAAATGTAAAGAATGTGGTGGAGACAGCTTTGAACGTATTGTTAGCAGAACAAGTCATTTTGTAAAATCATCATCTTCTTCAGAATCGCCATCTTTAACTACCAGATCCTGTTCACCTAGCTCATCTTGTTCAACCATAACTCTACCCGGGCACACTCGCTAGGCAGATTGGCAGGGGTGACGGTATAGGTCACCCCATCCAATTAATGCTTTAAAAGGGCTCTGGCAAAAAGATCAGGCTGAAATGGGCGAAGATCATTTATGCCCTCTCCTACTCCGATGAACCTTATTGGAATGCCGAATTCGTGGCATATACCGATAACGACGCCCCCTTTAGCTGTGCCGTCCAGTTTTGTCAGTATGAGTCCCGAAATGTTCATTTCTTCCTTGAAGATTTTTACTTGAGAATAAGCGTTCTGACCGGTAGTAGCATCCAGAACCAAAAAAGTTTCATGAGGGGCGTCGGAGATTTTCTTTGCCATTACGCGACGTATCTTTTTAAGTTCTTCCATAAGATTCGACTTAGTGTGCATTCGTCCTGCCGTATCAACAATTACCACATCGTAACCTCTAGATAATGCCGATTCGAGAGCGTCATAAGCGACAGCGGATGGGTCTGCTCCAGGCTTCTGCTTTATTACAGGCACTCCTATTCGTTCCGCCCATAAAGCTAGCTGATCAATGGCGGCGGCTCTAAAAGTATCTCCAGCCACAACAAGAGGCTTTTTACCTTCGGTTTTCCAGAAGTGAGCAAGTTTAGCTATTGTTGTAGTCTTTCCGACACCATTAACACCAACAACCATAACGACAAAGGGAGAAGCACGGTCAAGGTTGATGGAATCTGCAGAAATATCCACTAGCGAAGCGATTTCTTCCTCAAGCATCCTGTATAGTTCTGACGGATCCTGAACCGCCTCCTTTTTTACACGATTGCTCAGGCGATCAAGGAGTGTTCTGGTAGCACCGACTCCCACGTCGGATGTAATAAGGATTTCTTCAAGTTCATCAAACAATTCACGGTCTATAGTCTGTCTGTTTTTGAAAAGCCTTTCCACTCTAGCAGAAAGGTGTTCTCTGGTCTTCTGAAGTCCTCTAACTAAACGTCCCAGGAAACTCTCCCGTTCTTTGGACTCTTCATGAAAACTCTGATCATCGGTATCGCTTTCCTGGGTCTCTTCGGTAACTTCTGAGCTTGACTCCGGGAACACATCTAGATTTTGTATTTCCTTATCGTTTGATTCTTTATCTTCTTTTTTCTTTTTTCCAGGCCACCAAATCATGGAATCTCCCTCGATTGATACTTGTTTAGCCGTAAAGGTAACGCCGCAGAGATAGGTAACACATTTTGAAGGAGCAAAAAAGCATGGAATAGCATTTTTTTATTGCGATAGAGGGAGAATGTTGCTATAGCGTGAATGAATCATCATTCATTCATTTGAAAACATAAAAAATGTTGCACAATAGTTAAAAATCTGATCAAGAGGAATTGGCGAGCTAGACGCCATCAATTAAAAAATTACAAGGAGGAGGACGGACGTGAACATTGTAGTGCTTCTCAAACAGACACCGGATACTGAATCGGTCATCCGGATAGCAGATGATGGCAAATCCATCGTTACGACAGATCTTAAATGGATCATCAATCCTTACGATGAGTTTGCCGTAGAGGCAGCCCTAAGGCTTAAGGAAAAACACGGGGGAACGGTAACAATAGTAAGCTGGGGACCACAGCGCGTTGTAGAATCCATACGCACGGCTTTGGCAATGGGCGCCGATAAAGGTGTTCTTATTGATGACAGCGCTCTTGATGAAAGCGATAGTCTCGGCATTGCAAAGGTTCTCGCTGCTGCTGTAAAACAGCTCAATCCGGATATAGTTCTTTGTGGACATCGGGCAGTAGATTACGACCACAACCAGAGAGGACCGATGGTGGCAGAACTTCTGGGATGGCCTCACCTTCCTCTGGCTCTTTCTATGGAATGTGATGGACAGACGGTAAAAATCGAAAGGCCTGTAGAAGGAGGCAAGATGATTCTTTCTTCGCCCCTTCCAGTAGTTGTCACTATGGGTGGGTCCCACGCTGTATGGAATCCCAGATATGCCAGCCTCCCTGGCATTATGAAAGCGAAGAAGAAACCTCTTGAAGTTAAGAAACTTGCAGATCTTGGTTTGAGCCCTGACGAATGTGGAGGATCTGCGGCAAAGATCAGACTCGTAGAGCTCCAGCGTCCACCAGAAAGAAAAGCCGGAAAGATTATAAACGGCAATCTCGACACAGAAGGCAAAGCAAGAGAACTGGTTCGGCTGCTTCACGAAGAAGCGGGTGTTATATAACGGAGGGGAGGTAAAATCAAAATGGCTGAGTCGGTATGCATTGTAGCAGAATACAGGGACGGAAACTTCAGAAAGGTTTCCTTTGAAATAGCCAGTGAAGGGCGTCGCATTGCTGACGCTCTGGGACTTAAGCTTTACGGCATTGCCGTAGGATCCGGGGTCACGGCTGTTGCTCCCAAATTGGGTCACTACGGTGCTGATAAAGTGTTTGTAATCGATAACCCAGCATTAGAACATTACAATGCCGAAACTTACGCACCTGTGATAGCGGATGTTATAAAGGATGCGCAGCCGGCTGTTGTTCTTCTTCCTGCATCCATGAACGGTAAAGATCTAGCTGCTCGTCTTGCCGCTCGTTTGGAAGCTGGACTCGCTCAAGATTCAACTGAAATCGCCATCTCTGATGGAAAGATCAAGGCAAAACGTCCTCTTTTTGGTGGCAAGTGTCTCGGATGGTATGAATGGGCTGATGGAGCTCTTGTTATGATTTCCTGCCGTCCAAACGTTATGTCCTGTCTCACACCTGATGAAGGCAAACAAGCTGAAATAGTATCTGTAAATGCGACGATCCCTGCCGTCAAATCTCAAGTTCTTGGCGCAGAAATGGACACTTCAGGAAAGGTTGAACTCACAGAAGCCGACATTATCGTCTCTGGCGGTCGAGGCATGAAGGCGGCAGAAAACTTTGCAATTCTGGAAGAACTGGCAAAGGTGCTTGGAGCAGCAGTTGGAGCTTCCCGAGCTGCTGTTGATGCGGGCTGGCGACCTCATTCTGATCAGGTTGGACAAACGGGTAAGGTGGTTACTCCAAACCTTTACATCGCCGTTGGAATATCTGGAGCCATTCAGCACCTTGCCGGCATGGGATCTTCTAAATACATTGTGGCTGTCAATAAAGATCCTGACGCTCCAATCTTCAGCAAAGCCGACTACGGCATTGTGGAAGATCTATTCAAGTTCATTCCTGCCTTTACGGAAGAGGTGAAAAAATATAAAAGCACCTGTTAGTTGAAAGTGTTCGATTTGGAGGGGGGACGGGAAGTTCCCCCCTTTTTCTTTAAAATCAATCTGGAGGCTGAGAGTTATGAGTGTTGAATCTATGGAAGCCCTGTGGATTGCCCATTACGATCCGGGAGTGCCCAGACACGCCACATATCCGGATGATCCTCTCCCTGTAGTCCTTGGAAAAAACGTAGAAAAGTGGCCACAGTCACCGGCTACATATTTTTACGGCAAGACTCTTACCTACAGAAAACTCTGGGATCGAATAATGCGATTCGCAGAGGCTCTAGCTCGACTAGGAGTTGGAAAAGAAACCAAAGTTGGAATAATGCTTCCCAACTGTCCTCAGTTCTTCATCGCATATTATGCTACTCTATGGCTTGGTGGCGTGGTTGTGAACACAAATCCAATGTATGTAGAGCGGGAAATAGAACATCAATGGAATGATGGGGATGTAGAGTATGCCGTGGTGCTGGATCATCTATACCCCAAGGTTGCATCTGTGCTTGATAAAACAAAGGTCAAAAAAGTTATTGTAACCAGCCTTCGCGAGGCTCTACCCTTCCCTATTTCCATGCTCTACCCCCTAAAAGCAAGAAAACAAAAGCTTTTTACCAAAGTTCCTTATGGTGGTAACGTGCTGAACTTTAGTGATCTAATAAACCGGACGCCTCCAACAGATCGTCCCTGCACGGCAACTCTTGAAGATCTTGCTGTTTTGCAATATACAGGAGGCACCACGGGTGTAGCCAAAGGTGCTATGCTTACCCACAGGAATATTCTCGCCAACGTTGTGCAAATCAACAGCTGGTTCCCCGATGTTCGAATGAACGAAGAACGAGTTGTGGGTTTGTTGCCTTTGTTTCATGTCTTCGGCATGACTGTCTGTATGAACTACGCCCTTTACACAGGAAGTTATGTTTGTTTGATACCCAAGTTCGAAATAAACGATTTGCTTAAACTGCTTCATAAGTTCAAACCTACCCTTTTCCCGGGCGTTCCGACTCTTTATGTGGCTATACTAAATCATCCTCAGATAAATAAGTTTGATCTTTCTTCTGTTAGATTTTGTATCACAGGTTCGGCTCCCATGCCCGTCGATGTTCTAAAAAGATTCGAAGAAATGACGGGCAGTGTCATCGTAGAAGGTTTTGGACTAAGCGAAGCAAGTCCGGTCACACACTGCAATCCTATTTATGGACTTAGAAAACCAGGTTCTGTTGGGCTTCCAGTGCCAGACACCTACGCAAAGATTGTTGATCTAGAAACGGGAGAACAGGAACTTCCCCCGGGAGAAACTGGGGAACTGGTTATCAAAGGTCCCCAGGTTATGAAAGGCTACTGGAAAAAACCTGAAGAAACAAAACAGGCTCTTCGTAACGGCTGGCTCCATACGGGCGACATAGCCATGATGGATGCTGATGGTTACACCTTTATCGTCGATCGCAAAAAGGACATGATTATTGCCGGGGGTTATAATATCTATCCTCGCGAAATTGATGAAGTCCTTTACAGCCATCCAAAGGTTCTCGATGCAGCAACAATAGGGGTCCAGGATCCCTACCGTGGTGAAACTGTAAAGGTCTTTGTAGTTCCAAAGCCGGGAGAAACTCTTACGGAAGAAGAAATTATTTCATTCTGCAAGGCAAGACTAGCGGCTTACAAGGTTCCACGGATTGTGGAAATCAGAGAAAGTCTTCCTAAGAGTAGCGTTGGAAAAATTCTCCGAAAAGATCTAAAGGCTGAAGAGGAATCTAAAGCAACAAAGAAGAGTTAAGGATCTCGATGGATTGAAGATTATGAACTCTCTGCCTATTAGCCTGCCTATCAAAAAAATGACCAGGGCTCGTCTTGCAAAGACTAACAAGTGGCTGATCCTTTCTCTGTAAATCTCAAAATGATAAGATAACAAAGGGCACCCCACCGGGTGCCCACCTACAAAATACCACACGCTAAAAAGCCTGGATTACTATGAGCAAGGAAACTTCTTTAAGAAAAGAGCTTATCCTGGCTGCCTCATTTGATTTTTATTTCCTTCAGAGTCATGATTATCCTAGGGATCGGTCTTTAGAATTGGTGGGAAATCGCTATGGACTTACGGTAAGAGAACGAAACGTCCTTAGACGAGGAGTTTTTGGTCATAGGGACGCTTTAACACGAAGAGGTAAACGAACAACCATTACAGAACTGGAAAATAGAAGCCTAACTGTCGATGGTCATAATGTTCATATTACGGTAGAAAGCGCAATAATTGAGCGGGTCATTATTAAAGGCAACGATGGGGCTCTTCGAGATATAGCAGAAATATCGAGCGGTTTCAGACTAACGGAATTAAGTCTTTTTGCAGCAGAGATTATATGTAAATTCCTTGCAGGACTTAATATAAATGAAGTTGCTATATATTTTGACGCTCCCATAAGCATGAGTGGGGAATTGGCAAAGATATATAGAGAACTCTTTCGTAAATACAAAATAAAAGGAACTGCCCAGGTAGTCTCCGTGCCAGAAAAGCAATTTTCCTATGAAAAAACCGTTATTGCCAGCAGCGACAGTGCCGTTATTGATCGATCAAATGCCTGGCTGGATCTCGCTTTTCTGGCAATCAACACCGAAAAATACTTAATACCCTTCATGGATTTTTCATTCTTAAGCAAGTTGTGGCAAATCCCTGACTTTTCTTAATAGTCCTTTCAAATTATTCTTGAGAGTCGAATCAATTTTAAGTAACGTCATTTTTTTGAAATGGACCGGTCGCCCCATATGGTCATGTCGCTGGTAGCTAAGAATGTAGAAGGAGGATCGCATGGTTACACAGCAAGGGCAGACAGCTTTGATTGCATGCCAATATGATGACTTCACAGAGCGACTAAAAGCCATACTATCCCAGGAAGGATTCAAAATTGAGATTGCCAAAAACGGCTATGAAGCTGTGCGCATAATAAATCGTCAGCAAATCCACATAGCCTTTATAGAAGACACTCTCAAAGGAAAAAACGGGATGGAAATTCTGGATTATCATCATAGTCTTGGGCTTTCTTTTCCTGTGATCATAGTTGCCAGAGAACCATCTGTTGAAAAGGCTGTAAAAGCTATGCAACAGGGAGCATATAACTATCTTGCCTACGATGCGATTGATATTCCGGACTCTATTATTAAGGCAGTAAAAGACGGATGCTACTGTAGCGAAAAAGCTATTTCAATCTCATTACCCGAAGTTTCAGAAGATTCGCAACAACAGGAAGAAATTCAATTCTTTGAAGAACTCGTGGGGACTAGTGCTCCAATGAAAAGGCTTTACCGGCTGATAGACCGAGTGGCCCAATCTGATGTAACTGTTCTTATCACCGGGGAAAGCGGGACAGGAAAAGAACTGGTTGCTCACTCAATACATCGCAGAAGCAATCGTCGCAACAAACCTTTTGTGCCTGTAAATTGTGGAGCAATACCTGAAGAACTTCTGGAAAGCGAATTTTTTGGACATGAAAAAGGGGCTTTTTCTGGAGCCATCCGAACAAAGATTGGTAGATTTGAACTGGCTAACGGAGGCACTATATTTCTCGATGAAATCGGGGAAATGAAGTTACCCCTTCAGGTAAAGCTCTTGAGATTTCTTCAGGAACATAAATTTGAGCGAGTTGGAGGGCTTAAGACGATAGAAGTTGATGTTCGAGTCATCGCCGCTACGAACAAGGATTTATGGAAAGCCGTTCAGGAAGGGATTTTCAGGGAGGACCTTTTTTACAGAATAAACGTTGTGCCCATTCACATCCCCCCTCTTAGGGAAAGGAAAGAGGACATTCAGCTTTTAGTAGATCACTTTCTCACGCGTTATGCTTCTTCCGAAGATGGTGGACAGAAAAAGATTATAAGTCCTGAAGTGATCGAATGCTTTATGGAGTATCCGTGGCCTGGAAACGTGAGGGAACTCGAAAATATCATTAAGCGTTTGATCATACTTTCAGATGGAGACAAAATTACAGTAGATGATCTTCCTGAGCGCTTTCAACAAAAGAAAGAAAAATCGCAAGATGTTTTCCCATTTGCCAAATTACCCGAAGAGGGCATAGATCTTAAGCAAACTCTCGAAGAACTCGAAAGGCTGTTTATTCAGCAGGCACTGGAAAGAACCGGTGGTGTCAAAAATCAGGCAGCAAAACTCCTGGGGCTTAACAGAACCACACTCATAGAGAAAATGAAAAAACTCGGTTTAAGTTTGTCCACCAAATCAAAAGACTAACAATGGCACTAAAATTGCTAAAGGAAAAACCGGAATTCTGTAATCTAACAGAAGGTCCGTAAAGTGGAAAAAAAGACTCATAGATGGATAAAAATTACACTGTCCTTATTCTTTCGCTTGAAACAGAGGGTACTTGTTTTTTTGTTCCTTATGATTGTGGGATATTTGACAGGAGAATTAGGAATATCACACTGCTATGCAGAAAAAATGGTGGGATTTTCCGTTGAATCAGATATCCAAACGGTGCGTCTTAATTTTGTCATGGATGGGGGTTTTCCCAAAAAGGTGGACACCAAAAATCTGCCCCAAATCAAAGTGTTATTCAAAGATCTACAGGTAGAAGAAAAAGTCAAAAGGAGTCTTGAATCTCCTCCATCTATTGTAAAAAATATAAAAATTACTGAAGGTGAAGAAGGAGTTCTGGAAATTCTGCTTGCAGATCCAAAAGCCCAGCTTGAATATTTGATTCTACCGATTACCAGTGCTGAAAGAACAGGCACATACCGTCTGGTTTTTGACGTTGTAACTTCTAAGGCCTTTATTTCCCAGAAAGAACCACCCCTTGAAAAAATCCTAGAAGAAGAGGCAGCTCGACTTGAAAAACAACCCCTTTCCCCAATGAAGGAAAAGGAAGCTGAAAAATCAAAACCATTTCCGGGAGAAATCCCCTTTGATGAAATATTCTTCGTTGAGGCAAATAAGGCTTATGATCAAAATGAATACAATCGTGCGATAAGTCTTTACAAACGATACATAGAAAGAAACAAGGGTGAACACATCAGTGAAGCCCATTATGGACTTGCAATAAGCCTGTATCGCCTTCACGAAAAAGAATTGGCTCAATTGGGAATTGAAGTAAGCGAGGCACTTCAACAAGCTTTGGACAAGTCACCTAACGATCCTAGAGCTCCCTTAGTTCGATGTTTTCTTGCAAATGTTTTTCTTGAAACAGGCATGACAAAGCGAGCTCAAAACATTATTGAAGAAATCCTAAAAGGCCCATCCCCAAATGACGCAACTTTCTGCGCATGGAAAACTATTGGGAGAATTCACCTTCAAAGGGCTAACTACATTGAAACTATCAAAGCTTTCTATGAAGCAACAAAACTATCCACATCGCCCCAAGATGCAGCAGAGATGTCACTTCTTATGGGGAAAACTCTATCTACAGGCGGAGCCTATAAACCAGCCCTTGGTCAGCTAAAAAGAGCTCTTGAGTTATACCCTGCGATCTATCTAGAGCATCCAGAATTTCTTAAAATTCTTGGAGAAACCCTTTTTGGCATGAGAGATTACCAAGGAGCGTTAAAAGCCTTTCTCTGGTATCTAAACTTATCTCCTAAGGCACCATCAGACGACATGTTATGGGCTTACATCGCCGAGACGCTACTGCAAAGCCGCAAAGAAGTTATCGCTGAACGCCTTCAAAACAGCATCATTGTAAATATGCCCGATACCGAGGGTGGATATATAATGCTACTTAGAAAAGCTCAAATGCTTGAGGAAAAGGGCAAACATCAGCAAGCTCTCACTATTTACGAAGATCTTGCCACAAAATCGCTTCCCGAGGCACTTTCATTTATACTTAACTTCAGATGGGCATCGCTCCTTAAGGATCAGAAAAGATTTGAGGAAGCTCTTGCCAAGGTTAACGGGTTCTTAGAAAACTTATCATCGCGCAAGGAAGGAATTTCCACTATAGATGAATTTATCGAATTGAAGGGCGATATCGTCAGGGATTGGTTACTTGAAGAATACCAAAACGGGCATTACCAAAAAGTTGTTGAAATCTACAAAAACCACCTTGGGGACATTGTAGAAAATCAGTCTATCACCGAAGCGGTCGCTACTAGTTTTTACAAAGAAAAGGATTGTTTTAAGGCATCAGAACTTTTCGAAAAACTTCTCCTTACTGCTCAAAAACCTCCAAGGGAATGGTTGCTGAGTTCTGCTTATTGTGCCTATGTTATGGGAGAATTCGACAAAGCAGAAACGCTTTTTCGCAGAATTCCGGATCTTGACAGAGAACATGCCGTCATTTTTGGAAAACTTCTCATGATTCGCAAAAAATTCGCCGAAGCAAAAAAAATCTTCGAAAAGCTTATTTCATCCTACGGTTTTGATAAAGAAACAGCTTTTTACCTCATAGAATGCCTTATCGAACTCAAAGACTGGAACTATGCCCTGCAAACTATTTCTAATGTCACTAACCAAATCAATGATCTTAATTCCGATGAGCAGTTCAGGCTGTTTAAGCTCCAAATTCAATGTCTTGAAGCCATGAAGCGAGTTCCTGAACTCATACAAAAGGTTACAGAAGCCATCAACATAGCACCATCTCAAGAAGAAAAATGTCAGCTTATCTACAAGCTTTACAATCTCTATATATCTTCTCAACAGTTGGATTTATCCGAGTCCACCCTAAAGCAACTCTCTCAATGTGAAGATCCTTTCTGGAAAAAAGTTGGTGAAGAAGGTTTAAGGTATCTAGATTTTGTCAAAAGAGTTGAAGGAAAAAAGAAAGCATCCGAGGTTACAGAGAGACAATGAAGATTGGAGTTGTAAAAAATCAGCATATACCCGTCAAAGATTTGCAATCGGAAGAACATGATGTTCGGATATTCTCATCCACATCAGAACTGGCCAATTCAATATCCAGTTATGGTTTCGATATTCTTTTTGTTCCTCTACAAAACCCCATTCAGGAAACGGCTGCAATTATAGACAAGATCAAAACGATTTCCCCAAGGGCATATTTAATTGCTCTCACAGATCACCCGAGCGTTGATGATGCAATGTTTCTAGTAAAACACGGGGCTGACGATGTGTGGGTGGTTCCGACAGCAAAGGAGCGATTCATAAAAACCGTTGAATGGCTAAAGGAATCATCTTCACCTGTGAATTATACAGAAGATAGCGATAGGCCTATTATATCAGTAAGCCAAAAGATGAAAGAACTTATACAGTTGGCTCGCCGAGTAGCTAACAGCGAAGCATCTGTTTTTATTCAAGGAGAAAGCGGAACGGGTAAAGAACTCTTTGCACGATATATCCACAAAAACAGTCCTAGAAGACGAGGGCCATTCATATCTATAAACTGTGCAGCAATTCCCGAAACCCTTCTTGAAAGCGAACTTTTTGGTTACGAAAGAGGAGCCTTCACGGGAGCAACTCGCCAGAAACCAGGTAAATTTGAGCTTGCTCAGGGGGGAACTATTCTACTTGACGAAGTTACAGAAATCCCAATCCATTTACAGGCAAAGCTCCTTAGAGTGCTCCAGGAACGTGAAGTGGAGCGGATCGGTGGAACTCGCCCAATACCTTTGAATGTGCGGATCATAGCAACAACAAACGTTGTGGTAGAAGAAAAAGTAAAGGATGGCTCTTTTCGTAAAGATCTCTACTACCGTCTAAATGTCATGCCCATTAAGATACCCCCTCTTAGGGAACGATCTGAAGACATTATTCCCATAGCGGAGTACGTTCTATCTAAGATTGCCAAATTAGAAAATTCTACTCCCAAGGAACTTTCGCAAGCAGCAAAAGATAAGTTGAAGAAATATTCCTGGCCTGGAAATGTAAGAGAATTAGAAAATGTTATTCAGCGTGCCCACATCCTCGCTCCGTCTCGGGAAATTCTCCCTCAGCACATACTTTTTGATGAAGATGTTAGGGACCTGTCAAACGATGAAAGTCATAATATCCCAACTCTTATGCCCATTCGCGAAATGGAACGCAGGTTGATTTATAAAGCTCTGGAAGTTACCAACGGCAATCGCACCAAGGCTGCGGAAGTTCTCGGCATAACGGTAAGAACTCTACGGAACAAACTGAAAGAATACGGAAGGTCCCTTGATTTGAATTCGAAATAATCAATTACCCTCCTGGAAGGATATACATAGAACTCTTTTCTCAAGACATTTTTGCAAAAGATTGAAGGCAAGAACCGAAAAGGGGTATCAACCTTTATCAAGAGATCTTGCTAAGGAAGGTAGAATCTGACACTGAGTAAATGAGGTAAGCAATGAAAAAACTCCCCATAGGAATTCAGAGTTTTGAAGAGATAAGATCGGAAGGTTATTACTACGTTGACAAGACCACCTTTGTTAAAAAACTTGTAAGCGAAGGTAAATATTACTTCCTCTCCCGTCCTCGTCGCTTTGGTAAGTCTTTGTTTTTAGACACCTTAAGACAGGCCTTTCTTGGTAAAAGAGAGCTTTTCAGAGAACTTTATCTGGACAATCATTGGGACTGGAGCAAAAGTTATCCTGTAATTTATATAGACTTTGCTGAGGGGGTTATTGATTCGAGGGATGCTCTGTCTAAAACGATTGAATCGATTCTCCGAAGGTACGGAAAATTTTACGGGATAACCTACGAAGAAGAACTCCTTAATCTTAGATTTAGAG
>JBBFKT010000023.1 GCA_037482015.1 Thermodesulforhabdaceae bacterium
CCCTTCGCTCGCTGTGATCAACTCACGGGAGGACTTTCACCTCCAAGAGCACGTCTATGCCGGGCGCACCGATTGTAGGGGCACGGCATGCCGTGCCCCTACAGTTATGTGGTGGGTCATATATTGAGGTCGTTTGTTAGCTGTATAAGCAGGCCTGCCAAATGGAGTCCCATTCCTGTGTTTACTTTGGGTTATGTTATTTTGCCATCCCATAAAGGAACTTTTCGAACACCCTCACCATTTCACTTGACTTAACGTTCAATAGTTGTTAACGGATATCGGAAAATATCAAACCGCTTGGATCCCAAGCGCGGGACCGAGACGGCAAAAGTGGGATAATTAGTGAAGCCTTCCGCCGTTCGGTCGCGGAAGGCTTTTTTGTTGGAGGGAAAAGATGAAAGTAGTCAAATCGGTCATGGAGATGCAACAGCTTGCCGATCTCTGGAGAAGAGACGGCAAAGTAATCGCTTTCGTTCCGACGATGGGATACCTTCACGAAGGTCATCTGGCGCTTATGAAAGCGGCCAGAAAGGAAGGTGATGTTCTCGTAATAAGCATCTTTGTGAACCCAATCCAGTTTGGACCTCAAGAGGACTACGAAAGATACCCTCGAGATCTGGAAAGAGATCTTCGACTTGCCGAATCTGTAAATGTTGACGTGGTTTTTTCTCCAGAAGTAAAAGAAATGTATCCCGATGGTTTCCAAACAGTTGTTGATGTGACTGAACTTTCCAAACCACTCTGCGGAAAGAGCAGACCCGGTCATTTCAGAGGCGTTGCCACGGTTGTTACAAAGCTTTTCAACATAGTAAAGCCTCATGTTGCTGTATTCGGTCAAAAGGACTTTCAGCAGTTGGTGGTTATCCGCAGAATGGTTAAAGATCTTAATATGGATATTCGCATCATTGGGCATCCCATAGTAAGGGAAGCTGACGGACTGGCTATGAGTAGCCGCAATGTTTATCTGTCGCCAGAAGAACGTAAGGTGGCTTTGAGAATAAGCCAGTCTATAAAAAAGGCTCGCCGCCTTGTGGTTCAATCTGTGCTGGAGGGAAATGAGATCCTTAAAGCCGTTGTTTCCCATTTGTGTCAAGATAACGCACTAAAGCTAGACTATGCAGAACTTAGGGATCCGGAAACACTCGAGGAAGTGTCAGTTATTAACAGGCCAACACTTCTTGCAATAGCCGCTTTTGTGGGAAAGACAAGACTAATTGATAATTGCATTCTTGATCCCGCTGAAGCTTACACTGCGTAAAATAGGAGGAAATACTTTATGGTTCGGACCATGTTAAAATCAAAAATCCATAGAGCCCGAGTAACGGACGCCAATTTGGAATACGAAGGAAGCCTTACTATTGATGAAACGCTAATGAAGGCGGCGGATATTTTACCCTTTGAACAAATCAAGGTTTACAATGTTTCAAATGGGGCAAGATTTGATACTTACGCCATACCTGGAGAACCGGGAAAAGGAGATATATGTCTCAACGGTGCGGCTGCCAGGATGGGTGCAAAAGGGGACTTGATTATTATCGTGACTTATGCTCAATATAGCGATTCCGAGATGGCTAATTACAAACCCAAAGTCGTGTTGGTGGGAGAAGGAAACAAACCAAAGGCATGAAAAAAATTCTCTCAAAGCTTCATGTGGCGCTGCGTAACTATTTTGTAGCTGGAGTTCTTACGGTTGTTCCTCTCTCCATATCCGGTTACGTGATTTACCTCATACTCCATAATGCCGATAAGATTTTTAACATTTTTCCTCCCAATCTAAATCCTAAAAACTATCTTCCCTTTCCTGTGCCTGGGCTTGGGGTAATTGTTGTTATTGGAGGGATATTTCTTACGGGTCTTCTAGTAAGGAACTACATCGGAAGTAAAGTCGTAGATTTTGGTGAGTATCTTCTCTATAGAATTCCTCTCGTAAGACCACTTTATTCGGCTGTAAAGCAGCTTCTTGGGGCGATATTTTCCGAATCATCGCATAATTTCCAGCGTGTAGCCTTAATTCAATTTCCAAGAAAAGGCATATACGCAGTGTGTTTTGTTACGGGAGTTGCTACGGGCGAGGTTCAAGACAAGACGGCAGAGCGAGTAATTAACGTATTTCTTCCCACAACGCCCAATCCCACATCCGGTTTTTACCTTTTAGTTCCAGAATCAGAACTCATCGAAACATCCCTTACTGTGGAAGAGGCTTTTAAGCTGATCGTGTCTGGAGGACTCGCATCACCTCTTAATGGCTCAAATTGTCGGTCGATAGTTTTAAAAGAAGGTAGAATTGTCGAGCAAAAACCATCATACCAAAATCAGGAAAGGAGCTAGTAAAGATGACAATAGCAAACTATCTTTTTACTTCAGAATCAGTAACAGAAGGACATCCCGATAAGGTTGCCGATCAGATTTCTGATGCTATACTCGATGCTATAATCAGGGAAGATAAAAATGCGCGGGTGGCTTGTGAAACTCTTGTTACGACCGGACTCGCCTTTGTCGCCGGAGAAATCACCACTTCAGCCTATGTTGATATTCCAGATATTGTGCGCCAGACGATAAAAGAAATTGGCTATAATGACTCCTCAATGGGTTTTGACTGGGAAACCTGCGCCGTAATTTCAAGCATTGATAAACAGTCTCCCGACATAGCCATGGGCGTCAATCCAGGAGAAGGGCTTTACGAAGAAATGGGCGCCGGTGATCAGGGTATCATGTTTGGCTACGCCTGCGATGAAACTCCAGTTCTTATGCCGATGCCAATTTACTACGCCCACCGTTTAACCAAAAGACTAGCCGAAGCCCGCAAAAATGCTATTCTTGACTTCCTCAGACCCGATGGAAAAAGCCAGGTCACGGTCGAATACGAACATGGACGCCCGAAAAAAATAACCGCTATCGTTATCGCTGCTCAGCACAGCCCCTCCGTAACTTACAAAACCATACAGGAAGGCATTGTCGAAGAAGTCATCAAAAAAGTAATTCCTCCGGAACTTATCAGTGATAAGACCAAATTCTTTATTAATTCAACCGGTCGATTTGTTATCGGCGGTCCCATGGCTGACTGCGGACTTACCGGCAGAAAGATCATTTGCGACACTTATGGAGGCAAGGGGCATCATGGTGGAGGCTGCTTCTCAGGAAAGGATCCTACAAAGGTGGATAGATCGGCATCCTACATGGCTCGCTACGCTGCAAAAAACATTGTTGCAGCGGGGCTTGCTAGAAAAGTAGAGATCCAGGTCGCTTACAGTATAGGCGTTGCAGAACCGGTAAGCCTTATGGTTGATGCCTTCGGAACAGAGCGCATCCCCCTTGAAAAACTTACCCAGATTGTCAAAGAAACATTCTCTTTTAAACCTGCGGACATCATAAGCCATCTTAAGCTTCTTAGACCGATCTATAAACAAACTGCTTGTTACGGTCATTTTGGGAGGATGAACCCCGACTTTACCTGGGAAAAGACCGATATGGTAGATGTTCTGAGAGATAAAGCGGGACTGTAAAAAATACGAGGAGCTATCGAATGATTTGCGATGTCAAAGACCAAAGCCTTGCAGATAAGGGACAACTTCGAATAGAGTGGGCAGCACGGTCAATGCCGGTTCTCCGAAGCATCAAAGAGCGATTTGAGAAGGAGAAACCGCTAAGTGGAATTCGTATAGCCGCATGTCTTCATGTTACAACCGAAACTGCCTTTCTAATGCAAACTCTTAAAGCCGGAGGAGCTACGATAAGGCTCTGTGCATCAAACCCCTTGAGCACTCAGGACGATGTAGCTGCATCCCTAGTTGTCCATGACAGCATTCCGGTTTTTGCTATAAAGGGAGAAGACAGAGAAACTTATTATCGCCACATCCTTCAGGCTCTGGAAGGCTCACCCCAAATCACAATGGATGATGGGGCTGATCTCGTATCGACTCTTCATACCGAACGTCAGGATCTAATCGGAGAAGTGATTGGGGGAACGGAAGAAACCACCACAGGGGTTATCCGCCTGAGAAGCATGGCTGAAAAGGGAGTTCTCAGGTATCCTATTGTGGCGGTTAACGATGCCAACACAAAACATCTCTTTGATAATCGCTATGGCACGGGACAGAGCACGATAGATGGAATCATCCGGGCAACAAACAGGCTCATTGCTGGAAGCGTCTTTGTGGTATGCGGTTATGGATGGTGTGGTCGTGGTGTTGCTATGAGAGCTCGGGGAATGGGAGCAAGAGTGATTGTCACGGAAGTGGATCCATTGAGAGCTCTGGAAGCCGTGATGGATGGCTATGAAGTAATGCCAATTGCCGAGGCAGCAAAGATAGGCGACTTTTTCTGTACTCTCACAGGAAACATCCATGTCATCAGAAGAGAGCATTTTGAAGTGATGAAGGATGGTGCAATTGTAAGCAACTCCGGGCATTTCAACGTTGAACTTGACCTTGAATCTCTGTCTCAAATGGCTGTGTCGAGGCGATTGGTTCGAGATTTCGTTGAAGAATTTCGACTAAAAAACGGCCGTAGTATATATGTGCTTGCCGAAGGGCGGCTTGTAAATCTCGCTGCAGCCGAAGGACATCCATCAAGCGTCATGGACATGAGCTTTGCAAATCAGGCTCTGTGCGTCGAATACCTGGTAAAAGAAGGGAAAAAGCTTGCTAAGCAGGTATATACTGTGCCCAGGCAAATCGACGAAGAAGTAGCTAGATTAAAACTTTCAAGCATGGGCATAGCTATCGATCAACTCACAGAGGAACAAGATCGTTACCTTCATTCCTGGGAAATGGGAACTTAATCGATGAGATCGATATATTTGAGGATCGCTATTTTCTTGATCCTCATTGGAGCTTTGGGTGGATGTGCAAAACCACCCGAAGCTCCACCTCCCACATTGCCTCCAGCAAAAGTAGAAAAACCCCCCACACCGCAGGTTAGCCTTGTTAAGCTTCAGGAAAACTTTGTAAGAAACATTGACTTTCAAGACGACGGTGATCAACAAAATCTCATCAGAGCCACAAGAGAAAGTCTTTCCTATCTGGAAAAACTTCCACCCTCAAAAACATTCAAGGCGGGCGATGTGGAATTTTCCGCAAAACAATACGCCGACGCTTTGAAAAAACTGATTGCAGTAATGGAAAAAAGGCAAATTTCTGCTCAAGACGTTATGTCTCTTTTTGATGTATATGCTTACAAGGTGGAACTTGAGAATAATTCTACACCTCAGCCGGGAATGATCCAGGGCACGGGGCAAGTTTTAGCAACAGGTTATTACGAGCCTATATTGGAAGGAAGTTATTATCCATCAAAGGAATATTCCTACCCTATCTATCCTGTGCCGGAAGATCTGGTGAAAGTATCTCTCGAATCCTTCAACATAAACTGCGGTGATGTTTCTACCATTGTGGGACGTGTTGAAGGGAATAAACTCGTTCCTTACTACAGCAGGCGCGAAATTGACGAAGGATCTCTGAAGAAGACTCGACCTCTTGTCTGGGTTAAAAATCCTGTGGAGGCCTTTTTCCTGCAGATACAAGGATCCGGTATCATTCGATTTTCAGATGGCACAGAAAGGCGGCTGGGTTACGGTAGCGGAAATGGAAGACCCTATCGTAGCATTGGAAAATACATGATTGATAATGGATGGATGTCAAAAGACGAAGTATCTATGCAGGCGATAAAAGCCTATTTGAGGGCTCATAAGGATAAACTCTGGGCGACTCTCTGGTATAATGAAAACTACGTGTTCTTTAGATGGGTGGAAGAAGGACCTAAGGGAAGTCTCAATGTTTTCATTACGCCAGAGCGTTCTATTGCGAGCGATCGTCGTTTTTATCCACCTGCTGTTATGAGTTTTATTTCCACGGTAGTGCCTGAAGGTGCATCTAGTTATAAGCCTTTTAACAGATGGGTCTTTCATCAAGACGCTGGAGGTGCCATCAAGGGACCTGGAAGAGTGGACATCTTTTTTGGAAGCGGCCATGAAGCAGGTGAAAAGGCAGGGAAAATGAAATATCAGGGAACGCTTTTGCTCTTTTTGCCCAAAGGCTAAATTAGATGGGGTTTGGTTTTTTCTCGAGTTATTGCTCACATTGGTTTACATATCTCGAATACTTTAATTGTGGTTGAACGTGTTCTAAAAAGACGTCGGTAAGGATCAAAAATTTTTCACCCCTACTTTGGTAGCCAAGGATGAGATCGATTTCCCATGTATCGGTCGCCGAGGACGGCGACCCTCCCAATATTTTACCGCCCTGTTGGGAGGGACGGCGTCCTCGCCGTCCGTTTTTTGGGTGCGACCGGCCGGTCGCCCCCTACATTTTTTAAAACACACTCCATTGTGGTTTGACATTTCAAAAAAAAGCCTGATAGAAGAAATTGTAAAGGCGTAACAGGGTTGCGCCTCGAAGTGGATTTACAGTTCAAGCACCGTGGAAAGCGGTCGCAATAAAATTTCTAAAGCGAGGAACAAGAAGAGAAATGACGATGGAGGAAATATATCAACAGATCATGAATTCTCTGGAAGTTCAAAAAACCATCGAGCAGTTGGCACAGTCTATTGCCGCTGACATTAGGCAGGCTGATCAGTGTGTCCTTGTAGGTATTAGAACTCGAGGAGTTTATCTGGCGGATAGGCTAAGAAAAATTATAAGCGAGAATATCGGTCAAGATGTGTCCATGGGGCGGTTGGATATTACTCTCTATAGGGACGACTGGACAAGGCTCAATTATTATCCTCTTGTCAGAGCGACAACCATGCCTGGATCTCTTGAACATAAGGATGTGGTGTTGGTTGACGATGTGCTTTATACGGGAAGAACCGTTAGAGCAGCTCTCGACGCCCTACTCGATTACGGGCGACCAGCTAGAGTTTACCTTGCTGTGCTGATCGATCGAGGACATCGAGAGCTCCCCATCTGCGCTCAGTATGTGGGCAAAGAAGTGGATACTGCAGAAGACGAACATATAGATGTCAGACTTAGAGAATGCGATGGAGTGGACGAAGTTATTTTAGTCAAATCGGGTCGCAGCTCCTGTAGCCACAGCGTAGGTTAGCCATCAGCATAGCATGGAAGTAAGAGCCGGAATACTGATGTTTCCTCCTGTCATTACAACCACCACCTTTTTACCCTGAATGCGTTCTCTAAGCAGAAAGAGGGCTTTGAGTGCTGCAGCTCCCGCAACCTCAGCAAGATTTTGAGTATATCGAACAGCGAGTCGAACTCCATCTATTAGATCTTCCTCGGAGAGCAACACCACATCAGTAATGAAATCTTTCAGGATAATAAAAGGCAAATCGAATACACTTCTGGCTGCAAGTCCTGAAGCGATGGTTTCTGCAGGAGGCACGGTAACTTTTTTGCCCTGCCTCCATGATTCATAAAAAGCCGGCATTCGCTGTGATTGCACTCCATAAATTTCCACAGAAGGATTCACCTGTTTAATTACCATACTAACGGCGGCACACCCTGTTCCACCACCTATAGGCATAATGAGCACGTCTAGATCGGGTAAATCTTCCAAAATCTCTAGACCCATTGTTGCAATGCCGGTTATCAGAAGAGGTTCATTCCCCTGGCGAACATAGTAATAACCGGCGTTTTCTGAAAGTTCCTCAGCATAGTCCTGAGCTTCGTAGAAGTCGCTACCGTGTTCTATGAGCTGAGCGTTGTAAGCAAGGATCATTTCATTTACGAAAGGATCATTTCTTTCAGGAACAACGACATTGCAAAGGATACCCTTGTTCTGAGCGGCCCAGGCTACCGCAAGTCCATGATTTCCTCGAGTTGCCACCACTAAACCGTTTTTAATTTGTTCATAGGGACATTGTTCAATGAAATTTACCGCTCCTCGCACTTTGAAAGAATGAGTTGGAAGATGATTTTCATGCTTTACATAAACTTGAGCTCCTGTATGTTCCGAAAGACGTCTGTAAAAAGTGAGGCTAGTTTTCGGTAGCAATTGTCGGATAATCTGCCGAGCTTTGAAAACGTTAAGCATATTTACGATTGCAAGCTGTTCCTTAAAGAAAGGCTCCATTCCTTTTCCTCCCTTTGCTAAGATTATTGTTTTCAGGACGCCTTTAATTTAATTTGATACACCAAAAATGATTTTGATCAAAGTAAATTTTGCTATATTGAACAAAAAGGCGATATGGATTCAGACAATTTTTTGTTGAGCTTGGGAAATTTTTTTGCTATAAAGAGCCTACCTTTAGGCGGGAGTAGCTCAGCTGGCCAGAGCATCAGCCTTCCAAGCTGAGGGTCGCGGGTTCGAAGCCCGTCTCCCGCTCCAAAAATTTGATTCTTTTCTGCCCCTTCCTTGATTTTATAGTTTGGTTTCCCTTAGGCTCATGCAAGGTTAACGGTAGATTGGTTGAGTTTTTATCCGTGTGTTCTTTGTATAGTTTGAGTTTTTCAAAAAAGTTCTGTGTCTTGCTAATCTTGGAAGGGTCGATTAAAATGATTTTGTATAAACGGGAGTTTTTCCCGCAATTTCTTTTAGAGAAAAGAGGCTTTTATTTGTGGATGAAGGAGTAAAGTCCTACCAGAGTTACATGGAAAAGGCTCACCAATCTATTCAGATGATTTGTGAGCAGTGTCCGGATGGTGGAAAATATCTTATTGAGAAAGCTTTTGAACTTGCGACGAATCTCCATCAAGGGCAAAGGAGGCGATCGGGTGAGCCTTATATCGTTCATCCTGTGGCTGTAGCCAGCATTCTTGCCTTTGAATTTGGGCTGCGGGATCCTGAACTTATCGTAGCCGCTCTACTTCATGACACCATAGAGGACGTGCCCTCTATGGATGTGATTTCAATAAGAGAGCAGTTCACTGATGGTGTAGCTGCTATAGTAGATGGATGCACCAAAATCATGCTGGACCCATCGAAAGAAAAACGTCAAGTGCAGGCAAAAACTCATTCTAAGATATTCCTTTCAGCAAGCAACAATCTTGGGGTCATCATCATTAAGTTAGCTGATAGACTCCATAATATGCGGACTCTTCATTCTTTACCTGCCGACAAAAGAATGCGGATTGCCAAAGAAACTATCGATATCTACGTTCCGATTGCAGCAAAACTGAACATAAACTGGCTCAAAAGAGAATTATATCATCAGGCTCTTCTATGGCTCTATCCTAAAAAAAGCAAACGCATTCTTGCCCATATTCAGTCTGTGCAACAAAACAAAGATGTATTAGAAATTAAGGCTCGGCTTGAAGAACACATCAATCCTCACATGTCAGTGGCGACTCGTTATAGATGTAAGGGATTAGGAAGTTACTACAACCCATCAAGAAAGACATTAGAAATTGCGAATGCAGAAAATTTTGTAGATTTCACCATCGTTGTGCATGAGGAAGATCCCATTCTGTGCTACAAGGCTCTCGGGATAGTAAATTCAATATTTCCTCCGCTCCCAAGAACCATACGCGATTTTATTGCAAACCCCAAAAGCAACGGTTACAAAAGTCTGCATGTAAGATTTCACTACCGAAATGCTAATTACCTACTTAAAATTCGAACTTCATCTATGGACGAATGGGCTTTCTATGGGGTGCTCAATCACTGGCGTCTTAGCGATACTATTGATATTGCTCCTTATGAAGTTGAAATTATGAACTTTCTTAGGGATATTGGAGAATACGACGAAGCCCCAACCAAGAGGCGAGAATTTTTGCATTCTCAAACGCATGCTGAGGAAATTATTGTTTATACGCCAACAGGAGATCCTTACTATCTTCCTAGGGGAAGTATAGTTTTAGACTTTGCCTACAAAATACATTCTGATCTTGGCGACCGATGCGAAGGTGCAATTATTGGAAAGGAAAATGTTTCCCCTACCCATGTCCTGGAAGAAGGAACAACGGTAGAAATTATAAAAGCCTCACATATTCTTGATGTTCATCCAGAATACGAAATCCTTTGTAAAACTCCTCTGGCAAAGAAACACATCAGCAAGTTGATCCAGAAGCGGCGTCGGGATTATGCAGAGAAAATCGGTAAGGAGATACTCGAACAGGACTTAAAAGCCCACGGAATTTCCCTGGAACTCCTTTACGACTATTACGGTGAGACCATCAAACACATTCTTGAGTTTATGAATCTGAAGAGTCTGGATGAACTTTATGTAAAGATCGGTCAGGATCTGATCTTGCCGAAAGTTATTCGAGAATATCTCGATCATCCAAATCTGGACAAAGGTAAAAGTGAGCCGGCATCTCTGGATGAGCCACCTTACAGTGTATCGGTTGGTCAATTAGACAAGGCCGTTCACAAATTTGCTCATTGTTGTAATCCCTATCCGGGAGAAGAACCCAGTGTAATTGTGTTAAGTGAACGGGGCGTAACTATACATAAAGCATCATGCAGTGATCTAACCGATCGCCATCATATTCCAATGGATCGACGGTTTCGCACTAAATGGCTTCTTGATGAGCCATGGGATTGTCCGATAGTTTTCAGTTTTATTCTTCCTGGCTGTAGCTTAGAAAAACTTCTTCGAACCTGGCCTCACAAGGAAAGCCAGTTTGCGATTAAAAAACTTGAAGAAACACCGGGACGGGATGGCACTCAATGGGCAAAAATAGTTGTAATGTTCTATAGCCTAAGAGATGCGAAAAACTTCATAGATCCACTGTTAAAAATCCATGGTGCTGTTGTAGTAGAACAATACAGCAGAGCATAAGTTTCTAACAAATGAACTCAGCGTTAAGTGAATTTGCCAGTTGGTTTGTTTTTTTCGCTCGGTTTTAAAGTGTTTTTATCTTCCTAATTGCAAACCCATCATATAGATCATACAACCTGGTATTACTGTAAAAGGAGAAGGACAAATGGAATTGGAATTTCTAAGGTCTCTTGTATTAATATTTGGCATCTCCGCTGCTGTTGTATTTGTCCTTGATAAGCTCAAAATACCGTCCATTGTGGGATTTTTAATATCTGGGGCACTCCTTGGTCCCCATTGTTTTGGATTTATTAAAGATGTTCACGAAGTCGAGCTCCTCGCTGAAATTGGTGTAATACTTTTGATGTTCACCATTGGACTCGAATTTTCCCTAAAAAATCTTATTCTTATGCGAAGAGATATCCTGGGCGGTGGAACGCTTCAAGTAGTGTTAACGACGACAGTCACTTTCCTTATAAGTTTTTTCTACCTCGACCAAAAACTTGAAGTATCTATATTTAACGGATTTCTTGTAGCTCTGAGTAGCACTGCTATAGTTATTAAGCTCCTTGCGAATAGATCCGAAATAGGAACTCCTCACGGTAGGAGTTCACTTGGAATACTTATATTTCAGGATCTCTGTGTCGTTCCCTTTATGCTCCTGATCCCTATTCTTGCCGGAAGCGGTGGAAGTTCGAAAAATATAATTTTGACAATGTTAAAATCATTTGCCTTGCTGGGAGTAATTTTGGTTGGAGCTAGATGGGCTGTTCCTTTTATGCTTCACGAAATAGTAAAAACCAGAAACCGAGAATTGTTCATCATAACAGCCATACTTTTATGTATAGGCACAGCATTTATTACATCAAAATTGGGTCTTTCCCTTGCATTGGGAGCATTTTTGGCAGGAGTTTTGATATCCGAATCAGAATATTCTTCTCAGGTAGCAGTAGATATAATGCCATTCAAAGAAAGCTTCATTAGCATTTTTTTCATATCTGTAGGGATGCTTATGAATATTTCATTTCTAAAAGACAACATGCTCTCCGTTGTTGCAGTAGTTCTCGCTGTTGTTATGATCAAGTCTTTAACAACTTCTGTTGCAACTCTAATATCAGGAAAACCATTTAGAATAGCGATCATCAGCGGACTCTGCCTTTCTCAAATTGGTGAGTTTTCCTTCGTTCTTGCTCTTGTTGGAAGCAAGGCTGGACTTTTAGATGAACGAAACTATCAAATATTTATATCGACATCGGTAATTACAATGCTTTTAACACCTTTTATTGTGAAAATTTCGCCCTTAATTTCTGAGCATATCAGTTCTCTTTTCAAACCTATTAAGATAGTGAAAAAAGAAGAAACCACAGAAAAGGATCTATTTCCCGATAAATCAGACCATGTAATAATTGTAGGATTTGGTGTTAGTGGTAGAAACCTGGCAAAGACGCTAATGGAATCAAAAATTCCATATGTTGTATTAGAAATGAACCCAAACACGGTCAAAAAGATGAAAAAAAAGGGAGAACCTATATATTATGGCGACGGCACATCTATAGAAACTCTCCACAAAATGGGAATATCCAGGGGAAGATTGCTTGTAGTCGTAATATCTGATCCCGCTGCTACAAGGAAAATCGTTCAAATAGCCAGACATGAAAATCCCAGAATTCATATTATTGTTAGAACAAGATATGTCTCTGAAGTTAATGATCTGGTTAAGCTTGGAGCAAATGAAGTAATTTCCGAGGAATTTGAATCATCTATAGAAGTATTTGCAAGAGTCCTGCACTTTTACAGTGTGCCCAAAAATGTTATCTACGAATATATTGATGAGATAAGAAAGGATCACTATAGAGCCCTAAGAGAACTAGAATTGCCCACACAGTGCATTTCAGAAGTATGTGAAGTTCTTAAACACCTAGAAACCGACACCTATCTTATAAGGGAAAACTCTTCTGTAATAGGTTTTACTATTAGGGAGTTACAACTAAGAACAGAGACAGGTGCAACTATTATAGCCATCCAGAGAAAAGGGAAAGTGTATCAAAATCCATCCCCTGACTTCACTTTACATGCTGGAGACGTGCTTCTACTGATGGGAAACAAAAGGGAAATCCAGAAAGCTTTCGAATATCTTGAGTCGGGGAAACTACCAAACGAAGTCGCTACATTAGCTTAAAAAAGCTTCTAATCGTTACAGTTCCTGAACCAATTATAAAGCTCTCTTAAGCCAAACAACCTAGAAAGGAGGTTTAAAGGTGTTTAAAATTTTCACTTTTACGTAGAAAGGTGGGGGCATGGCATGCCGTGCTCTTACAATGGGTAACCGTACAAGGTTGCCTATATAATCTTTCTCGAGCACTCACAATCTTTCTTGACAGATAGGATTTATTACTATATAGGTATCCAAACTAGATAGGAGATGGAAGTGGATAGTACAAGTACTGAAGAGAAAAGATTTTCAGAATTAGAAGAAGCTTGCAAAAAGTGGGGGTTAAAAATGACGCCCCAGCGAATAGCTATTTATAAAGCGTTTATCTCTTCAGAGGATCATCCTTCTGCGGTGCAAATTCTCGAGAGAATCAAAGATCATTTTCCTACGATCTCTCTCGATACCATAAATAGAACTCTTCAAACCTTTGTCGAAATGGGTCTTGGCAAAACTGTAGAAGGAAGTGGCGAGCCAAGAAGATTCGACCCAAATACATCTCAACATCACCACTTTAGGTGTCTTCAATGCAAGAAGATCATAGATTTTTCGTTCCCGCCCTATGACAATCTGGATCTCCCACCCAGTCTGGAAGGTCAAATAATAGTTGTTCACACTAAAAGAGTTGTGCTCGAAGGGCTGTGTCAAGACTGTAAAGAGTCTAAAGAACAATCTTTAATCCTCGAAGGGGACTCTACCTAATCAATGGCTGACAATATGCTAAAGATTTTTAGGAGGGAGGGATTAGCCATGGAAAAATAAAAAAGCCCAGGAAAATATAGTAACAATACTAAACCAGACAGGGGAGAGGAGAAACACCATGGAAGATGCCAAGAAAAAAGCAATAGGGAAAATGACTATTAGAGATTGGTGGCCCAATTTACTCTACTTAAAAGTGCTTTACCAAAATCCCCCCGAACTTAACCCATACGGGCGGGATTTCGATTACGCCAAGGAATTTGAAAGCCTGAACCTGGAAGAAGTGAAAAAGGATCTTCGAGAATTAATGACTCAATCTCAGGATTGGTGGCCGGCAGACTTTGGTCATTACGGGGGGTTGATGATCAGACTCGCCTGGCACAGCGCCGGGACATACAGAGCGGTAGATGGTCGTGGGGGGTCAAAGGGTGGACTATTCCGTTTCCCACCTATTATCGGCTGGCCAGACAATATCAATCTGGACAAAGCCCTTCGCCTTCTCTGGCCCGTTAAGAAAAAATACGGAAAAAAGATTTCCTGGGGAGATTTGATTATTCTTGCCGGTAACATGGCGATGGAATCCATGGGTTTTAAAACTCTCGGTTTTGCTGGTGGGAGAGTAGATTGGTGGGAACCTGATGAAAGCGTTTACTGGGGTCCCGAAGAAGAATGGCTTGCATCAGATCGCCATGATGAAAAAGGAATACTTGCACAGGAAGTAGCCGCAGAACATATGGGTTTAATTTATGTTAATCCGGAAGGCCCAAGGGGTAATCCAGATCCAGTGGAAGCCGCCAAAGAAATTCGTATGGTCTTTGCCAGAATGGCCATGAATGACGAAGAAACTGTGGCTTTAATTGCAGGAGGACATGCCTTTGGAAAAACTCATGGGGCAGGACCATCTTCTCATTTAGGACCGGAACCTCCAGCCGCACCAATTGAAGAACAGGGACTGGGATGGAAAAGCAGTTACGCCTCCGGTAAGGGACCCGATACTATAACAAGCGGAATTGAGGTAACCTGGACCGCTACGCCTGTAAAATGGAATCCGAGAGGTTTTCTACACATTCTGTTTACATATGAGTGGGAACTCGAAAAGAGTCCTGGCGGTGCCTATCAATGGGTAGCCAAAAACGCTCCGCCTATAATTCCAGACCCTTACGATCCCAGCAAAAAGCACCTTCCCAGAATGCTTACCACTGATCTCGCATTGAGATTCGATCCAATTTATGAAAAAATTTCCAGAAGGTTCCTCGAACATCCTGAAGAATTCGAAAAGGCCTTTGCTCGAGCATGGTTTAAGCTAGTTCATAGAGATCTTGGACCTCGCTCCCTCTATTTAGGACCAGATGTGCCCAAGGAAGTCTTCCCATGGGAAGATCCTATCCCACCCTTAGATTATCCTCTTGTTGACGAAAAAGACATAGAAGAATTAAAAGCTCAAATTCTTAATTCGGGACTTACCGTGTCAGAACTGGTTTACACAGCGTGGTCATCAGCAGCTACATTTCGTATAAGTGATAAACGTGGAGGAGCTAATGGTGCTAGAATAAGGTTTTCTCCCCAGAAAGACTGGGAAATCAATATGCCTGAACAACTCACAAAGGTCTTGAAAACTCTTGAAAATATCAAAGAAACATTCGACAAAACCCATTCTCAAACCGACGGAAAGAAAATATCTCTCGCAGATCTTATAATCCTTGGTGGATGTGCAGCGATAGAGTTCGCGGCAAAGAGAGCGGGTTATGAAATCAAAGTATCCTTCTTTCCTGGACGTGTGGACGTAACAGAAGACATGGTAGATACTTTCACAGCAAACTTTCTTGAGCCAACCTATGACGGCTTCAGGAATTATCTAAAAAGTAGCGTAAGATTTATCAGAACTCCCGAAGAACTGCTGGTTGATCGAGCAAATCTTTTAGCTCTCACACCCCCCGAAATGACCGCTCTGGTTGGGGGCATGAGAGTTTTAAATTGCAACTTCAACAAGACTTCCCACGGAGTGTTTACCAAACGCCCCGAAGTCCTTACCAACGACTTCTTCACTAACCTATTAGACATGAACACTGTCTGGAAAAAGGTGGAAGACAACCTTTACGAAGGAAGAGACCGCAAAACTGGCGAACTCAAATGGACCGCCACCCGAGTTGATTTAATCTTCGGACACGATGCCAGGTTGAGAGCACTGGCTGAATCTTTTGGATGCGATGACGGAGAAGAGGTGTTCATCAGGAATTTCGTAAAAGCCTGGACAAAAGTAGTTAATCTTGACAGATTCGATCTTCACAAAAGTGGTAAAATCAAACTGGACTAGTGAACTGGCTCTGTAAAGGATGCATCAATCTTGCTCTTGTTTGGAAGTCTATAACAGACATAGACTAAAACTCTAATCTCTAGAATTGTTCGTAATTTCTAATTATATTATAGGGACACGTTTTAACGTGTCCCTATAATATTGTGGTGGGATATTCTTCTTGGTATCCTTCCCTCTCAAAATCATGACAGTATTAGAAAAACTTCCCTCATCTATAATGTAAAGACTTTTAATTTTGACAGTTGTTTGGATGATCTACCTTTGCTATGTTTTATGCAAGGAGATTGTCTTCTTCACAGGAGATAAACTTATGAAAATTTAAGGGATATAACATACGGCAGATTGATACAGTTTGAGGAGGTTATATGCCGGTCACATTACCACTGGAAGTTTACGAAGTGTTTGAAAAAATTTTTGGCAAAGAAGATGCCAAAGCAGTAATAAAGTCACTCGAGGCAGTAATAGGTAATGAAATAATAAACAAGTGGCATCAGACAAAAGAAGAACTTAAAGAAGAACTACTTAAGGAAGTGCCCACAAAGCTTGAACTTGAGAATGTAAGGATTGAACTGATAGGCAAGATAAATGAACTTCATGCTAAGATGGAAAAAGACAAAATTGAACTTCTTGGCAAGATAGAAAATACCAAAATAGAACTCCTCGGCAAGACAGAAAAGGACAAGGCAGAGATTCTCGGCAAGACAGAAAAGGACAAAGCAGAACTCACCGGCAAAATAGAAAAAACCCGAGAAGAACTCATTGGCAAGATAGAAACAGAGATAGCCCGATTAGACCGTAAGTTTACCATAATGTTCGTTATATTGTTCTTCACGATAATATTTTTGAACCAGAATGCCCTAGAGTTTATAGCAAAGGTTATAGGATTAGTAAGGTAAATTAGGGCAAGAGTGGGTGAAGGTGGAAAAATGAAAGAATCTTTAAGATAACCCAATAACACATAAAGGTCTTCCAAATAATGAAAGAAAGCTTATGACTCCCATCCCCAGTAGGGGGAATTTTCTAGCACCATCGCCCAAGATCATGAGGGGGTTCTAAAAAAATCCGTATAAGAAAGAGTATAACCAGGAGACACATGTTATTTATAAGAACAAAAGCTAGCCCAAGTTTGTCATTTATTTGTGTAAACTACCGTAATTACTTGATAAGTCATTTTCATTCTACACTACGGATTT
>JBBFKT010000024.1 GCA_037482015.1 Thermodesulforhabdaceae bacterium
CCGGGAAATTGCATCCTGCATATTTCTAGCCTTTCAGAAAAGTTTTTACCTCACATACAGCTTAAAGACCGTTATCACAACGGTTATCAACGTAAACCCTGCTCCTATAAACCATTGGGTAAACGTCAGCCGTCTTTCAAGAGATTCGAATCTCTTATCCATAGCTTCAAAGCGCGAATTCATTTCTCTCTGGAGTGCTTCAAAGCGTGCATTCATTTCCCTTTGAAGAGCTTCAAAGCGTTTTTCCATAGCCTCAAAACGTGCGTTCATTTCCCTTTGAAGAGCCTCAAAACGCTTTTCTGCAGCTTCAAAACGAGCATTCAGTTCCCTCTGAAGAGCCTCAAAGCGTTTTTCCATAGCTTCAAACCTGGCAGCTTCTATCTCCCTCAGAGCTCTGAGTTCTTCTTCTACTCTGACAACCCTCTCTATAAGGGACAGTTCCCTGACCCTTTGATCATTCCTCCTGACATATTCCTCTATCGCAGATTCAACGCTCTTCTGAACCAGTTGCCTTACAAACTGTTCTATCTCGTTCCTGGAAATTGCATCCTGCATCTTTCATAACCTTTCAGAAAGTTTTTATCTCGCATACAGCTTAAAGACCGTTATCACAATGGTTATCAACGTAAACCCCGCTCCGATAAACCATTGAGTAAATGTAAGCCGCCTCTCAAGAGATTCGAATCTTTTATCCATAGCTTCAAAGCGAGCATTCATTTCGCTCTGAATAGATTCAAAGCGCGCATTCATTTCCCTTTGGAGAGCTTCAAAACGCGCATTCATCTCTCTTTGAAGAGCTTCAAAGCGCTTTTCCATAGCCTCAAAACGTGCGTTCATTTCCCTTTGAAGAACTTCAAAACGCTTTTCTGCAGCTTCAAATCTGGCAGCTTCTATCTCCCTCAGAGCTCTGAGTTCTTCTTCTACTCTGACAACTCTTTCTATAAGGGACAATTCCTTGATTCTCTGGTCGTTTCTCCTGACAAACTCCTCTATGGCCGCTTCGATGTTTTTCTGGACTATACTTCTAACAATCTGCTCTATTTCTGCTTTTGAAATAGATTCCTGCATGGGCGTTCCCTTCTTATACTATCCGTTGATTACCTGCTGGTTCAAAAAGTTAAGATACCAAAGTCATTATAAATGGCTCAAAATACGCACTCAAGCTTTTGTTCTGAAACCATCTCATTCCCTTCATGGATCATCAGCCCCTGTTGTATTGACATTTCTCTTCCCCGTGTGTCATAGTGCTTATGCCTCTTTAACATTCGAACTTTAGTTTATGAGAGATGAAAGCAGAGCGTGGGGGTAAGAGTAAAAGCCTTCCTTTTTAACGCCGAAACATCGGCGATATACTACGCGCAGGAGAAAATTCAATTCCAATGAAACTCATTGATTCATGCTGGATTAACGGTCTGGAAGTAAAGCCAAATTCCGATCTTGTGGTTGAAGACCCGGCTGAAAGAGTCCCCATAGCGGCGGTTCCCATAGCTGGAAAAGAAGAGGTTCAGCTTGCGGTGGAGGCCGCTCAGAAAGCCTTTATCTTATGGAAAAGCTTACCTGCGGAAAAAAGATCAGAAGCACTCTATCGCCTTGGTCTATCGATAAAAGCTCATCGCGACGAACTCGCTCTAATCCTTTCACGCGAAGCTGGAAAGCCCATTAGAGCCGCTCAATCCGAAGTGGAAAGCTCTGTGGATTTTTTGCTCTACTGTGCCGAAGAAATAAAGCGTCTTCGAGGCATAGCAGGAGACCGTTTTTTTATACTCCGCGAACCGGTAGGAGTCTGCGCAATAATCACTCCCTTTAATTATCCTTTAAGCACTCTGGTGACTAAAATCGGGCCTGCTCTAGCCACCGGTTGCACAGTTGTAATAAAACCGGACGAACACACACCTCTTTCAACGCTCCTTATAGCAAAGCTTGCTCATGATGCTGGTTTTCCACCGGGAGTAATAAACGTCGTTACGGGACCAGGCATCCCAACAGGGGAAGCTTTGCTAGATCATCCCGCAGTGAGAGCAATATCCTTCACCGGAAGCACAGAAACCGGAAAACTCATCTATGCTCGCAGTTCCCAATTTGTAAGACGTCTAGTGCTGGAACTTGGCGGAAATTGTCCGGCTCTTATTGCTTCCGATGCCAGGTGGCAATCACATATCAAAGCCATGGTTCAGCAGACTTTCAAAAACAGCGGACAGTATTGTTACCGTATTACGCGGTTTATTGTGCATGAATCCATCTATGAAGAATTTGCCGAAAATTTCGTAAAAGTTACAAAAGAGCTTAAAGTGGGACATCCGAGAATTCCAGAAACAGACCTGGGTCCCCTTAATAACCAGCGCATTTACGAAAGATTCTGTCAGCAGGTTGAACGAGTTTTTGCGGGGGGAGCAAAACTTCTGTGCGGAAAGCTTCCCGACAGGAAAGAAGCTTCCAGTAGCTATTACTGTAGCCCTATGGTCTTTTCGGATATACCGGAAAATATTGGTGTCGCCCAGGATGAGTTTTTCGGGCCCGTGGCGTTTCTTTTTCGCTACCAGACCGACGAAGAAGCTCTAAGGCTGGCAAACGCTTCCAGATTCGGGCTCGCGGCTTACATATTTACAGAGGACGTGAATAGAATCTCTCTCTGGATGAACAATATCGAAGCAGGAAGCCTGTGGGTAAATTCCATTCATCAGGCGAGATTTGAAGCTCCTTTCGGGGGCTATAAAGAAAGCGGTCTGGGACGAGAAAAATCCTTTGCAGGATTTGAAGCTTTTACCGAACTGAAAACGGTCTACTGGAACGTTTTCGAAAAAACGTAGCATCCTCTTAGCAAGATGCTGATCATTGAACCGCTATAAAAAAATTTCTGTAAAGGAGACAGGCGATGGTGCCCATCATTTGTGTAGTAGGTTATCACGAAAGTGGCAAAACAACATTCATTGAGGCTCTCATTCCGGAATTGAAATGCCGTGGATATCGAGTGGGAACAATCAAACACGATGTGCACGGCTTCGACATAGACATAGAAGGAAAAGATACGTGGCGTCATCGCAAATCAGGAAGCGTCGCTGTAGCGCTCTCGTCACCTTCCAGAGTTACGCTTTTCAGAGAACTCAAAGAGGAAATGCCCATCGATGAATTGATTATGAGATTCTTCTGGGATGTGGATATCGTGATTGCCGAAGGTTTCAAAAAACTTCACTACCCGAAGATAGAAGTATTCCGAAAAGAAATTGCTGAAGAACCTCTGGCAAAATCTCTGGAAAATCTAATAGCTGTCGTATCCGATGATCCCGTAACGGTAGATGCACCAGTATTTCCTTTTAGAGATGTGAATCTGGTGGCGGATATGATTGAACAGAGATATTTAGCTACAAGAAAACCTTCCCTGGTAACTGTTCTTTTTGATGGAAAAAAGGTGCCCATGAACGATTTTGTCACCAAAATAGTCGAAAAAACCATTGAAGGCATGTGTAGCACTCTTCGTGGATGGAATAATCCATCAGAAATAACCATATCCATAAGGCGTCGTGAATCGCAATGAAATCAATCACTGGTGTAATTCTTGCCGGAGGAAAAAGTAGCCGTTTCGGGAGAAACAAGGCTCTCGAACCTTTCATGGGAGAACGTCTCATCGATCGCTCTATTCGACTCATCAAAGAATGGAGCGATCCGATCTTTGTAGTTTGTCAAAAACCGGAGGAATACTTTGGAGTCGAAGCAAATCTTGTGGCTGATCTCATACCCGATCAGGGTCCTCTTATGGGACTTTATACTGCTTTGCTGTTTAGTCCCGGTGAGTGGATTTTTCTGCGAGCTGTGGATATGCCTTTCCTGGAAAAAGGTTTTGCAGAGCTCTTAATAAGAAGAGCCCTGGAAGGAAATGCCGACGTGATAGTGCCTGTAAAGTCAGGACAATATGAGCCTCTATGCGCCTGTTACAATCTAAGGTGTATCCCCCATATAAAGCGAGCAATAGAGAAAGGTGGAGGACGAGTAATAAGCTTCTTTTCGAGAGTTCGAGTTGACGCCATCCCGGAAGAAATATGGGAAACAACAGACCCGACAGGGAAAAGCATTCTGAACATAAACACACTCCAGGATCTTGATGATGCGCTTCGAGAACTTTCGTGAAGCCTTCTTTGCTGTAGCCAGACGATCCAAAAAGCTCGGGATTGAAACCGTAAACATTGAGGAAGCTCTGGGAAGAGTTTGTTCAAAAACAGTTCGAGCTCTTTTGCCAAATCCTCCATTTTCAAATTCACGATGGGACGGGTTTGCTGTAAGAGCGGCGGATGTGGAGAGAGCAACCGTCGATCATCCAGTTGAACTTCGAATCAAAAAAGAACATGTCATCACAGCAGGAAGAACAGATCGGCTAATCGTGGAGCCGGGATGGTGTTGCCCCATTATGTCGGGTGCTCCTCTCCCTGAAGGAACCGATGCTGTGGTAAAGCTCGAAGACGTAGAATTAAAGGGAGATACAATACGGGTTAAAACTCCCGTATCATCCGGAGATGGGCTGTGGAAATCGGGAAGCTTTTGGAAAGCAGGAGAAGTGCTCGTCGATAAAGGAACGCGCATTCGCCCGTATAATGTCTTCAAGCTGGCTGAAGCTGGATTCAGGAGCGTAGAAGTTTTTAGAAAACCAAAAATTGCAATTTTCGCCGTGGGGGATGAACTGACGCCACCGGGAATTCCCTTAAAGGAGGCATCTCGCTACGGAGGAGTTCAATACTTTATACGGGCTCTTGCTGTAACCTTCGGGATGTTCGTTGGCTGGGAAGGCATTCTGCCGGACAGCGTGGAAACGATTAAAAAGGCTCTTTGCGAAGCCCGGGAAGGCGGAGCTGATCTGGTGATAACCACGGGGGGAACTGGAAAAGGCGTCAAAGATCTGATTGTAAAAACATGGATAGAATGTGGTGGAGAGGTGTTATTTCAAAACATTTCTTTAGTCCCGGGGAAAAGCACAGCAGGAGGCGTTACAGGCGATACCCCCTGGATTGCTCTCCCGGGAGGGGTCATGGGTGCGGTGGTATCTTTTGTGGAAGCATGCAAAATAATAGCTCTGGAGTGGTATGGCTCAGGGGATGCGATTATTCCATCCTGTAAAACCGTCCTTGGAGAAGAGGTAGATAGAATCGAAGGAATGTATCGAGCCACATGGGGATGCGTTGAGAATCGCAATGGAACTTTAATTTTTTTGCCAAACAGCACAAATGATGCTAATTTAAGAAAGATTAATGGTTACATTCTGATCGAACCTGGCAGTGGCTCAGTTCCGAAAGGAACAACCTGTGAAACAGTGGTTTTTTGAATATTACAAAAGCTAATCAGCGAAAGAGACGATGCTCAAGGGAACTATCATAGAAGAACGTTATTACGATTTTCTGGGAAGATTTCTGACGCCAATTCTGGTGAAGTTGAAACTCGAGCCAAATCATCTGAGTCTTTTAGGACTGTTTTTCAGCATTGTTGCCGGAATTAGCTACGTTTATTCGCCTTTTCTGGGGGGTACCTTCACTCTCCTTTCAGGCCTTATGGATACTCTAGACGGATCCCTGGCAAGAACCACGGGCAAATCGAAAAAAGCGGGAGCTTTCTTAGATTCTGTGCTGGATCGTTACACCGAGCTGTTTATATTTCTCGGCATATGGGGCTATTTTTATCGAATCAACTATGCCGTGCCGCTCGTGTCCGTTTTGATTATTTTGATCCTCTTTGGATCGCTTATGGTTAGTTATACTCGAGCGAGAGCAGAGGGATTAGGAGAAAAATGTATTGTGGGTTTATTCCAGAGAGGCGAACGAATTATTATACTTGGGTGCGCAGGATTAGTTTATCTTTTCTTCCCGCACCCAATGGTTCTATTCGTTACCCTCTGGATTTTCCTTATAGGAACTAACGCTACAGCCTTCTGGCGTTTTGCCCACGTGCTGAAAAAACTAAAACAACGTGATTAATTCTTCATCTTCCAAGCGAGTCAGTCTTCTGAAGAATTATTTTATCATCTTCTCGATATATCTCGAAAGTGTCACCAACGGAAAATCCGAGTTGATCTATCAGAAGAGCCTTGTTAAGCGTGATGCTCCCGCTCTGCCCAATGGTTCTAAAGTTATCAGTCTTGATAAAGACAGAGGTTTTTTTCTCTTTTTTCCGAATGATAACGGGTCTCTCAGATTTCATTTCCTTCACTTCTGGATGATGAAATGTCGGTTGAGACAAACTATCATTTTCAACATCTTCCTCAATAGCTGGTGAAGTCTGACGAGCTTCTGCCGCCACAGCCGAATAGCCAGAAGGTTGAGAGCGGTAAGCAACAGAAGGTTGCTGACCAGACGAAGATTCCCGCTTTTTACCAAAATCAAGAGGCGGAATTTCGCCCAGTTCCATTAAACCCCGCATATAAAGATCCTGAACTTCACTTTTAAAACGAAGTCCAAAAAGTTTCTGCACAGCTTCAATAGAACGACCGTTTCTAATCTCGTTAACAATGAGTTTAGGATCAATGTTCCTGTATTCTACATCCATAACAAACTCCCTTTTAGCTGCTAAAGTTTTCTTACAGGCACTCATAAACAAGTGCCTTTTCTGTTAAAAATAGATTTTTAGTTATGTCCAAAGCTAAAACCTTGAAACCAAGTGTTTCACAATGTGGGATTTACCCAGATGTTATCTCCTTTGGAACATTTATATTTTAAAGATAACAACATCTTTTGTCAATCGAAAGCAAAGGGTGTTCGAAAAAGATCTTGGCGATACACGCGGTTGTCTTATCGTAGGGGCATGCCATGCCCCTACACATGATGCGCTATTTCAACCAATGATCCTGTTCCAGCTTCACTAAAACGTAAGGGCTTAAAAAGACTCCAAATAAAGGATACTTTCCGAACAGCCTCACCGAAGATATGTAGGTTATTCTAAAATCCTATATAACACTATCCACAAATGGCCGATCTCACAAGTTTAGAACAACCAACTGTCAACTTAACCACTCTTTCAGCTACAGGCTCACTCAAAGTGCCACATCCACAACTTGGCGTTATCATAGATTGCACTAAAATCTTTTTTATAATCTCAGATGTAAAATGTTCTTCCAGAAGACCTATAAGTTTACGATATAAACTTTCTTCAGTTTCCTGATCCACTTTTTTAGGGTCGTCCGTAGGAACCATACCCCAGGCAATTATACCTCCACCATTCACAAAAGAAATTATATCTTCACCATAGATGCAAAATCGATCGCCGTAATTATAAGCGTCGCAATTTATAATATTAATTTTTGACCTGAGAAGAAGCGACCAATCAGTATTTGCACAAACATGAACCCCTATTAAGATTCCGTAAGGAGCCAAAATATCGCAAATTTCGCCAAGAAGTTTCTCAATATACTCAGAAGAAATGCCTATAAAAGCTGAGGATCCAAAACCGGCAAGAGCCGGTTCATCAAAAAATATGATCATCCGTTGAGAGAAAGGCTTAAGTAATTTAATCTGCCACAGAGCTTTCAAAGCCAGATGTTTGGGAACTACATCGACCATTCGATCATCGTAGAGTAAAAGTTTCCCATCGAAGGATTTAAGAGAACTAAGAAGTGTAAAGGGTCCTACAACTTGTCCTTTTACAGCCTGATATGGAGCATTGGAAGATGATGCAAGGGTATCGAGAAAAACCTGAAAAGTCTTGCCCGCCTCTTCACCCATCCTAAACCGGCTTTCCCTTACGTCGATCCGCCCTTCGATCACATCCAGATATTCAGAATAAAAACTGTATAGTTCATTCTCAAAATTCGGAACATTCGTATTGATAATGTTTTTTCCCATAGTTTCAGCATCATAGCCAGGAAGTCCTTCAAGATACTGGTTCATCATTTGTTCGTAAGGATAAACGGGCAATTGAGGCCAGAGAGGAACTTCTGTTAGATGATTCAGAATAAAAGAAATTACATCCTGGCGGTTCTTATGAGGCATAGAACCTACAAGAGTCGCCGCTCCACAGGGCTTCCATTCCATAGGCTTCTCCTTCACTTTGGCGTTTAAAATTTTAGGGAAAGGATATTACAACCAAAAAAACAAGGCAACCACAACCCTAATCTAAAAACTTTTGCTTAGTTTCAAAGTTCAAGAGATTGACTCAAAATGCTACTTTATAAGCCCCCGTCTTCCTTGACATGATCTTTGCTCAAAGGGTAGATTAACGCCGGTAAAAATTTAGGTTAATCTTTATGAAGAATAAATTCTTATAAAATTCCGGCACTTAACGTCAAAATTTTTCTTAACGCCGGTGAAACGAGATGGTTAAAAATGCTCAAAAGGCTGTGGTTAAAACTTAAAAGCAAGGAAAAACTGCCCGAACCGGATCTTCCAGAATTTGCTCCCGGTTACGAATGTCCTGGAAAGCCTTCAGTTCCTTTACAATTCCTTCTGGAACGCATGATAGCAATGGGCACAATGCCCCTCGACCAGCAAAAGTCACTTGAATCGCTCGCTCAGGAAGGCACCATCATTTACGCTCTTAAATATCCTTCAGCCTTCGATTTCTTTTATCTAAAAACCCGTCTTTATCAGCTTGGACTTCCTGATCCTGCCTTCGTTTTTGACATGAAAACTTACCGCTTCCTTCCATTTTTCAAAGCATGGGGTCTAAGGCTAAGACATTTTTTTTCATACCTCAGAGGCGGTGGAACTCCCGATCCTTACGATTCCGGTGCCTACGAAAAACACGTGGCTCAGGGTTCTCCAGGTGTCATGTTTCTTCTGGGGAAAGAAGCTTATACAAAGCGAGTTTTACTCTTCGGGCATGATCCACTTCATCATCTTCTAGAAATCCAGAAAAACCTTGAAAAGCCAATCTTCATAGTGCCCTGCAGTATTGTTTACATAAGACATCCTGGCAAAGAAAATAGTTTGAAGCTTTTTAGATGGTCTGGGCGAGACAGAATCGGAAACATTAGAAAACTCATAGCCTTTATCCGAGGCTACAGATATGCGGCACTGGAAATTGGTGATCCGGTAAATCTTAAACAGGTCCTACCCGAGCTTTCCTCTATCACTCTGGAGAGACGATCCCAAATTTTCCAACTTAGAAATTCTCTTATTGAATCCATAAACCGCATCAACAGAGCCATTGTAGGACCCACATTAAAATCTAAGCTTGAACTCAAGGAAATAATTCTCAACAATCCCCGTCTTCAAAAGGTTATGCAGAGAAGAGCCAAATCCAGAGGTTGCGAAGTCTGGGAAGTCCAGAAAGAAGCGGACCAATACCTGGAAGAAATCGCTGCCGATTACAGCTACACCTTTATTAAGTGGATGGAGAGATTTTTCGGATGGGTGTGGGATAACATTTTCGACGGCATCGAGGTCGATGAAGAAGGGCTCCGCAAGGTAAAGAAGCTCGCTCAGCATCACACTATTGTCTATATTCCATCGCACAAGAGTCATCTAGACTACCTTTTGCTTTCCTACCTGCTCTTTCGTTACAATCTATACCCACCCTTTATTGCCGCTGGTCACAATCTTTCTTTCTGGCCCGCAGGTCCAATATTTAGGCGAGCTGGCGCCTTTTTTATCCGCCGAACCTTTGGTGGAGGACAGCGGTTCTATGCGGAGGTTTTTTCTACTTACGTAAAGACCCTCATCCAGTTCGGCCACAACATAGAATTCTTCATAGAAGGAGGACGAAGCCGCACAGGAAAACTGATACTTCCCAAGATGGGACTTCTTTCCATCATCGGACAAGCCTACGAGGAAAAATATTGTGACGATCTTATTTTTGTTCCCACGTCTATCTGCTATGACCGAATACCTGAGGAAGAGTCCTACGTCAGGGAACTTAAGGGAGAAAGCAAGAAACCCGAAGACATCAAACAACTCGTGAAAGCGCGAGGGGTCCTAAAAAGGCGTTACGGTAAAGTTTATGTGCGTTTTGGAAAACCCATTGTGCTGTCCCAATACATAGCAAGGCAAGGAATCGATCTTTCCAGCGCATCCTCAAAAGAGCGTCACGCTTTCTATCGTAATCTAGCTCTTGCAATTATAGAGAACATCAACGAAGCATCCGTGGTTACACCTCACGCTTTAGTATCGGCGGCTTTACTTACTACATCACGACCAGGCATCTCTTCCCATACCTTCCGTTCAATCGCTAAACTATTTCACGATTACCTAGAGTTCGTGGGAGCTCACTTCGCAAGAACATTCACTCACTACGAAACAGTCCTTGAAGAGGCTCTTCAGGACTTTGAAAAAAGTAAAATCATATCCCGAATAAGGGAAATTGATGAACCCGACGAGGAAGAAATTATTCTTATAGATGGGAAAAAGCGTCATCTTCTGGAATATTACAAAAACAACGCTATACATTTCTTCCTTCCTGCTGCTTTTGTTTCTCTTTCCGTGCTTTCTCAAAAGACGTTTGAACCGTCCATGGAAAAGCTTCATCAAGACTATCAGTGGCTGAAGGAACTCTTCAAGTATGAATTTGCCTATTCCCAGGATGAACGAGCAAGTGATAAGGAAATAGACAGGGTGATTCGGTTTTTGGAACTTCATAAGTTTATCGTCAGACCCCTGGATGAGGAAGAGAACTTTTCCAGGTATCGGCTGACTCATGAAGGTTTGCGGAGCGTTGAAGCCTTTGCATCTCTGCTCTACAACTACCTTGAAGGCTATCGAGCCTGCCTATACGGTGTAAAGCTTCTGGAAAAGAAAAAGACCATTCTAGAACAGGATATTACCAAGAAACTACTTAATCAGGCTCAAAAGATGCTTTCCATCGGGGCGATTGAGCGGCACGAATCTATCTCAAAGGTCATGTATGAAAATGCCTTAAGATTTTTCGAAGAAAAGGAAATTTTTACAAAAAAGACACAGCAAGAGGACCAGTCATCTAAAAGGCCGCCAAAGGAATACTTTACTCTCGGGGAGAACAAACATCTGGCGAGCGTTTATTTCAGGGAAATCTCTCGCTTCTTGCGAAGAGACACTCTATAGGTTGTGATCCTTCAATCGCTTCTCTATCCAGCAACATAGAGATACGATGGTGCGCTGTCGAGCGTCTCCATCAAGAAATCCCCGAACAATTTCAAAAAGCTCCCTATGGTAAGCTGCAGCCAGCTCTCCAAGGCCGCTTGCTTCATAAAATTCCTGAAGCAGGATAGTCGCTTTCTGAGCCGATGACGCAAAGATTCTTTCTCGGGGATCCTTAGGTTCCTGGAAGGGATCCCAGTTTTCGTAACCCATTTTTAAGATTCTTTCCTGCCCGCGCTTGGACATCGCTTCAAAAATGGCTCTTTTTCTGCGTTCGTATTCTTCGCGATCTACTTCCTTCTCGCTCATTTTCTCCTCACCTTCTTTCAGGTCTTATCAGAATATTCCCAGAAAAGCTTCAGCCTGATTTTCTTGAATTCTCGTACGCTAAAAAGCACTTCATAATCCAGAAGATTCACAGCTTCGGACAATGTTTTAGCAACATCTCTGCATTTTTCAACAGTTCTGCTGTGAATCATGGCGTAGAGGTTATAAGGCCATTGAGGATATGAAGGACGGTGGTAGCAGTGGCTAACTTCCGGAAATGAGGCAAGTTTTGTTCCCACTTCGTCTATGAATTCTTTGGGGCAATTCCAGACAACCATTCCGTTTGCTACAAAACCGGCTTCTCTATGGTTCAAAAGAGCCGCAAAACGGCGAATGATACCAGTTTTAAGCCACAACTGTAGAATTTCGATGAGATCCTGCTCATTCATGTTGAGCATTTCAGCCCAGCCTTGAAAAGGTCTTTCCGTAAGGGGAAGATCTTCCTGCACGCAACGAACTATACGGATGTGTTTTTCGGAAAGATCGAAGAAGCCGCCTGATGGAATCAGGTGGAGCTTAAGGGTGTCGGAAGTAGAAAGAGAGTCCGGATCGCCATCATCCACCATATCAAGCACCATAGCCAGTTTGTATTTTTTAAGAGCCGGCAAGATAATAAATGGGAAGTCGCCCGCTTCTTTCACAAGATTTTCTACAACCGACTCCATATCACTCCAGGGCGGAACCGCTATGGTAAACCATAGGTTGAAGGCGGCGGGCCGAAGGTAGTTGTGACTTACTCCAGGGTAATAATTAATTATCTGAGCCGCTCTTTCTATGTCTTCATCTGGAACGGCAACAGCCACAAGAGAGCTTTTATAACCCACAGCGCTGGTATTGAATATGGCGCTTATTTGGCGAAGTATCTGGTGCTCTTTAAGGAAATTTATCCGCTCTATTACCCGCTCGGGTTCGACATTAAATTCCTTCCCGATCTCCCTGAAAGGCTCAGAAACCAGCGGGAAGAACTGCTGAAGCCTGTTCAGAAGCACTCTATCAAACCGCTCCAGATGAACATTGCTCATCTGTGTTTATATCCCTTTTAAGATTTTATAAGCACTTATGGAAAAACGATACTCTACAACAGCTAAGAATATCACAACTTACGGGAATTTCACGACAAAAAAACTCTATAGCTACATCCAGGGATATTTCTAGCATTTGCGGGTCAGGTCTATTTGGGCAAAGAAAACTTTTTCAGCTGCTTTCGGCAATTTATTTCCCAGGCAGGCATAAAGCCTGTTTATCTGCCGCTATACTAACTCAAGTTTGTCACTTTTTAGGGTAGAAATGGCGTTTTAGCCTCTTCTGAGCACTATAGGTTATTGAAATCATGGACTTATTGGGGCAAAAATGTTTATGTAGTGTTAAAATTTTGACTTTTATCCTGACAAAGCTATTGCTTTTAAGTATCATTACCTCCGCTATGTTTATTCGAAAAGCTAGAAAAGCAGACCGAATTACAGGGACTAAATACATCTATCACCAGCCGGTTGAGTCCTACCGGACTCCTGATGGTCCCGGACAAAAAATCTTGCTCAATCTGGGACGCCTTGATCTGGCTACACGTATTGAAGAAATTCTCAAAGGAAAACGCCGTATCTTTGAAGTTTCCCCCAGAAATCAAGAGCCTTGCCCCTGACTTTGCTTCGATATTTAGAAAACAAGGACTTGATATGGAGAGTGTGGAACATCGAAAGTTCAAGGGTTCCTGGGAGAAGGTGAATCTTGATAGGGTAGCTGTTCAGGATGTTCGCACTGTGGGAGCAGAAGCAGTTGGGATGTGGGCTTTTGATACTCTGGAAATGGGAAAGATTTTCCGGGATGCTGGGCTGGGAGAAAAAGATATTGTTCCGGCTAAAGTGCTAATTCTTGGTAAGCTTATCCATCCGGGGAGTGAACGAGAGATTCATAGGTGGTTTGAGTTCCGAAGCGCTCTGGAAGAGATAATGGGAGTAAAAGCCAGGGATGTTTCCCTTACCAGTCTCTACTGACTCTTGTTATAAGGGATTAGGGATTGGGGAATAGGAATTGGGAATTGATCCCTAATCCCCAATCCCTAATTTTATGAAATACATGCGACGGAGAAAGATGGCATTGCTCAGGATATCTCCTGGCGCATCAAAGACGAGCTGGCTTTCGATGTTCGATTCTAAGGCCGCTACAGGCTGCGTTCTTCCCGAAGGGATCTCTCAGACAAAGAACTCTGGGACTTTTACAACATGCTAACCCATGTGGAAGCTTTCTTTAGAAGCCTTAAAGATGAGCTCTCCCTGTGACCGATTTATCACCGAATTTCTAGAAGAATTCGGGCCCATGTGTTTCTTACCGTTTTAGCTTATAATCTATTATGTGTCATTCAAAGGGCATTACACAAAAAAGGTATTTGCCATCAATGGAAGACACTTCGTGATAATCTGAGCGGTCAAGTCAGGGTTACGACTACGATGGTAAATGACAGGGGGCATGTTATTAATATTCGACACACATCTGAGCCGAGTCGATTCATGTGACCATCTACCAGGCTCTTGGTCTTTCGCTGAAACCACTCAAAGCTGTGAGAAAGATCGAATAAACCAAAATACGTAGTGTAGAATGAAAATGACTTATCAAGTAATTTGGGTTACAGTTTTTAACGGTCGAAGCGAAAGCCCGAGTGCCTGGTATCTATCTGGTTTTCTAGCTTTTCTAATGAGCATAGGCTGTTTCCGTCCTAAAAATAACAAACTTAGGTCAAGACGGTGAGAAAAATAGAGTGAACCAAAATCTGCAGTGTCGAATGAAAATGACTTCTCAAGTAACCACGGTAGCTTGCGCCAAGAAATGGCAAACTTGGGCTAAGGTACTATTCTTCTTACTAAAGGAATTTTGGCTCATGTACAAACCTGGTGCAATAGAGTATACTATACTGGACTTTTTCTCCTGGAGTGATGTATGGAGTTTCC
>JBBFKT010000025.1:0-8846 GCA_037482015.1 Thermodesulforhabdaceae bacterium
GATCAACTTGAAACGAATCTCCCCTGCTTTTATCTCTCAGTTAGCTAGGTTGCACTACTTTTGAACATGAGCCAAGAAATTTTATGCAAGATGGTGTAGTAGAAAAGAGATTATGGAAACGTTGAGAAAATACGGCCTTTACGAATGGATCGATATGTTTCTAAGGCATCTTAAGCTTGAGCGAGGTTACAGTAATAATACAGTAGTTTCCTATGGAACGGACCTTAAGATTTTTGCGGAATTTCTCGAGAGTCGAAATGTTTCGTCGTGGAATGAACTTTCTAGGGAGCACATAGAAGCCTTCATTCAGAAAATATCTTCGGGGCTTTCTAAGAGAACTCAGTCCCGACGACTTTCTGTGCTTAGAAGTTTCTTCAGGTTTTTGCAACGAGAGGGTGTTATAAGTCGAAACCCTGCTAAGGCGGTGCGATTTCCTAAGCCAGATAGAACTCTTCCCAGAGTGCTTTCTGTAGAAGAACTGAAGCGGTTGTTCGGGATTTGTAGTGAAGTTTTACCCATCAGTGATGTTGAAGCTGAAACGACTGAATTTTCGAGTGAATTTTCAAGGATGCTGGCTTTGCGAGACGTGGCTATACTTGAATGTCTTTATGGAACGGGGGTTAGAGCGAGCGAACTTACCAGGCTTAAGCTGGAAAATATTCATCTTGATGCCGGTTACATTAAGGTTCAAGGAAAAGGGTCAAAGGAAAGGGTTGTGCCCATTGGGGAATATGCTGTTGATGCTTTGAAGAAATATCTCGTTCAGGTAAGGCCTAAGCTCATCTTGAATGTTCAGGGGAAACGAGGTCCCGATTCCTGTGTGTTTCTTAATAATCGTGGAGAACCGCTCAGTCGCCAGGGATTGTGGAAAATCATTAAAGGGCTTGCAAAAAAAGCTGGCATAAAAAAACGCATTACTCCCCATACTCTCCGCCATACTTTTGCTACCCACATGCTCGAACATGGGGCTGACTTAAAGAGTCTTCAAATGCTTCTAGGACACGCAAGCATTTCTTCCACTCAGGTTTACACTCACCTTGCACTTGCCCATCTGAAGGAAATTCATGAAACCTACCACCCTCGCCCCTGATCTTACAGTCATAACCACCCATGTTAATGCCGATTTTGACGGGATGGCTTCCATGATAGCCGTGGCAAAGCTCTATCCCGATGCTATCCTTGTTTTTTCTGGTTCCCAGGAGAAACTTATTAGAGACTTTTTCGTTCAAGCCACTTCATATCTCTACAACTTTAAAAAGCTAAAGGATGTGGATTTTTCTCGCATAAGGCAGCTTGTGCTGGTGGATACGCGTCAAATAACGAGAATTGGGAAGTTTGCAGAACTTCTGGTGAGAGATGATCTCCAAGTTCATATTTACGACCACCATCCCGATTCTGACGACGACATTGTGGTCTTTGATGGCGAAAAGTATATTCCCCGTGAGGGATTACGCTTCAGAGCGGGGACTGTTATCATCAAACAACTAGGATCTACAACCGCAATACTTACTGACCTTCTCCGACGTAATGGAGTGGAGCCCACACCAGAAGAAGCCACAATAATGGCTCTTGGGCTGTATGAAGATACAGGATCTTTTATGTTTCCTTCCACCAGACCAGAAGATCTGGAAGCAGCAGCTTATCTTTTGCGTTCTGGTGCCGACCTTAACATGGTTTCTGATATGATTTCTAAAGATCTGTCATCAGAACAGGTTGCGCTTTTATATGAACTGATTCAATCAGCACGTATTTACACGATTCACGGTGTTGATGTTTGCGTGGCCTTTGTCTCTCTAGACCGTTATGTAAGCGATTTTGCCGTGGTCGTTCATAAGTTTCGAGATATAGAGAACCTGAAAGTGGTGTTCGCTCTGGCTCGTATGGAAGACAAAGTCTATATGGTGGCAAGAAGCCACGTTCCAGAAGTTAATGTTGGAGAGATAGCGGCACATTTCGGGGGCGGGGGACATGCTAGCGCAGCATCAGCCACAATCCGTGATAAGACGCTCATTGAAGTGGAAAATCGTTTGTGGGAGATTCTTAGAAGCCACATCAAACCTGCACCCCAGGCAAAAGATCTAATGACCAGTCCCCCTATTTGCGTGGATGCCCAGGCTTCCGTTAGAGAAGCAGAAGAATTGATGCTTCACTATAACATTAACGCTGTTCCTGTTCTTCAAAATGGTGTTCTTGTCGGGATCATTTCTCGGCAAACAGCGGAAAAGGCCCGTTATCATGGTTTTGGTGATGCACCGGTTCATACCTACATGCATCGTGACATTGCAGTTGTATCGCCTGAACAAAGTATCCTTGATATTCAGAAACCTCTGGTCGAACAGCATCAAAGAATTCTTCCCGTGGTGGAAAATGAACGGGTAGTGGGGGTGATCACCAGAAGAGACCTCCTTAAATACCTCGTGGAAGAGCGATCAAACGAGCCGACGACTCTAAACGGTGTTCCCGTCAAGGATAGACGAAGACAGAAAAATATTGTTCCGATGTTGAGAGAACGCCTTCCGGAATACATTATCGAGCTTCTAAAGCAGTTGGGGGAAATAGGAAAGGAGCTGGGTTACGGAGTTTATGCTGTAGGTGGGTTTGTGCGGGATATTTTGCTTCGGCAGCATAATCTAGATATTGATATAGTAGTGGAAGGTGATGGAATAGCCTTTGCGCATACGATGGCATCCCGTCATAATCTGAGAATGAGAGCTCACAAAAAGTTTAATACGGCTGTTCTGATATTTCCCGATGGACTCAAGATAGATGTTGCTTCGGCTCGCATGGAATACTACCGCTACCCTGCAGCTCTTCCCGTTGTTGAATTTAGTTCGCTCAAGATGGATCTATATCGCCGTGACTTCACGATTAACACTCTCGCCATCGATTTGCACCCGGAGCATTTTGGGCAACTTATAGACTATTTTGGAGGGCAAAGAGATATTAAGGATAAAATCATTCGAGTGCTCCACAGCCTGAGTTTTGTGGAAGATCCTACTAGAATTTTACGAGCCATACGGTTTGAGCAGCGTTTTGAGTTTCAGATAAATCGCCAGACTGAACGCCTTATGAGAAACGCCGTTCAGACGGGACTTCTGGAGCGTCTAGGCGGGTATCGGCTCTTCCATGAACTGCAACATATCCTCATGGAAGATAATCCTATAGGGGCTCTTAGGAGAATGTCAGAATTTCGCATTTTTTCTATCTTTTCCCCTAACCTTACATGGGATGGAAAGAAAGAGCAGTTTTTTAGAAACATCAAAAGTGTAATTTCTTGGTATGAATTAAGCTTTTTCAATGGTGAGATTGAAAAATGGTGGATCTATTTTTTAGGGCTCTTTTACGGACTTAAGAAAGAAGAGATTGATGAAATAGGTAAAAAACTTGCGTTAACACCCAGAAGGCATGAAAGATTCACAGGCGCTTACAGGCGTATAGGTGAAGCTATAAGAGGACTCAGGGCTTTTCGCGACCCTGTTCCAAGCGTTGTTTATCGATACTTTCAGGAATGCGAAACAGAAGATCTTTTAATTATTATGGCGATTGCGGAAGATGAGTCCTTCAGGAGAATGGTAAACCAGTATCTGACTCAGTATCGTTACGAAAAAACCATCCTGAGAGGGCAGGATCTTAAGGAACTGGGTATTCCACCGGGTCCATTTTACAAAAAGATACTTGTAGAACTCCTTTATGCAAGGCTTGATGGGCTGGTTGAAACCAGAGAAGACGAAATTTCCTATATCCGTCGTCATTATCCTCAGCTTTTCACAAAGGATACAGTCTCTTCTTCGCAGCCACAGGCTGATACTGCTTCTAGATAGCCATGAAATAAGAAGGAAGTTTTACTAAGCTGAGGATAACGAGCTAAGAAAAATGTGGTGTTATCGATTTAGTCAGAATAATAGTGAAAATTCCCCTCCCTATGTCGGGGATAACGGTTTGTAAAGAAAGGATAGTCGATGAATTTAAATTTTCACCTGAACTTTGGACAAATGGTTGTGCTGTTGCCGCCTCTTATGATCGGGGTCATTTTGCATGAGGTGGCTCACGGCTGGGTAGCCGAGAAACTGGGTGACCCCACAGCCAGACTTATGGGAAGAATCAGCTTAAATCCCCTTGTGCACATTGACATATTTGGAACCATTATACTGCCACTACTTCTATTTTTAGTAAATTCACCCTTTCTTTTTGGTTGGGCGAAACCGGTTCCAGTCAGAATGGAACTTCTTCGAGGTGGGAGAGTTGGAATGGCAAAGGTGGCTATCTCGGGACCTCTTACTAACCTTATGCTCGCTGCTGTGGCTAGTTGTTTTTATCATGGATTAATGTGGACGCTTCAGCGGGGAGTTCTTCCTCCTTATCCAGCCGTAATCTGGTTTGCTAAACCTCTCATTATGATGGCAGGAGCAGCCGTGACCATTAATCTGGCTCTTATGTTGATCAATCTTGTGCCGGTGCCCCCTCTTGATGGTGGAAGAGTTGTTATGGGTATTCTCCCTGAAAGTTTGGCTGTTTTAATGGCAAAAATAGAACGTTATGGGATGTTCATTATTCTGATTTTGATTGTTACCGATGTTTGGTCTATTGTGCTCGATCCAATACTTCGCCGAATGGTGAGATTTTTTCTATGGTGAAGAAGTTTCCGAATATTGCTATTGATAGGGAGGTTACAGAGATTATGACGGAACAGCAAAGAATCCTTAGCGGGATGAGACCCACAGGGCGCCTTCACCTAGGGAATTTGCATGGAGCGCTGGACAATTGGCTTAGTCTCCAAAAAGATTACAAATGTTTTTTCTTCGTCGCTGATTGGCACGCTCTTACAACCGAATACGCTCGACCAGAATCTATCAAAGAACACACATGGGATATGCTGCTCGATTGGTTGAGTGTTGGACTTGATCCTGAAAAAAGCACTCTTTTCATCCAGTCCGAATTAAAGGAACATGCGGAACTTTTTGTGATTTTGGGAATGCTTACACCCGTTGCCTGGCTTGAACGAAACCCCACTTACAAGGAGCAACAACAGGAGCTTTCTCACAAAGATCTATCGACCTACGGATTTTTGGGTTATCCTGTGTTGCAGGCGGCGGATATATTGATTTATCGGGCTCACGGAGTCCCTGTCGGGCGAGATCAACTCCCTCATATCGAACTGACTCGAGAAATCGCAAGGCGTTTTAACTATCTTTACGGCAAAAACGTTTTCCCGGAGCCTCAGGCACTTCTTACCGAATTTCCCGTACTTCCTGGAACGGATGGGCGAAAAATGAGCAAAAGTTACGGAAATTGTGTTTATATCACTGAACCGGTGGATTCGGTCCACAAAAAGATTCTTACCATGATGACCGATCCTCAACGTAAGCGTCGAACTGATCCGGGGAATCCGGAGGTATGCCCGGTGTTCTCTCTACACAAAATTTATTCTACAGAAGAAGATCGATCCGAAGTTATCCAGGGTTGTACAACAGCAGGAATTGGCTGTATTGATTGCAAGAAAAAACTTCTTGTCCGTATGGACGCTCGACTTGATCCTATTAGAGAAAAACGGCGTGAACTGGAAGCATCCCGCCAGAAGGTGTATGATATCCTGGTGGATGGGATTGAGAGAGCACGCAAGGAAGTCGAAGAAACGATGGCTCTTGTGAGGGAAGCCGTAAGCTTACACCATGACCTGGGAAAGCGAATATAGTAAAATTTACGGAGACGTCCAACCGGACGCCTCTACAGTTAGACCTAGCACTCGGGAGGAAAATTATGTGAATAATGGCGGGCTTGTTCGGCTTCAGAAGGTTATAGCTGCTTCGGGTCTTACATCTAGACGCAAGGCTGAAGAGTTCATACTGGAAGGTAGAGTGCGAGTTAATGGTGATGTGGTCAGGGAACTTGGCACCAAGGTGAATCCCTTTTCTGATGAAATCCTCGTTGATGGTCAACCCCTGCCTAAACGTCCACCTAGGATTTACCTTATGCTTAATAAGCCTCGATTTTACGTAACAACAAGGCGGGATCCTCAAGGACGTCCAATTGTTATGGATCTTGTGGAAGAGTTTAGAGATATAGTGTTCCCCGTAGGACGACTCGATTTTGATGCCGAAGGCCTTCTTTTGCTCACAAATGATGGCTCTCTTGCTAATCGACTTATTCATCCGCGTTTTGGGGTTAAAAAGGAATATTTGGTGCTTGTTAGGGGGCATCCAGGCAAATGGGTTCTTAATAAATGGCGAGAAGGGGTTTATTTGGAAGAAGGCAAAACAGCTCCTGCTGAAGTCGAAGTGATCAAAAGAGAAAGAACTCGCACTTGGCTTAGAGTGGTTCTCCATCAGGGTTGGTATCGTCAGATAAAGCGAATGGGGCAAGTAACCGGATGCCCTGTATTTCGCATTAAAAGAGTAGGTTACGGTCCGTTAAAGCTGGGCGATTTGGCTTATGGGAGCTTTAGACATCTAACACCGGAGGAAATACGACTTCTCTACGAAGCGGCTGGACTGGAGTGGCAGTCTTAGCTGAAAGGAGCGAGAGAAGACCGTTATTAGTAACATGGTTGATTTGGATAGAAGATTAGAGCCGTTTGAAAATATCGATTCTTATCCTGAACCGCCGAAAAAACGAGGCGGTGGTAAGTTTGGTCTGTGGGTGGGACTTGTTTTTTTGCTGTTTGTATTGGCAACTTCTACGGCTATGATATTTTCACAGAGCCTTATGCCTGACTGGCTGTATCGATCCCTTCCCTTTGTGCCCCATCGACTTGAGTCTATAATTTTAAAAGTGGGAGATCGCACGTTGGTTTGCAAATCAGGCGAGGTTTGTTCTTTCCGCCCTGTGGATAAAGTCTTAATACAAGCTGTTACCACTGATGGGGCGATGAATCTAGGGCTGGAATTTCATTCACCGGACTTTGATCCTAAGAGCATAATGACTGAAGCACATTCCTTTTCTGAACTTTTCCCACAACTCGATTTTGATAGACAAAGGGACTTTGTTGTAGAAGTTTTCTGGTTACGCTGGTCTATTGGAAAGGTTCCCCTTGTCGTGAAGTGGTCGGTTCAGGACTGGCTGGAGCGGGCACGAGCTGCGGAGTCATTGGAAAAGAAAGAGTATTTCCTTTCAAAAGCTCTCGAAAATACTCCGGATCATGTGCTAATAAGAAATCAGCTGGCCAATATTTTCATACAGCAGAAAAAATATTCCAAAGCGGCAGAACAATATGAGATGCTTCTTCAGCAGGGGCAAAACACTCGATTATTTATGGAGCGACTGGCTAAAGCCTATGCTCTGGGTGGAAATAAGGATAAAGCGGTGGAAGCATATGTAGAGCTTGTAACTCGATTTCAAGAAAAGGGGTATATTAAGGAATGGTTAGATTACATGAAAAAATCTATGAGCACTAAAGAAATTGCTAAAGTGGCTCGCGCTTATGGAGATAGACTTCCGGAAACTGCCAGATCGGCTCTTTTGGTATTGGTTTCAGATATGTGTGCCAGTGTCAAGGATTGGGACTGCGTAGCCGAATATTCTGAGAAAGCTCTCAAATCTTCAGCCAAAAGCCCTGTTTTAGCCTACAACGTTGGTGCTGCACTTTTTCAAAAGAAAGATTATGACAAGGCTTCAGAATATCTGAAAAAATATTTGTTTGATCATCCAAACGATGTGGAAGCTCACAAGATGCTTGCTCTCTGCTATGAAAATCTCGGGCAGTGGGCTGCAGCGGAAGAAATATATCAGAAAATGGTAAACAGTGGTCATGGAACCGAGGATATTATTGCCAGATGGATTAATACGATCCAGAAAACAAACAATAAAGCCAAACTCTTAGCGGCTTATCAGAAACTCTCTCAATTGAGACCTAAAGACCCTACTTTGTGGTATAATATTGGAGTTCTGTATAAAGAAAACGGTAATCAGGAGGAATCTCGTAAGGCCTTTGAAAAAGTTGTTCAGTTGAAACCAAATGATGTAAATACCTGGAAATACCTTCGGGAAATTTACCGCTCTTCAAAAAATGCTTCGGGTGAGCGAGAAGTGGTGAAAAAACTTATGAGCCTGGAACCAAATGTTGAAAGCCACTACAATGATTTCTTCGCTCTGAGCAATAAAGACAAAGATTACGATGATGTAGTAAAGGCTCTCAATACCTGTATAAACAATAATCCAAAGTCGGTAAATTGCTATAACAATTTACTTTACATGTATTTGAAACAAAAAAAAGAAAAAGAAGCTGCTCAAGTTTTAGAAAAATTGGTTGAACTTCAACCTGGGAAACCGGAATTACTGTTGCAGGCTGCAAAACTCTTATACAATCAAAAAGAGTATGCCAAGGCATCTGATTTTTTGAAGCGCTATTTAGATAAAAAACCAGACGACGAAACTGCCCAGGATCTTTATCTGGAGATAAGAAAAAAATTAGCTATGCAGGGTCCGCGAAACGAGACCGGTTCTTCTAATAAAACGACCCCTGCCAAGCAAAAAAATCATCCTGAAAATACCCAAAAGCGAAAATGAGGTCGGATTTTCCTCGGTTTGCTTTCTGTTTAAATTCTTAATGACGCGATCTTATTATTATAAGGTAAGGTATTGTTAGGACAAAGTGTTTTTCAATTGCTCTACCAAGGTGGAATATTATGAAAAAACTTCCCATAGGAATTCAGAGTTTTGAAGAAATAGGATCAGAAGATTATCATTATGTGGATAAAACTCGTTTTATTGAAAATCTAGTCAGTGAGGGCAAGTATTATTTTCTCTCCCGCCCTCGTCGTTTCGGTAAATCTTTGTTTCTGGACACTCTAAGGCAAGCCTTTCTTGGGAGAAGAGAGCTTTTCAAAGGACTTTATCTTTACGATCACTGG
>JBBFKT010000025.1:8855-9103 GCA_037482015.1 Thermodesulforhabdaceae bacterium
GGATTGGAGCAAAAGTTATCCTGTAATTTATGTGGACTTTGCTGAGGGAGTGGTTAGTGGCACTGATACTCTTGAAGAGATTATAAATTCTACCCTGAATTACCATGCTGAAATGTATGGCATTGAACTAAAAGAAAGGCTGTTGAATCTTAAGCTCAAGGAGTTAGTAAGGAAAACATCTGAAAAATATGCTTCCAAAGTAGTGGTTCTCATAGACGAATATGACAAGCCGATTCTGGACAGGATAG
>JBBFKT010000026.1 GCA_037482015.1 Thermodesulforhabdaceae bacterium
GTGTGGAGCAGGGCGAGCGGGCCGAAGTCTGCGAAGCTCTCGTGATCAAGGCGAAGTGGCGTAAATTCGGCGGTTGTGCAGTGAAGGAGTGCGTTCTTACCAGGGGAGATCTCGCCTTACACCTGAAAGGGTGACGGTGATGAACCGGAGCGAGGAGTCAGCAAAGGCCGCAGCAGCTGCCTGCTCAACTTCTCGAACCGCCCGGTGCGGACCCGCATTCCGGGTGGTGTGGGAGGGGATCGGTCAAATCGACCGCCCCTATCCCAATTACCTGTGAGCCTATTGTCAGGAAAACGCTGTCGGGAAAAATTTTTCAAACACTTTCAAGTGAAGTGTGAGTGAAGGTTCAGAAAAGATCGCAGTGATAACCATCGCGGTTGTCATATTGTAGGGACATGCCATGCCCATCAGGAAAATGATCCTTGCCTCTTTACTAAAAAGCCCGGCTTCGGCAGGATGTCTCCTTCTTTCCACAATCCGATGCTGTCACCTTCGTAAACGTCTTTTGCCTCAATTCGTCCAACCTTTTTCCCATCTGTGTTAAAGACTTCTAATATGTCCTCTTCTGAAATTCCATCTTTTTTCCCTAGCCCAAAGAATACATAGGTTTTCCGCCCCTCATGATCAAAAATAACTCTGTAAATCTCCCCAAATCCTTCTAAGCGAAGAAGTCGGTCAATCCGGGATGAAAGCAGAAAAAGAGTTCCTCCAAGGAATAAAGCAGTTCCCAAAGCTCCGCAAGAAACAATCCATGGATTTATACCCATATATCGCCTGAACATTGAAAGAGACACTTTCTGAAGATCTTTTTGTCCACTGTGCACAAAGATGGTGAATTCTCTAAGAGGTTTTTTGTCGTGGGGAGCAGGAGCTGTTACTTTCACGATATATTTCCCTTGGGAAGCTTCCGGGAGGATTTCTATGACGCCCTGCCAAAGAGTGCCGCCTAACCAGTAACCGGTTTTAGTTCCCAGCAGAGTAACCCGGATGGCTTTTTCCGGAATGATTGTTAACTTCAGTTTTTCAAGATCCTGTATGTCAGGTGGGAGAGGACCAATGACCGAAATTTGAGCCCCTGGAAGAACGTGAAATTCATGGGGATTTTGCCTGAAACGGGCTAAAAGACCATCAACAAGAGCAATCAAAAAGACAAGACAACAAATAGCGCACATGATCCCAAGTTTTTTGCGCCTGTTGAAAAGAGATACGTCCATTTTCATCCTCCCGAAGAGAAAAAGGAAATAGCAAAAAGGCTTGATGTCACTAACTATTTTCTTGTCTGTGTTTTTTCGTAAGCAAACGCATTTTTCTAAATGGAAAGGGCGAGCTTTTAGCCAGCCCGCCCTTTCGGTTTACCCCTGTGTCCTTATTACTTCTTGTATATGTCAGTTCTCGTTACATTCATGAACCGTTTCGCCTTGCCATCCTCTTTGTAGTAGATCCGAACCACATCACCAGAATCCCATGTGTCGGCTGGAAGGGTGAAGTATTCTTCGGGAAGGGAAAATGTCACAAGAAGTTTCTGTCTGGATGAATAGACCGTTATAGTCTTGCGATCCTTATCCACTACCGGGAATTTCTTTGGTTTACCCTGAGATGCATCAAATACCAGAGGACTATCCTTTTCGACGTTTTCTTTCCTATCAACGATAGTTATAGGAATGGTTTCTATCTTATTAGAAGACGGATTGAAGATGGTGATTTGTTGCTTTACCACATCGAGATTCAGTCTTCCACCAGCTTTTGGTTCAGGACCAATCTCATTTGGATCATCAGGCATTTTGTAGGACACAGGGGAACCGTCATACTTGGGATTTTTCTCATCGCCCATATCTCTTATAATCGTTACTATCTTCTTTTCTTTGTCATACTTTAAGGTCCTTCCCTGATCCACCTTTCCAAAATTGCACCCTGATATAGCTAGAGTTAAAACCGCAAGGGTTATGATTAATCTGTTTAGAACTCTCATGGAATCTCCTCCATGTAATGAGTGGTTTTATGCGCCATGGCTCTCCGTTGCCATACGCTGCTGTTTTTTGATCGCAATTTCCCTCCTGGCTCCCTGAACCATGCGCACGGCAATGTAAAGGCTCAAAATGGAAACAACCCCTAGCACCACGATGGTTGCCAGAGTGCCGCAAATATCCTTCACACCAGGAACATAGGAAGGAATGAGTTTCAGGACCACGGAAACCATGCAACCAATAACAGCCCATCCAAAAGCAATTCTAATGCCGTAACCCTTTATATACTTTGTGGCAACAGTCCCGACCTGAGCCCCAACAGACGCTCCAATAAGCATGATGACAGCGGCTAGAAGTTCAGTTCTACCTTTGTAAGTGTAAGTTGCTGCTCCGTATAGCCCTGAGATCATTACTTCGAAAAGATCTGTTCCGACGGCTACGTGAGTTGGACATCCAACCAGGTAGATAAGAGCCGGCATGCGGATAAGACCACCACCAATTCCAAGGATTCCCGCAAGCCATCCCGTAAAGAAACTTACCATAACGGGAAGCCACATGGAGCAATAGATTCCCGCTGCTCTGAAGTGCATCATCGGGGGAATACGAATTTTATGTAAGGTCTTGTGCCACTCTATACCTGTTGCAAGTTTATCTACTTCACGGCCCGCCAGTTTTGCTTCTCTCTCCTTACGTTTTCTCTTTGCGACATCGTAGAAGACCATCCAGGCTATGAAGAGCAGGAGAAAGACATAAAGCCATCGCACAACCTTTTCGACATTTCCAATTCTTTCGAGCCACATGACCATCTGAGCACCCACCTCAAAACCAACAACCGTTCCTATCAGCATGATAAGACCGAGCTTATAATCCACGTTTCCGAACTTGCCGTGGCGCATTGTAGAGATCAGAGATTTTCCGGCCATGTGAGCGATATCTGTTCCGATAGCAAAGGCCATAGGGAAACCCAGGATATTAAGCCCTGGCGTTACCATCCAGGCACCACCCATTCCGAAAAATCCCCCTATGATACCTACACCGATACCGAGGATAATCAAACCTGGCCAGAAAATCGGCACACCTGCAATCGGCATAGTGATGTATAGCCAGTCCATAGTCCTGCCTCCTTCTTCTTTTATGGTTTAGTGTTCTGCAAGTTCCCGAGATTTTAAGTCGATACCCATGGAAGACATTACCCAGTCAGCAACGAGCCCGAATATTACCCCTATCAAGGGGATGATGATTATCGTAAGGAGAGCGAAGTAGATGTGGCTTTCGTTATAAAGGTTTGCCCACCAGGCCAAAACTCCGTGAACCTTTCGTGGATCGGCAACGATAACAACATTCGCCACTTTGCCTCCACCAGCAGCCATGGCCATAGTGGGTAGCAACACTGCTACCGCAGTAAACATACCAAGTATCGTTGAAAAAAGCCTTTTCATCATCTCCCATACCTCCTTTTTGAAAGTCTTATCTTACAACCAGGACACTGCAAGGTGCCTGGGCTACTACCTTTGCGGCTGTTGAGCCGATTAAAGTTCTCATAAAACCCGAAATGCCCGTACTTCCCAGAATTATGATGTCGAACTTTTGTTCCTGTGCGAATCTAAGGATGTTGTTTGCTGGAACTAAGCCGGCTTCCAGATGAGTCTTTACGGGGATATTCTTTTCATCAAACAGAGCCTTTGCACGATCCAGAGCTGATTTTGCTTGATTCTCAAGCTTTGTCTGGATGTTGAGAGGCATTTCATCAAAAAAATCCTTGGCATAATATGCTACAGAAATTATGGTTACTTCCGCACTCTCCTTTTCCGCAAATTCCAAGGCTTTTTGAACTGCCTTCATGGCGTGTTCTGACCCATCGGTTGCTACTAGGATTCTTTGTCCCATTGTCTGAACCTCCCTGTTGCTGTTTTCGTAATCCACCTTGCTTCCGACTTCATTTCTCATTACCAGCAATGAACGTGCCGAATTGCACAATCGTGAAAACCCTCCATCTATTCAAGGCTTTCATAGCCTTTTATCGGTGTGAGATTTTGGTGGAAGCCCTATTTTGTAACCTAGCGAGAGACACTTCTGTCACTTTATGTTGACAGTAGCGATTTCTTTAGTAAAAGAATTGACAATTTTTCTCAGTGAATACAATGAGATAGGTTTTATCAGGTAGCCGTGAGCCCCTATTGAGACTGCATCCTTCATGTGACAGGTCTGGTGGATGGAACCAGTAAGCAAAACAACAGCATGGCTCCAACAAGAAAGAATCTCTCGTAGTGTTACAAAATTCGGTGGTCCTGCTATACCGATGTCCATGAGAATAAGATCGATAGAAAAGGCGTTTAGAATACTTTGGGCTTCTTCTTTTGTGGATGAAACAAAACACTGAAGGCGATCCTGAGTTGTAAGAGCTCTAAAGAAAAAATCCTGAGTGTCTTCGTCAGGATCAATAATTAAAATGTAAACCTTCCCGTTCATGGCATGTTCCTTCTTTGTTATCGTGACTAACCAGAATCAGACATCCCGTTTGGCATGCATCATCAAAGAATGTGCCACGGTGGGGGTGGTATGCTTGAAATTATCTTTTCGATTTTGGTTGTGGACGATGTATTCTAGGACTAAGATAGTTTTGATGTTATAAAAAATCGGATGCCTTGATGCTAGGAGCATAGGATAAAGTATTAGAATGGGGCTTGGGCGTATGTATTCAGAAATGGTCGAAATAACCTTAAACCGCAACACGGTGGATTTTTTGTCGGCTTCCGATCTTGTGAAAGTGTTGCGTAGGCTAATGGAACGGAAAAGTGAAGATATTCTCAGCAGGTATCTTATATGGATAGATGAATTTTTCAGCCAGCCGAGTGAAATGGTGATAGGCTTTTTGCGCGAAAATAATTTCACGTTGCAGGATATGCGTGAGCTGGCCGCGGTTGTTGAACAACTGGGGGTTGGTGTTATAAAATTAAAGGAATTTTTAGAATAGATGATGTTTCTGGAACTGTTTAGGAAAGCGCTGAAAATAATCGACAGCGCAGGAATTCCAGATCATGCTTGGGGATTTGGCGGCGGAACCGCTCTGTACGAATTTTGGAAGTGTCCGCGCATCAGCAAAGATATCGATATATTTTTATATGACATACAGTTGGTGCCATTTGTCAGCCCAAGAACTAATAGCTTTGCCGAAGAAATATGTGGGGGAAGATTTGTGGAACAGTCCAATTTCGTCAAGCTAGAACTTTCAAGTGGTGACATAGATTTTATTGCAGCACCTCTTCTTACCAGTGATCCTATTGTTAAATGTGAGTTAATGTTTTATGGTGGTCGGACAATCAATGTAGAACGTCCGTGGGAAATAGTAGGAAAGAAGCTTTTTTATCGGTCTTATTACTATAAGGAGCGTGATATTGTTGATCTTGTGTCGGTGCTATGTCTTTTTGAAGACAACATTCCAGAAGACTTTCTGAAGATACTTCATTACCGCTGGGATCATATCGCCTTGCGGTGGGATGTTTTATCTCAATACTTTGTAGATAGGTTTTCTCAATTAAAGCTTAATCGAGAGAGGTGGAAAGAAATTTTTAATGTGGAGCCAGATGCTGAGTTTGTGGCTAAATCGTTTGAGAAATTTATTGCTGATCTAAAAAGCTTTCAATAGTTTCAGAATTTCCTCAGAAAAAGATTCCATTAGCATGTAAAACTCGCAAAAAAAATCAAAATCTTAGTTTTTTAAGCGATAAGGCTTATTTTTTGAGGTATGGTATGAATCTGTGGTGGAGCTGAGGGGAATCGAACCCCTGACCTCTTGAATGCCATTCAAGCGCTCTCCCAACTGAGCTACAGCCCCACCTTCAGGGTGACATTTCATATATCAGCATATCCCTGCGTTAGTCAATAGTTTTCTGAGGGTATTGGAAAACTTCCCTTATGGGGTGACTAGGTAACATAGCCCACAGAAAGAGCAGGGATGGAACTCAACCTGGAAGACCTTTCCAGACTTATGCAACTAACCCAAGTTCGCCACTTTTTGTGGCGAAAATGGCATTTTTGCCTCTTTTGGGAAGTCTAACTTATTGAAATTACGGATTGGCCAGGGTAGAAATCTTAATGTAGTGTCAGAAGAGAGGTTAATTGTCCTTGACAAAGCCAATGCATTGAGATATTATTGCTTCGCTATGTTTATCAGAAAAGCCAGAAAAATAGACCGA
>JBBFKT010000027.1 GCA_037482015.1 Thermodesulforhabdaceae bacterium
GATAACGGTCTTTAAGCTGTATGTGAGGTAAAAACTTTTCTGAAAGGCTAGAAATATGCAGAATGCAATTTCCCGGAACGAAATAGAACAGTTTGTAAGACAGCTGGTTCAGAAAAGTGTTGAAGCTGCGATAGAAGAATATGTCAGGAGGAATGATCAAAGGATTAGAGAACTATCTCTTATAGAGAGAGTTGTCAGAGTAGAAGAGGAACTCAAAGCATTAAGGGAGATAGAAGCTGCTAGATTTGAAGCTATGGAAAGACGCTTTGAAGCTCTTCAGAGGGAACTGAATGCTCGTTTTGAAGCTACGGAAAAGCGTTTTGAGGCTCTCCAGAGGGAAATGAACGCACGTTTTGAAGCTATGGAAAAGCGTTTTGAGGCTCTTCAAAGGGAAATGAACACACGTTTTGAAGCTATGGAAAAGCGTTTTGAAGCACTTCAGAGAGAGATGAATGCGCGTTTTGAGGCTATGGATAAGAGGTTCGAATCTCTTGAGAGGCGGCTTACATTTACTCAATGGTTTATCGGGGCGGGGTTTACGTTGATAACCATTGTGATAACGGTCTTTAAGCTGTATGTGAGGTAAAACTTTTCTGAAAGGTTATGAAATATGCAGGATGCAATTTCCCGGAACGAGATAGAACAGTTTGTAAGACAACTGGTTCAGAAAAGTGTTGAAGCTGCGATAGAAGAATATGTCAGGAGGGATGATCAAAGAGTCAGGGAACTGTCCCTTATAGAGAGGATTGTCAGAGTAGAAGAAGAACTCAAAGCACTGAGGGAGATAGAAGCTGCCAGATTTGAAGCTATAGAAAAGCGCTTTGAGTCTCTCCAGAGGGAAATGAACGCGCGTTTTGAAGCTATGGAAAAACGCTTTGAAGCACTCCAGAGGGAGATGAATGCTCGCTTTGAAGCTATGGATAAGAGGTTCGAATCTCTTGAAAGGCGACTTACATTTACTCAATGGTTTATTGGGGCGGGGTTTACGTTGATAACCATTGTGATAACGGTCTTTAAGCTGTATGTGAGGTAAAAACTTTTCTGAAAGGCTAGAAATATGCAGAATGCAATTTCCCGGA
>JBBFKT010000028.1 GCA_037482015.1 Thermodesulforhabdaceae bacterium
GTCATGTTCCGTTCGGTTCACCCCTTCCGTTTCAGAGTGTGTGAAGGGTGTGTGTGTGCGCGCGTAGCTGGGCGTAGCGCAATGGTGATCACGCCAGTGTTTACGACTGCCACACTTCGGGCAGTAACTTCGCTGCACGTGGGCGGCGTGGTCGGAGTAGTACCCACAGCGTGCGCAATACATGGCGTAGATCGCCCCGTTGGCGTGCGTCCACCCCAGCTTGGTGAACGTGAGGTCGGCGTTGCAGTACAAGCACTTCATCGGCTTCCCCCAGGGCGTAGCAGTTCATCGGCGGGCCGGGCGGGCCGGCGGTCTCGGCCCAACCTGCGCTTGCAGCCGACCGCCTTCGGCGGCGGCTGAAGCGCCGACCGTTGGGCGGTTACCAGTTTTTCATCATTGGAGTTGGTAAAATGTTGGAAACTCTCGAGCAAAAGAGACAACCGAATACAATGGCGTTGGCAATGGTTGCTTTATACGAACCCCTTTTGCCTTGCGCCGACCACTATCACCAATGCCTTGAGCAAAATTTTCCAGATTTGCCTCAACCAACTTCTGTCGCCTTTACCGAAAAGGACAACTTGCAAGCGATGAGTGTAGAGATAGGGGAGAACGAAGGTATTATAGCTTTGATGCCTGTTCCAATTCCCTGGTCTGATCTCGAAGGACCTTGTTTAACTGC
>JBBFKT010000029.1 GCA_037482015.1 Thermodesulforhabdaceae bacterium
TGCTGGTATGACGGATATTCCTGGCTTGGGGAAAAGGTTTACAACCCCTTTGATATTCTTCTGTATCTTGCCGAAGGAGAATTTCGCCCCTACTGGTTCGAAACAGGAACTCCCGCGTTTTTGATAAAAATCATGTATGAAAGGAAGTATTACCTTCCCAGGTTATCCAAACTGAGAGTGGGAGGCGAACTCATAGAAAGCTTTGATCTGGATCGCATAAATCCTGAAAATCTCCTTTTTCAGACCGGTTACTTGACAATAAAGAGAAAAGAAGTTGAGCTTGGAACGATTATATACACTCTTAGTTTTCCAAATAAGGAAGTGGAAATTAGCTTTACTAACAGCCTTTTGGATTATCTTGTTGAAGACTATTACAGCAAAGAAGAGAACAAGCATTATTTAAGGGAAGCGATAAGAGAAAATGACTTCGGGAGAATAAGAAAAATCTTTCATAGTTTTTTCGCAAGTATCCCGCACGATTGGTATAGACGAAACGACATAGGGGGCTATGAAGGATACTACGCAAGTGTGGTTTATGCCTATTTTTGTGCCAGCGGATTTGATGTGGTGGTGGA
>JBBFKT010000030.1 GCA_037482015.1 Thermodesulforhabdaceae bacterium
GCTGGTAGTATCCTGATCACATCCGCTAGCATAGAAGCCACGACACACCAGCCAACGATTACCCTGATACTGCACCTGAACGATGCACTGTCGGACGCTAGCGCTGGTGTGACAGGAATCGTAGGGGCACGGCATGCCGTGCCCCTACTGATTTCCGCGCATAAAATAGTCGCTTCCCTGCGCCTTGTACGCTCCTGCGACGTGCTCCCCAAACGATGTGCTTCAGGCAATGCCTGATGACACAAGACCGACCTCATCCTCTTGCGGTTCGGCTAGCGGCCTGACACCGAGCCGCCGACAGAGCGCGTTCAGAAATGCCATCGCCGTCGGATGATCAAGCACCCGCGCATCGTAGCAGAGGCTCAGGTGTGCCACTGCCCCGACTGCAATCGTCGTATCACCGAGGGCCACCGGCTTAAGCTGCGCTTCGCTCAGCGTCAATGCTGCTACCGTTCCCGGCAAGGGCGGCTTGATCTGCCACCAATCAGCAGTAACGGCAATCGCACAGGTTGCCATCCCCAGATCGTGACCCGTTCCGGTCAAGGCGCGGGCAATGCCACGTTCGTT
>JBBFKT010000031.1 GCA_037482015.1 Thermodesulforhabdaceae bacterium
ATAGCACATCATGTGTAGGGGCATGGCATGCCATGCCCCTACGATACAGCGCCCCTGGATTATCGTCGAGATCTTTCCCGAACAGCCTCACTAAAAATCGATCCCATCCAAAAAATGTTGTAAGGAGTATTCATTCCCATATTGTAATGAAGCATTTTCAAAAATTCTCTGATAAAATACTTTTTTGCTATACATCGCTTGCTATAGATTAAAGTTATTTGCAAGTTACAATGAACGGTGCTATAAATAACTGGAATTTAGTATCCACAAGACAGCCTCAAATTAGAAACAGGTTTCAACGTATATTTTAGGTCTGATTTACAGTTAGGTTGTCTTTTAAGAATTTCTCCTGCAGGTCAGCTAACCAACCCATAAAAGGGAGAATGTTTATGGGAGAAATTATCGACTTACGGGAAGCAAAGCTTAGGCAAATTGCCCGTTTTGCTTTCAAGGGTTGGGGTAAAAAATTCAAGGAAAACTTTTCTCACACCACGACCATAAGTAACTTA
>JBBFKT010000032.1 GCA_037482015.1 Thermodesulforhabdaceae bacterium
CTGTTGGTCTTCCCCAACACTACCTCATTATACTTCCCATCGTCCAACAAACTTAATTCTCTCCATTCTTCCCCATTCTTTGTCTTGATGTGATAATTCTCCCCTATCCGAATAATGTAATCCAATTTCAATTTCTTGAATTCTTTCGGCAACCTTTCCCCTTGAAATCCTCTGTCCGCTATTATTACATACGAAAATTTATCCGGCAAATACTTTCTCATATTTCTTACAAACCCTATTACTCTTGCCCAATAATCATACTTTTGATTGACCCCTTCCCAAAGCTCCATATAAATAGGTACGGCTCTGTTTTCATAGGATATGGAAGCACTCAATATCCACACATCGTCTTTTAATGTAGTAGCATCTATTAGTAGGGTAAGAAATTTTTTCCTAGAAGTGATATGAGGTAAAAGGAAGATAGTGGTAATATAGGATTTCCAAAAGTCATCATTGATGAGAAGTTTGTCTAAAAATCGAATAAGGTGTTTATGTTTATG